>NZ_JBHWVO010000008.1:0-318928 GCF_042736635.1 Streptomyces sp. NPDC060035
GGGCGCGCGCATCGGGAGGTTCGGCAGTGGGGTTCTAAGCCAGAGCAGACGCAGGGCGGGCGACGGGGCTGGCTGTCGAAGGGTGGCGCTGTGACAGGCCACAGAGCAGTACGCAGGAGAGCAGAGCAGTACCTCGGTGAAGGCGTCGGCTGCAGGGCGCGCGCATCGGGAGGTTCGGCAGTGGGGTTCTAAGCCAGAGCAGACGCAGGGCGGGCGACGGGGCTGGCTGTCGAAGGGTGGCGCTGTGACAGGCCACAGGGCAGTACGCAGGAGAGCAGAGCAGTACCTCGGTGAAGGCGTCGGCTGCAGGGCGCGCGCATCGGGAGGTTCGGCAGTGGGGTTCTAAGCCAGAGCAGACGCAGGACGGGCGACGGGGCTGGCTGTCGAAGAGTGGCGCTGAGACAGGCCACAGAGCAGTACGCAGGAGAGCAGTACTAGCAGTAGGTAAGTGATTGATCCCAGAGGGAAGAACGGAGGAACCAGGCGCCATCAGGATCGCCCGGGCGGAATAACTGGGCCCGGGTACCGCAGGACATCGATAGTGAGGTGGTCTCCGGTCAAGCAACCGCGATCCCCGTACCCCCGACAGTCTTCAGGTCGGGTCTGCGGAAACAGAGGGCCGACGCAGTATCAGGGTCGGCAGATGGTGTAGCAGTTCCTTCGGGGCCCGGGTGCCATATGGCACCCGGGCCCCTCCACGCGTTCCACAGAGAGGTGCAAATGACAGCAGATGATTCGTTCGGCCGTCTCGACGACGACGACTACCCCGCCTACACCATGGGCCGGGCCGCCGAGATGCTCCACACCACCCAGGGCTTCCTCCGCGCCATCGGTGAAGCCCGCCTGATCACCCCGCTGCGCTCCGCCGGCGGCCACCGCCGCTACTCCCGCTACCAGCTGCGCATCGCCGCCCGCGCCCGCGAACTCGTCGACCAGGGCACCCCGATCGAGGCCGCCTGCCGCATCGTCATTCTCGAAGACCAGCTCGAAGAAGCTCAGCGCATCAACGCCGAATACCGCCATGCCGCCGAATCGGAGAACCCGACGACCACGGGCTGAGGGGGTGCGTGCCCGCCCCTACCTGACCTTTCCCAGCCACGCTCGGAGCGTATAGCTGCCCCGGGCAGGCTGCCCTCCGACGGGTTCGCCACGAACAGTCTCAAGGACCTCATCGACCGGGGCGACTGCCGGCTGGACCAGGTCGCGATCACCGTCCTGGACGAGGCCGACCAGATGGCCGACATGGGCTTCATGCCCCAGGTCACCGCACTCCTGGACCAGGTCCGGCCCGAGGGCCAGCGCATGCTGTTCTCCGCCACCCTCGACCGCAACGTCGACCTCCTGGTCCGCCGCTACCTCACTGACCCGGTCGTCCACTCCGTCGACCCGTCCGCAGGCGCGGTCACCACGATGGAACACCACGTCCTGCATGTCCACGGCGCCGACAAGCACCGGACGACGACCGAGATCGCGGCCCGCGAAGGCCGGGTAATCATGTTCCTGGACACCAAGCACGCCGTCGACCGGCTGACGCAGGACCTGCTGAACAGCGGGGTGCGGGCCGCCGCCCTGCACGGCGGGAAGTCGCAGCCGCAGCGCACCCGGACCCTGGCCCAGTTCAAGACCGGGCACGTCACTGTGCTTGTCGCGACGAACGTCGCGGCGCGCGGCATCCACGTCGACAACCTCGACCTCGTCGTCAACGTCGACCCGCCGACCGACCACAAGGACTACCTCCACCGCGGCGGCCGCACCGCGCGCGCCGGCGAGTCCGGCAGCGTCGTCACCCTGGTCACCCCCAACCAGCGCCGCGACATGACCCGCCTCATGGCAGCCGCCGGCATCATCCCCCAGACCACCCAGGTCCGCTCCGGCGAAGAGGCACTCAGCCGGATCACCGGCGCCCAGGCCCCCTCAGGCATTCCCGTGACGATCTCTGCGCCGGTGGCCGAGCGGCGTCCGCGCAGCCGCAGCGCGGCTTCCCGCGGCCGACGCAGCCCCGCATCAGCGGCCCGGCGCGTAACCGTGCGGCAGTCCTCCTTCGACGCGGCGGCCTAGAACGTTCATGATCAGGAAGCTGACCCGTCTCTGCAGGAGGCACATTTTGACGCTCGTTCAGATGCAACCCCGCCCGGAGAGTGCCGCTCCCGTGCACGGGACGGTGGCCGACACCATGGACGCGGCCGGACCGCAGGTCTGCGACGACATGACCATCGAGGTGGCCCTGTCCGTCATGGCCAGTGCCCGCACCGAGCACCTGCTCGTCTGCGACAACGACGGCCTGTGTACCGGTTTGGTCACCCAGGCCCAGCTCACCGCCATCCGTGGCAGCTCCGTGTATACGGACCGGGTCCAGCTGCGCAGCATCCTCGAGAACCACAGGCCGTTCACCTCGCCCGTGACCACGATGGCTGAAGCCAAGCTTGCAATGCGCCACCGCCGGCTCGGTGCCCTGCCGGTCGTCGACGAACAGGGCAGGGCTCTGGGCGTCCTCGCCCTTGCTCACTGAGCCGCCTCACCGCGGCAGAACCATCCCCTTCTTCTCCCTGTGAGGCTTCATGCGCTGTGTCATCGCCCGCTTCCCGTTCGACCTCACCAAGAGCGGCGTCCTGGAATCCATGAAGGGCGTCAAGCCCGAACAGGTCATCGGCGAGTCCGTGATCATCGGCCGCCGCACCTACCCGATCAAGCAGGTCGGGCAGGTCATCACACGCCAGGACCGCCGCGATTTCAGCGCCGGTGAAGTTCTCCGGGCCATGAGCCGACTCGGCTTCACCTGCCCCGGTGCTCTCCGCACCGTGGCGCCCAGGCGTGTCCTCAGCCCGTTCCAAAAGGCTTCCGCGATGCTCGGCGTCGCTGCTGCCGTCTGACCGACGGGCAGGCGCGAGCCGCCACCAAAGCAACAGTGAGGGTCCGACCGGCAGGTGCCGTTCGGACCCTCACCGCGTGCCGAGAGGTTCCTCAGCGCGCAGCGGTAAATTCAGAGGTCGGAGTAGCTGAAAGTCGCCCATGGTCCAAGCGCTGACGTCACGGATCGCCACGCGGTCCTACCGCCCGTCTCCGGGATTCCCACCGCGCCTTGCAGATTCCGCGCCACATGGTGCACTGAGAACGCAGGCCGAGGGCGCCATCGCTCGTCGTCTGGGTATGCCGATCGCAGAGTTGCTGACGGGCGTTAACGGTGCCCTGGCTGCACGTTCCCAGGTAGCGGGCCGTAGCCTCCTTCGGCCATGACTGACACACTGACGCCGCCCGATGACGCCTGGCCGATGCGCAGCTGTTCGCTTCCCGCGGCCCGAGCAGCGCTGCTGCCGTCGCAGGATGCAACCGACAGTAACCAGGTGCGCGTCATCGGGAGGGCCAGGTCAGAGCCGGACGACGATCAGGGCGATGTCGTCGCGTCCGCCGCTGGAGACGTCGAGGTGTGCCAGGACGGTGTCGGCGAGCTGTTCGGTGCCGAGTCGGCGGAACTCGCTGAGCACGTCGGTCAGACGGCCCAGGCCGGCGTCGATGTCCTCGCCTCGGCGCTCGATCAGTCCGTCGGTGTACAGCACCAGGGTGTCTTCGGGCTTGTAGGGCAGGGTCGCCTGCGGGCGGGCGACATGCTGCGGGCGGGCGCCGAGCGGTGGGTCGGTGGCCTGGTCCAGCAGTTCGCAGCTGCCGTCGCGGTGGACGAGCACCGGTGGGGGGTGCCCCGCGTTGCTGTAGCTGATCAGACGGCTGCGGGTGTCGACGATCGCTTGAAACGTGGTGGTGCCCAGAGCCGCCTCGACGGACCGGGCGTACAGGCCGAGGACCTCCAGGGCCTGGGCTGGGCGCTCCAGGGCGCGGATGGAGGCGGACAGGGCGCTGCGGAGCATGCCCATGACGGCTGCGGCCTCGAGGCCGTGGCCGATGACGTCGCCGACCGCGACGGCGAGCTGGTCGGGCGGGATGTCGACGACGTCGTACCAGTCGCCGCACACGTTGAGGGAGCCGGTGGCGGGCAGGTAGCGCACCGCGACATTGCCGTGATGGGCCAGGTCGGGGGCGTGCAGCATGGCTTCCTGCAGGGTGACGGCGACCTCGCGTTCGCGGGTGTGCGCGTGCCGCAGTTCCTCGTTCAGCCGCTGTAGCTCCCGCGCCCGTGCGTACAGCTCGGCCTCCAGTGCCTGGGCCTTCTCCAGGCGCTGGCCCACCTGGACGCTGGCGGGGTGGGCGGCCTGATGGGCTTTGACGAAGGCGGTGACGTCCTCGACCCGGTGGATGATGTAGGACACCTGCCCGTCCGGACCCGTGACCGGGGTGTTCACCGGGGACCACCAGCGCTCCTCGAACGCCCCTGGCCGGCCCATGACGGGGATGTCGTACTTCTGCAGAGCCATGGTGTCGGGTCTGCGGCTGGACAGGACCCGGTGCAGGGAAGTCTTGAGGTTGTGGACCCCGTCGGCCTCCGGGTCGGCGGGGTTGTTCGGGAACGCGGTGAAGATGTGCTCGCCGAGCAGGTCCTCCCGGGTGCGTCCGGTGGCCTCCAGATAAGCCCGGTTCACATCGACGATCACCAGGTCCGGGCCGAGCACCAGGTAAGGGCTCGGCGTAGCGGCGAACAGTGCCGCGTGGTCAACCCGTGATGCCACCGTGCCACTTCCCTTCACGCCCCCAAAGGCTTCCCCTCTTTCAAGCTACGGGCCACCCTCCGACTGCGCCCGCCGTCACGCCCTGTTGTCGGCATGTGAGACGCCGGTCACAGTCTGGAGCACCCTCGACGATGAGGAGCAGACCGATCGCCACCAGGACCAGCGCGGTGACGGTGCTGTTATGGGTCTCCAACCACGTCTTTGCCCTGCCCCGCGGAGTGAGGACGCGCTCCCCCGCCGCGACGTGAAGCAGCAGGGGAAGCGCAACGGTGAAGGTGGCGATCGCGGTGAGCACCGCCTCGTGGATCGGCCGCGGGCGGCCCGGGGCTGCACGGACGGAGGCGACACCGTCGCCGACGCGGTGTGAAGGGAGTCGGCCGCTTCGCGTAGGGCCGTGTCCGCCCTACCGAGCGCGCCGTCCATCACACGCACGGCCGCCTGCCGATCATCCTGGGCGTCGGGCTGGTCGCGGAGATGCGGTCCCTCCGCCACCCACCGTGTGGGCCGCGCCGGGTCGAGGCCGGCGGCCGCCAGTGCCGGGGA
This sequence comes from Streptomyces sp. NPDC060035, assembly GCF_042736635.1. Taxonomy (NCBI): domain Bacteria; kingdom Bacillati; phylum Actinomycetota; class Actinomycetes; order Kitasatosporales; family Streptomycetaceae; genus Streptomyces; species Streptomyces sp. NPDC060035. Next base: position 5,160 of record NZ_JBHWVO010000008.1, read on the forward strand.
CAGTGACCGGTCAGGTCGACCGGCACCTCCCGCCGCTCTCACCCCGGTGCGTAGCCGTCGCCGAGAAGACGCGCCTTGACGGCCAGCAACTCGGCGTGGTCGACCTCGTACAGGATCGTGCCCTGGGGCCGGGGAAGACGTGCCGTCCGGGTGTCCATCCCGGCCGCGACCACCACCTGCCCCACTTCGCGGCGTTTCCAGGGCGCGGAAGTTGTTGTCGGGGCTGATTCGTTCGCGGACTTTCAGCTCGCCGAGATCGCCGGGCAGGCCGGATCCGCCCGTACGCGATACCGGTACTGTGCGGTACGCGGCGAGCCCCCAGCCGTGCCCGTGACCAGGCGTTGGGGGGCTCGTCCCGGAGAAGACTGCAGGTGTCAGTCGCCGGCCTTCACCTTGGCGGCGGTGGCACCCGCGGCCGTCGGGGGCTTGAGCTGGACCCAGCCGGCCTTGCTCGGTGCGCCCTCCTCGTTGAGGAGGAAGAGCATGTAGTGGCCGGGCGGGGCCGCGGCGGCGGTCGGCGGGGCCTGAAGCTCCAGGAAGTTGCCGCTGCGGCTCTTGATACGCAGTTCGAGGTGACGCTGGCTGGTGTTGATCGAGTGGGTCGCGGTGGTCGGGGCCAGCAGCACGGCGCGGGTGACGTCGCCGGGCGTACTGGTGCTCACCGTGATCTTCTCGTTGTAGCCGACGCTGGGGTTGAAGATCAGACCGAGCGCGGGGCGGCTGCCCTGGTGGAGGTAGGCCGGTTCGTAGATCTCGATGCTGCCGTTGTTGTTGTCGGTGACGTCGGGGTCGTTGGCGAGCTGCTGGAGCTCGTCACCCGTGATCATGACTCGGCCGTCCGGCAGGACCACGCCGTTGGAGTGGTAGCCGCGTGGCAGCCGCTGGGCGGGGCCGAGCTTCCAGTCGCCGTTCTCGTCGCGCAGTTCGATCTGGCGGTACTTCAGGTCGGCGTTGGGGTTGTACGGTCCGTTGCCGTAGTCGCGGATGTCGAAGGCGCCGTTGACGGTGAGCAGGTTGCCGTTCGGCAGGAGCAGGGTGTCGTCCTGGGTACGGCCGAAGGCGCGGGGCTTCTCGGTGTTCCACTTGCCGCCGGCCAGACGGTAGGTGTTCGGGTCGTTGCGGTCGCCGCCGAGGACCAGGACCGAGTCGGGGCCTCTGAAGCCGGCCGGCAGGGGGACCGCGGAGCCGTAGTTGCGCCTCCACTCCCCGCCGTCCGGGCCGGGCTTGTCCTTGTTGGTGTCCGGGCGGTTCGGCAGGTCGGTCTTGGTGTCGGCGACGGTGTCGAAGAGCCATTGCTGGTCCGTGGAGCGGCCGAGACCGTAGATCTTCCCGTCGCGCAGCGAGAACAATTGCGGATAGTCCCACTTGAACGGAGCTTCGGTCTTGAGCGTGTCCACCCCCCAGCCGATCGGCTTGACCGACTTGTCGAAGGGCACCGGGTGGTTCGCGGCGGGGAAGCGCTCGACGATCGGGGTGGGGGTGCCCCAGCCGAGCTCCGACTGACCGGACATGATCACCTGGCGTCCGTCGGCGCCGGTGACCACGCTCGGGTACCACCGGCCGACGGACATGTCCTTGTTCAGGTACCACTCCTCCGCCCAGGGGTCGAAGACCAGGGACAGCTTGGCGCCGGAGCCTCCGTTGCCGCCGAGGTTGCCGCCGAACACGCCGAGCATGCCGTTGGGCAGGTAGGAGTGGCCGGCGCAGAAGAACGGTGCCGGGCGGGGCTCGTTCTTGCCGTCGGGCATGTTGATGACCGGCGGCTTCTTCTCGGAGAACGCGCTGGAGTCTGTCCCCTTGGCGGGGTCCCAGATCCAGGCGCGGCCGGCGTTCTCCTTGCCGATGGTGTCGGTGGGGGCGGGTTCCTTCTGCGGGTTGGTCTCGATCCGCTCGAAGGAGAACAGCAGGACCTTGCCGGTGGGCAGCAGTGCGATATGGGCCGCGAAGTCGGGGGACTGGAAGTACTCCCGGAATCGGCCGAACTCGGCGGCGTCGAAGGCTGCGTTGATCTTCTCCTGGGAGGTGGTCAGCGACTTGAGCCGCTCCGTACGGGTGGTCTGCGGGTACTCGCCGACGGCGGCCAGTGCTTTCCGGGTACGGGCGTGCTCCTCGGCGTGCTCCTTGCCGAGCGTCGCCGCCTCTGCCGGGTCGGCGATGACCGGTGCGGCCGCCGCCCGGGAGGCGGGGGCGTACGGAAACGCACCGTCCTGGTCTCCGTCACCGGTGTGGGCGAGTACGGGGCCTGCCGACGCCAGAACCACGGACGCGGCCATCGCGGTGGCGGCGCAGAGCGAGATCGCCGTGGCGAGCCTCCGGCGGGCGGGCAGGGGTGGATTACTGCGGGTCATGGGACTCCTTGCAGCAGAGAGGAGGGCGCAGCGGCGCCGACTGGGGATGCGTTGGGGGACGGGCTGCGCCGGGACTGCCACGCGTTCACACACGGTGACGAGATTCAGTGTTCCCGCGTGTCATGTGGCTGTCGCCCTGAGACATGCACGCGGGTGATCCGCCCCCGAAGGGCCCCTCGACGTGCCCCGTATGCCGCCGACCAGCAAAGTTGTGGACGATGATCGAGTGATGGTCGGACTCGTCGGCCAGTCGGCCAGTGAAAGGGTATGCGAACGCTGCATATTTTATTGACTACTCTGCGCAACATTGGCGTGGAGGTGTCGATCTTCTGGAGAGAACATGGTGGACGATCTCAAGCTGCGTGAGAGCGACGACATCCAGGGTGATGTGATCGCCGGCTTCAAGAAGGATCAGATGACCCTGCTGTTCCTCAAGTTCGAGGACCCGGCAAGGGCGCGCACCTGGGTCAAGGCCCTGGAACCGCAGATCTCCACGACGAGGCAGGTGGCGACCTTCAACGCCGCCTTCAGCCAGGCCAGGAAGGCGTCGGTCGGCGACGACCCGAAGGCGCTCAAGGCCACCTGGATCAACGTCGGGTTCACCTGCGCGGGCCTGCGGGAGCTGACCGGAAAGGACCCGCTGCCCTCCGTCGAGCCCGGCAGCGGCCTGGAAGCCTTCAAACAGGGCTCGGACAAGCGGGCGCTCGGGGACACCGGCGACAGCTCGCCGGAGATGTGGCTCTTCGGCAACGGCAAGGGCCAGGTCGTCCACGCTGTGCTCACCGTCGCCTCCGATACCGTCCAGGACCTCCAGGCGACGGTCAGACAGCAGCGCGAGGCGTGCGCCGCGGCCAAGATCGTGATCGTGTTCCAGCAGGACGCCGCCACACTCTCCGGCAGCCGGAGGGGCAAGGAGCACTTCGGCTTCAAGGACGGCGTCAGCGAGCCCGGCGTGATCGGCTTCGACGAGCCGGACCCCTTCAAGCCCGAGTACGTCAAGGGTCACCACGGCACCCGGCTGATCCCGCCCGGCGAGTTCGTCGTCGGCCACGACCGCGTCGGCGGCGTGCCGCACGAGACGCCCGACTGGGCCGACAACGGCACCTTCCAGGTGGTACGGCGGCTCGGCCAGGACGTCCCGGGCTTCTGGTCCCAGGTCGCCGGGCAGCTGAAGGTGCTCAAGGAGGCCAAGGTGGTGCCAGGCGAGGCCACCTCGGAGTGGCTGGCGGCCCGCCTCGTCGGCCGGTGGCGCTCGGGCACCCCCGTCGCCACGTGCCCCAACGCCGACAGGCCCTCCAACGCGCTGGCCGGCGACGACAACGACTTCGGCTACCGAAACGACCCCGAGGGCTTCATCACCCCGCTCTTCTCGCATCTGCGCAAGACCAACCCCCGGGACGGCCTGCAGGAGAAGCCCGGCGATCCGCCGTTCGACGAGAATCCGGTGATGGACCGCCGCCGGATCATCCGCCGCGGCGCCCCGTACGGTGCACCCTTCGACCCCGCCGCGGAGGGACCCGGCGGGCCCGACGAGAAGCGCGGCCTGCTCTTCGTCTGCTACCAGTCGGACCTTGTGCGGCAGTTCGAGTTCATCCAGAAGGCGTGGATCGACAGCCCGGAATTTCCGCCCAACCGGCCTGACAAGCCCGGCCCCGACGGAATGGTCGGCGCCGCCGGAAAGCTCAGCTACGAGACCCCCGGCAAGACCACTCAGCTGAGCCTGAGTCAGTTCGTCGTCACCGAGGGGTCCGTCTACGCCTTCGTACCCTCGCTGACCCTGCTGCGGCTGCTCGGTGACGGCCGCCTCACCGACAAGCCGCCCGCCGCCGTGCGGCCGACCGACGCCTTCCTGCCCATCCCCGACATGCAGCAGGACAAGGGCAAGAGCTGGTACTGGGCGTACGGGACAGGCAGCGACGGCGCCGTCTGCCGGACCGTCTCCATCGCCGACGGGGACGAGCACAAGGACGTCCGTGAACGCCCCGACCGACCGCTGACCACCTGGCCGTGCTACGTCGGGGTGAAGAAGGTCGACGCGATCCTGCCCGTCGCGGACGAGCAGCGGATCGACGGCCGCAGCCGGTTCTGGCTGTTCCACACCGTCGAAGGCCGGCAGGTCTACCGGAAGATCGCGATCGCCGACGGCGCCGAGTCCGGACTCCCGCCCGAGCAGACCGCCGCGATCGACCTCCCGGACCGCTCGCTCTCCGCCTGGGTCTCGTTCAACGGCATCGAGAGGGTGGACGCCTTCCTGCCCGTCCCCGACATGCAGCGGGTCGACGGCAAGAGCTGGTACTGGGTGTTCCATACCTTGATGGACCGTCAGATCTACCGTCTCGTCTCGGTCGCCGATGGCAGGATGCACCGGGACAACCTCGAACGCGGCGACCGCGGCCTCGACCTGTGGCGATCGCTGGACGGGCTCACGCGGGTCGACGAATTCCTCGCGGTACCGGACATGCAGCGGATCAACGGCATGAGTCTGTTCTGGGTGTTCCACCAGAACACGTACCGGATCATCGTGATCCGCGACGGCCATGGCCACGAGGACCAGGTCACGGTCGAGGACCGTCCGCTGACGATGTGGAGGTCCCTGACGGGCTGACCGCCCCTGACTCCGGCTTCGGCTTCGAGAGCAGCCAGTGGTGCTCGCCGCGGCCGCCCCCGGGGGGCCCGCCCGGCCGTAGCAGGGCCGGAGGGGCCGGCGTGGTCGCGGCGGGGGCCGACTCCGGCCCCGACACCCCTTCCGTTACGGAAGGTACCGCGCACGGCGGGAAGGGATGGGCCGGGACTTGTGAAGCCCATCGCAACCCAGGGGTGGACGATTCCGGCGGAGGCGGTGCGGGCAGCCGCAGGCATGTTGCCGAAGGGCCGGCGCCCTGGAGCCGGCAGGGAGCCGCCAGGCGCCGTGGCAGTTGCTCGCGATGCGCCAGGGGTCAGGGAATCTGCCGCCTGTGCGGAAGGAAGCGAGGAAGCTCGGCCGGGTGGAGTCCAGCCCGTTCCGGGCGGCGTCGCGTCACAGCGCTTCGGGGCAGCGGATGCTGCACCCACCGGCGAGGAGCTGACCCCCCACCGACGGCGAGGTCACCGACAGGCCGCCGACTGCTCGACCGCCTTGGTGTAGTCGGTGATCAGACTCTTCATGGCCGCCTGGTCGTCGATGCCGGAGCCCAGGACCTGGACCACCGCGTAGAGGTTCTGCTCCGGGTGCTCCGCCGACGTGCAGGAAGCAGTCCTGCCGACGCCGGCTTTCCCGGCGTAGACGAAGCGGCCGTCGTCCGACACCGTCCCGTCGTCCGTGTCGGCGTATCCCTGCGCGACCGTCGTCGCGGTCTGCCCCGCACTCCACCATGCCTGGGCGAGGCGCAGGGCCGCCTTGCCGTCCACGGACACGTCGCAGCGAGTCGTCCCGCCGTTCGGCTTCGAGAGTGCCGACGAGACGGAATCCCCGCCGGGCAGCGCGGCTTTCACCAGCGCGGGGTCGACGGCGACCCCGCACAGCGACGCGGGCACGGTGTACTTCTTCTCGGCCGAGTCGTCGCCGTCGCCGGAGCACGCCGACAGGCTGGAGGCGAGGACGACGGTGGCCGACAGGGAGACGGCCGCGCCGATGAACCGGTGACGCCGGAGAGATCCACGGACAGACAACGCAAGAAGCCTTTCGAGGTTCGGACGGGGACGGCGCGGCGGGCGCCGTCCCCGGACATTCGATCAGATGTCCGTCTTCAAGTGCGGGGACATGAAGTCGGTGTTCGTACCCGCGGCCCGGAACCCCTCCTGGGCGGCCGCGCGCGCCTTCTCGTCGATGCTGGCGTCCATCAGGTCGTCACGGTGGTGCGCCTTCGCCGCGTTCTCCACGGCCTTCTCGGTGTACCCCGCGTTCTGGTCGAGGCCGCTCTCCCACTTCTCGCCCATGACGGCGCCCGCGTCGTCCTTGGCGTGCCCCTCGGCGTCCTTGAAGAGGGCTTCGAGGACCATGCTGCTCGCCGTCCCCGCCACGCCGCCGGCCACCGCGCCGCCGACCGGGCTGGCGATGAACGACGTACCGACGCCGATACCCGTGCCGATGCCTCCGGAGACGGCGTTCTTCCACTGCCCCACGGACTGGTCGAACTTCTTGTCGGCTTCCTCGGCGGGGCCGGCGACCGCCTCCTGGCGGCCGATGGCCAGCGTGCCGGACACCTCGCCCGAACCGTGGGCGATCTGCTCGATGGTGAACTGCGTGTCCTTCGAGTAGCGCTCGTCGGCCGGCAGGTCCGGATTCATGTGGTAGTCCATGAGGTTGGCCATGTACGCCTTGTTGGCCACCTCCACGGCCGCGTACCCCTCGGGATTCTGTCCGACGGTCACCAACAGGGCGTTCACATCACGGTGGTTGAGCGTGGCGGAGCTGCCGGCGACGGGGAACAGGTTGTTCGTGTCCTGGTCCTCGTCGTCGGTCATGGCCCGGTTGATGTCCGGCAGGTACTCCGAGGTGATCTGTCCGATGCTGTCGGACATGTAACTGTGATCCGTGAGTCGTTCGTTGTCGTCCGAGACGGAGGACACGATGGACTCGAAGAGCTTGGTCTGCTCGTCGTTGTGGGCCGGAGTGTCCGCGGTCGGCAACTCGCCCGCCGGGTGCCCTGTCGTGGCGGCCTCCAGGGCGAGGGCGAGGTTGTTGCGGCCGGTGTTGTCGTCGTCGCCCTTGAGATTGCTCTCCTGCGGCCAGTCCCGCTCCTCGAACAGGTACTGGAAGTTGGAGAGCGGGACCTTCCCGTTCTTGCCGTTGCCGTCCGTGTCGCGCTCGAAGGGGGAGTCGTCCTTGGAGACGTACTCCTCGTTGAAGAAGTCGGTCGCCGCGTCCGGGCTGTTGGACAGACCCTTGAGGTAACCGGTCAGCGGGTCGTCGCCGCTGTCGTCACCGATCCGGTTGAGCCACGGGTCCATGCCCATGTGCTGCCACGCCATGTTGGCGTGCTCGCCGTCGCCGGTGAGCCTGCGTTCGGTCTCCATGAGCTTGGTGCCGTAGCTCTTGAGGAACTGGTCGTCGTAGTCGCCGGTCCGCATCAGGTTGCTCATGACCTGGAAGCCCATGGGGCCGCCGCCGTCCCGGCCGATGGGCTGGTCGCCGAGCTTGATCATGTTGCCCTTCCAACTCGTCATGTCGGCGGAGTCGCTCTGCGTGGCAGTGGCGAGCGTCAGACCGAGATTGCGCTGGAGGTCGTCGAGCTTGTCGAGCCGTTCGCGGCCCACGTTCGGGTTCACGGCCGGGTCGTTGATGCCCTGCCAGAACTCGAGGGTCTTCTTGGGCCCGAGCTGCGTGGCGAACCGCTCGGCGAACAGCGGGTCGTCCTTGTACTTGGTCAGACCGTCGTTGATCTTGTCGAAGTCGGCGGGTGTGAGGTCCTTGGGGTTCTTCGCCGCGATCTTGGCGAGGTCCTCCGCCGCCTGGACGGCCTCTGCCGCGGAGTCGCGATCCTTGTAGTTGGCGTCCGAGAAGCCCATCCTGGCCTGATCGGCTATCGCGGTCAGCACCTTGTTCGCCGAATCGTCGCTCTCCGAGGCCTTCTTGAGGATTCCCTGCACCTCGTCGCGCAGCGCGGTGACATCGCTCTCGCTGTGCTCCGGAACGGACGTGCCCTTCGCTGCCCGGTCCGGGTGGATGTTCATGGTGACGGTGAAACCGCCGTCGCCGTTGCTGGTGACGGTCAGATTCTTCTTGTTCCCGCGGCTGATGGCGGCCTCGAGATCCTTCTTGTACTGCCGCAGCTCGTCCCGGGTGTCGCCGAGGATCTTGTGAATGGTGTTGGCCTGCGTGTGGGCATCGGTGAACTCGCCGGCAGTCTTGCCGACGAACTTCTTGGTGACCTGAGCGTTCATGCCCGCCCAGTCGGCCGTGTTGGCGGCCTTGTGCAGCCCGTCCTCGGCCTGCTTCTTCAGATCCACGAGGTGTCGTACGAGCAGGTCCCAGTCGGAGACAGCTTCGTCGAGTGTCGTGAAGTTGGCGAAGCGCAGCGCGTCGAGATCCATGAGTTGTCGTTTCTCCTGTACGTCTGTGGTCGCGCCGCTACTTCTTCGGCTCGTACGCCGGGTTCTTCTTGCCCGGCTCGCCGACCCGCTCGTCGAATCCGGCATCCAGGGCGTCGATGCTGCTCACCTGCCGCTGGATGTAGTGCTCGTCACCGGCGTGCACCTTCTTGGTGACCTGCATGTGGTTGGAGATATGGGCGCACGCGTCCATGAGCGACTTCAGCTGTTCGTCCCACCGGTTCGACACGTGCTTGAGCCCGCCGCCCAGCGCGAAGCCCTGACCGCTCAGGTCACCGGCGGCCTTGTCGCTGCTGGGAATGGCCACCCGGGCCTTGTTCCAGAGGTCGTCGTAGAGGGTGTGCGCCTGGCTGCCGATTTTCGCCAGATCGCTGTGGTTCACCTTGAGATCGCCCGTCTGCCCGGGCAGAGCCGCGGAGCCGCCGCCCCCGGGTTCGAGCTGGTTCAACCGCATCCCGGTCGACTGCCGATCGGCGGCGTCCGCCTTCAGCTGCTCCCACTCGTCCCATGCCATGGACAACCCTTCCCCCGCGTACCTGTCCCGTCCCGCCGCGCCCGGTGGACGCCTCGGCTCCAGGCCAAGCTAGCAACTCGCCAAGATGTTCACATGAGGCGGAGTCCGGATCCTTGAACAGTGGTTGTGCACATCTCGTGGAGACTCCAGGAGCGACGCGGCTCGAATGTCTGAATTCATCCGGACGGGGTCGGTCTGTTCACTGGCGACCCACAGGATGGGGTGGTGAGCCGATCGACATTCGGCCGCGCGGAACTCTTCCGATTCGCACCAGAATTGTCACTCCATCGATCGCGTTCCACGCGGGCACGTCGTCGAAGGTGCGCGACCGTCCCGGCGTCACGTTCTCGCGAACCGGCAGCGGCCGCTGCGCGAAGATCTGCGGCACCAGGCCGGCGCAGCTCCGGCGGACGCTGCCCGACTCACGCCGGTCCACGTGGACCGGCAGGAACAGCCCGCCCATGGTGCGTAGGGGAGAAGCGGTCCGAGCGCACGGCGCAGCTTCCGTCGAGCAACGGGTGTCGCACGTGCGGCGGGTGGCTCGAGCCGAGCCGTCGCGAAAGATCGAGTCCGGCCGGCACTGCAGGGGTCGGTGTACGCCTCAAGTTCGAGAGAAGCCCCCGTCTCTCACGGTATTCGCCTCTAGCAGAGCCACTCGTGTTGAGGCAAGCGCGTGTATCAATTTTCACGGGGGGTAGCCGAAACTCTAGCTAGATTTTTACAGGAGGTGACCAATGGACACGCGAGCAGGCACGCAGATGCCGAGTGAGCAAAAGCGCCCCGACGGCGCGGTGCAAACGCATCAGCCGGCCCGAACAGCGATGCATCCGTCCCCCGAAGCCGAGGCGAGTATGGACGGACGGGGCGAGACCAACATCGTGCGAGGCGAGGACTGAGCGATTCGCGCACATGGCGGATCCGCTCGACGAAACCGGGCACGCGACGGCGGAGTGCTGTCGCCGTGGCCACAATGACCGGACGGAACGAGTTGTACCGCTGCGCGACGAAGCGTCTCGCGGATGGGCGGGGCCCATGCCGATCGGACATCATCAGTCATGTGTGCCCGCTGCCGTGGCCGACGGCCCGTCCGTCGGCGGCCCGTCCGCCGGCGCCGAGAAGTCCCGTAGGCGTGAGCGTGGTCCCTTGCTCGAGCCGGGGCAGTTCGCGCTGTGCGAACGACGTGACGACCGGGGGCATGGCAGCGCGGACCAGCTGCACGGCGCGTAGCCACGCCGGCACGTAGACGGCGGCGCTGCGGCGCTCCACGGCACGTGCGACGTGCGCTGCGACCGTCTTTGCCGGGTACACCTTTCGTGCCGGCTTCGGCATATGGGCCCGCAGTTCCCGAAGCACGACGTGCTCGTCCGCATCGCGAATCATGTCGGTGTCGATCCAGTTCAGATACGCGATGCCGACTCCGATGCGCTCGTGCGCGACCTCGGCGCGCAGCGAATGAGCGAACGACTCGACGCCGCTCTTGGAAGCGCAGTAGGCGCTCATCATGGGGGCCGCTCCGAAGGAGGCCAGTGAGGCGATCTGCAGGTAGTACCCGCGGTTCTCCCGCAGGTCCGGCAGGAAAGAACGTGCCGTGACAGCGCTGCCGATGAGGTTCACCTCGATCACACGACGCCAGAGCACCGGGTCGGACTCCGCAAAGGGACCGCCTTCGGCCACCCCTGCATTTGCCACCACGACAGAAACAGGCCCGAGGCGTCCCCGGATCTCCGTGGCCACCTCTTTCATCCGGGCGTCGTCGGTGACATCGACCTCCCAGGACCGGGCTCGACCTGAGAGCGTGTCTCTCACGTCGGCCAGTACCGGCCCCTCCAAGCCGAGCAATGCCACCGTGGCGCCGCGCCTGTCCAGTTCCCGTGCCGTTGCCGCTCCCAGCCCCCGAGCGGCCCCTGTGACCACAGCGACCCGGCCGTGCAGCGGATGTGCTGAGCCCGTCACGTTTCCTCCTCGGTCGAACGAGCGCTGCTCAAGGCCGTCCACTCCGTCGGTGCCCCTGGCGGCCTCCTCCTTCAACCATAGGCACCGCATGCAGCAGCCGCGCGGGGTCCGTTACGTAGTGCGCTTCCGCCTCTTCCGCGCCACCGCCGAGCCCCCGGGCCTCTGAGCTTGCGCGACACAGCTGCAATTCACTTCATGCGTACATGCGCTGAAGCCTCCCGGCGCGAATGCGGCTGCCCAGTCATGACCAAGTCGACCGCTGAGCGTATACGGGGCCATTGACGTACTGGCTCGCGTGCCGGCACGGAAACAGCGTCAAGCCTGACAGTCAAGGTTCAGGGGAGTGGGGTGCCGCCCGTCGCGTTCATGATTTCCCCGGTGATGAAGGAGGCGTTCGCGGAGGCCAGGAACACGTAAGCGGGCGCCATTTCGGCTGGTTGAGCGGGGCGGCCGAGTGGGCTCTGCTTCCCGAACTCCCTGGTGTCAGGCATCGTCGCAGGGATGAGAGGCGTCCACACTGGACCCGGCGCCACGGCGTTGACGCGAATTCCATCTGCCGCAAGCATCTGGGCCAGGCCTTGGGTGAAGGTCACGATGGCACCCTTGGTCATGGCGTAATCGAGCAGATGAGGACTCGGTTTGTATGCCTGGACCGAGGTGGTGTTGATGATTGAACCGCCCGCCGGGATGTGCGGGAGGGCCATTTTGCAGAGCCAGAACATTCCGTAGAGGTTGGTGCGCATCACCCGGTCGAACTGGTCGGTCGAGATCGCGGCGATGCCGTCGGGCTGCGACATCTGGTACGCAGCGTTGTTGATGAGGATGTCGATCCGGCCGAATTCCGAAACCGCCCTCTCGATCAGTGCGCGACACTGCTTCTCGTCGCGAATGTCGCACGTGACGGTTACCGCGTGCCTGCCTGCTTCCTCGACCAGGCGGGCGGTCTCCTGGGCCTCGTTCGCTTCAGGCTCCAGATGGGTGAGCAGGACGTCGGCGCCTTCACGGGCGTAGGCGATGGCAATCGCCCGGCCGATGCCGGAGTCCCCTCCGGTCACGATGGTTTTGCGGTCCAGGAGGAGCCCGCTGCCTTGGTAGGAGTCCTCACCGTGGTCCGGCGGGGGATCCATGGGCCCCGTCCATCCGGGATGCTCCTGCTCCTGCTGCGGAAAGTCAGGCTGCGGATATCGGCGTGTGGGGTTCTGCGGACCGTCGGCTTCAGCCATGGTTCATCTGCCCTCCGTTCGGACACCCTGACGATTCAGGGTCTGAACAGGACCTTGACGCTGCCGTCCTGCTTCTTCTGGAACATCTCGTATGCCTCTGGTGCCCTGTCCAGAGGCATACGATGAGTGGCGAAGTTGTCCACGCCCAACGGGTCCGCGTCGGTCAGGAGTGGCAGAAGATCGTCGACCCAGCGCCATACGTTGGCCTGGCCCATGCGAAGCTGTACCTGCTTGTCGAACATGGTCAGCAGCGGCAGGGGATCGGTCATCCCGCCGTAGACGCCGGACAGTGAGATCGTGCCGCCGCGGCGGACCAGGTCGATGGCCAGATACAGAGCGGAGAGCCGGTCCACGCCGGCCCGTAGCATCAGTTTGGCGGCCAGTGCGTCCGGTAGCAGCGTGGCCATGTGCTGCATTCCCTTGGCCACCGGTGCGCCGTGGGCTTCCATGCCGACGGCGTCGATGACCGAGTCGGGGCCACGGCCGTCGGTGAGGTCACGGACGGCATCACCGATCTGTTTGCCGTGTTCGTCGAGGTCGAGGGTGTGGACCCCGTGAGCCTGAGCCCGCCGCAGTCGCTCCGGCACCAGATCGATGCCGATGACTTTTTCCGCGCCGCGGTGAGCGGCAATGCGGGTGCACATGTCTCCGATCGGTCCGAGCCCCAGCACGGCCACGGTGCCCCCTGTAGGAACGGCCGCGTATGCGACTGCCTGCCATGCGGTCGGCAGGACATCCGAGAGGTAGACGAACCGGTCGTCTGCAGGCCCGGGCGGCACCGCAATGGGGAGGGTGTTCCCGAAAGGCACACGCAGGTACTCGGCCTGACCGCCGGGAACCTGACCATAGAGTTTGGTGTAGCCGAAAAGTGCTGCGCCATTGCCGTGTTCGCGGACCTGGGTGGTCTCACACTGGGAGTGCAAGCCCTGCCCGCAGGTGAAACACGTACCGCACGACACGTTGAAGGGGACAACGACTCGGTCGCCCGGCCGCGCAGCAGTCACCTCTGCGCCGATTTCTTCCACGATACCCATCGGTTCGTGGCCCAGAATGTCCCCGACATCGAGGAACGGCCCGAACATTTCGTACAGGTGCAGGTCCGATCCGCACAGTCCCGTCGTGGTCACCTTGATGATCACGTCCGTCGGGTCCTGAATTCTGGGGTCCGGCACGGTATCGACCCGTACATCACGCTTGCCGTGCCAGGTCAGTGCTCTCATGCTGCCTCCCTTGGTCGGTGCGCTCGTGTGCACTCGATCCGGGCTCGGTCACCTTCCGGTGGGCCTTGGCCGTGGGCAGAGCACATGCGAGCAAGCGCGATCAAGTGCACTGCACCGGGGCTCTGCGTGGGCTCAAAAAGGCGGTGTGTGCCTAGTCCGGCCAAAGGGCGGGTGGGGATCCATGGGAAGTCACCGAATCCCAGCAGAGCGGCCTCGGCCTTTCGGCAATCGCACCTGCCTTCTCAACCGTACCGAAAAGTGCGTCGATGGCACGATCAACCGTTTTGCCGGTGACTTCAGGTCCCGTCTCGGCACCCTAAGGGCTGTCCCGTAATCCCTGGCGGGCGCACGACGACAGCTACGGCACCTCGCCGCGTTGTCGGAACGCCCGAATACATCCAGTATGCGGACGTCCCTCCGCCTTGCGATGCACCGCATCCGACGCCGTGCGCTGATCCACCAGGGATTACGGGACAGCCCTTAGGTCAGGAGTTGCCCTCACCGGCTCACTCATATCCATCGACCGGGCGGCGTCCCTCGTGAAGTTCGATCTCGGCTCCCAGATGGTGACGGAGCTGTCGAGCCTGGCCGGAATCATGGCCAAGGAGTACGCGGCACGGGGAGGCGAGACCCCCGAAGTAGCCAGGGCGATCTTCGAGACGGAGCTTCCTCGGGCAGCGGGTGACGAACTGCCGACGTCCACAGCCGGGGTGCTGCTGGCCCTCGCGGACCGGTTCGACCTGCTCGCCGGGCTGTTCGCGATCGGCGCCGAGCCGACGGGCAGCTCCGATCCGTTCGGTCTGCGCCGCTCGGCAGTCGGGCTGCTCAACATTCTCCGGACCTCCCGGGCGGTGTCCGGGATCACCCTGGAGACGGGTCTCGCGCTCGCGGCCTCCCACCAGCGGGTGCCTGTTGAAGCGGCGGCGCTCGACAAGGCGTTGCAGTTCGTCGTGCGCCGCTTCGAGCAGCAACTGCTGGAGGCAGGGCACCCGGTGTCCGCCGTTCGCGCGGTGCTTGTGCTGAGTGGCACGCCGCAGCTCGCCGAGCAGACGCTCGGGGAACTGCTGGTGCTTCAGGAACAGCCTCACTTCGCTGCCCTGCTGGCCGCGGTTCAGCGGGTGCGGCGCATCGTCCCCGCAGACGTCACCGCCGGTTTCGATGTCGCACTCTTCACCGAAGCGGCCGAGGAAGAGCTCGCGGCCTCCGTGGCCAAGTTCCGTGAGCTGCTCGGTGACGAGCGCGGGCCCGCCCAGGTGGCGGCTCATTCGCCTGTTCTCGTCGCCTCGGTGAACAGGTTCTTCGACGAGGTGCTCGTGATGGACAAGGACCCGAAGATCAAGGCCAACAGGCTCGGCCTGCTGGCCTCAGCCAAATCGACGACGGACGGGGTCGTGGACTGGGACGCACTGGACTGACAGCCCGTCCTGCGGAGTCTCTGTGCAAGCCCCAGGTCCCCCCCGCCGGGCCTGGGGCTTCCCCCGTGATCCGGCGGGCCGTTTCGGTCGCTACCATCCCCTGTGACCGAAACGGCCGAACAACCTGTACCCCGCACGCGCATACTCGCCGACCTGACCCCCCTGCGGAGCTCGCCCGACTACCGGCGGCTCCTGTTCGGGAACACCGTCTCCTGGATCGGGCAGGGCATGACGGCGCTGGCCGTCTCGCTCCAGGTCTACGACATCACCGGGTCCGCGTTCTCCGTCGGACTCATCGGCCTCTGCTCGTTCGTCCCGCTGGTGCTGCTCGGGCTGTACAGCGGAGCCGTCGCGGACACCGTCGACCGGCGCAAGCTGGGCCTCTTCAGCGCGGCCGGGTCGTTCGTGCTCTCCGTAGGACTGGCCGCCGTCACCCTTGCCGGAGTGGAACACGTAGGGCTGCTGTACTTGGTCGTCGCCCTCCAGGCCGTGTGCTTCGCGCTC
This sequence comes from Streptomyces sp. NPDC060035, assembly GCF_042736635.1. NCBI lineage: Bacteria > Bacillati > Actinomycetota > Actinomycetes > Kitasatosporales > Streptomycetaceae > Streptomyces > Streptomyces sp. NPDC060035. The sequence goes on from NZ_JBHWVO010000008.1 coordinate 20,367, forward strand.
AACTCCCCGGCCCGCAGCTCCATGATCGCCCGGCTGCTGCCCGCCGAGCAGCTGCCCGCCGCCAACGCGCTCAGCGCCATGACCTCCACCACGGGCGGCCTGGTCGGGCCGATGCTCGGCGGCCTCATCGTCGGCTGGTGGGGCTACCGCGCCGCGTACACCGTCGACGCCGTCACCTTCACCGCCTCGCTGTACGCGATGTGGCGGCTGCCCTCGATGCTTCCCGACCGGGCGGAAGGCGACACGAGCACCAAGCGGGCCTCCGTCGCGGACGGGCTCCGCTTCCTCGGTACCCGGCCCAATCTGCGGATGACCTTCTTCACCGACCTGAGCGCCATGGTGCTCGCCCATCCGCGTGCTCTGTTCCCGGTGGTCGCCGTGGTCTGGTTCGGCGGCGACGCGAAGACCACCGGCTTGCTGGTCGCCGCCCCGGCGCTGGGGGCGCTCCTGGGGAGTGTGTTCTCCGGGTGGCTGGGGCGGGTCCACCGGCACGGGCTCGCGGTGCTCGTCGCGGTGGCCTGCTGGGGCAGCGCCATCGCCGTGTTCGGGCTGACCCGGCAGCTCTGGCTCGGGCTGGTCTTCCTGGCGCTCGCCGGGTGCGCGGACTCCATTTCGATGGTCTTCCGCAACACCATGCTCCAGACGGCGGTTCCGGACGAGATGCGGGGACGGCTGCAGGGCGTGTTCATCGTGGTCGTGGCGGGCGGGCCACGACTCGGCGACCTCGTGGCCGGCTCCGTCGCCGACCTGAGCTCACCGGCCGTTGCGGTGACCGGCGGGGGGATCGCGTGTGTGCTGGTGGTCTGCGTGCTGGGGCTGCGGTGGCGCGCGTTCGCGAGATACGACGCCCGGGACCCGCAGCCTTAGGGGCCTTCGTTCGGATCACGCAAACGAAAGCCCCCTCGGCTCTACTGCTCTGTGGGGCCGGAGCCCACGATCGAGCGGGCCATGCCCAGCTCCACCAGGTCCTGCGGGCGCAGCCGGAGCTGGTCGGCGGTGGAACGTACCTGTTCAGGGCCGCGCTTCAGGATCGCCGCCGCCAACTCCGGGGCGATCACCGAGAAGTAGCTGTCCGCGGTGACATGGGTGTTGTCCGGCGCGGCCAGGGCGAGCGCACCGCCCGAGCCGCCCTCGCCGATCACGAGGGTCGTCACCGGGACCCGGGCGGAGGCGATCGCCGCGAACGTGTCGGCGATGGCCGCGCCCGCACCCGTCCGTTCCGCCTCCGCGTCGTTGGCCGCGCCGGGGGTGTCGATCAGGGTCAGTACGGGAAGGCCGAGGCGGTCCGCGAGCCGGATCACCCGCGCAGCCGTGCGGTAGCCGGCCGGACGGGTCGCGGTGCCGCACTGGGCGACGTACGCCACGGGTTGCCCGCCGCGCTGCCCCACACCGCTGAGCAGCCCCGGATCCGTACCGCCGCAGCGGTCGCCGTTCAGCGGCAGCCGGTGGTCGAAGTACGCGTCCAGATACGCCTCGGCCCGTGGCCGCGCCGCCGAGCGGGCCTGCTCCACCGCATCCCAGCCGGTCTCCGGCAGCCCCGTGGCCGAGAGCGCGGCCGGTACCGGAGCCGCCTGCGCCGGGCCGGAGGCCGCCAGTGCCCGCAGCCAGCGGCTCAGGGTCCGGGGCAGTTCCTCGGGGGGCACGATCGCGTCGATCTGGCCCGCGTCCAGCTGGCCCTCGGCGGTGTACGCGTACGGGTCGGCGTCGGCGGGCCGCACCCGGGACCCGGCGAAACCGATCTGCGCGCCGGGCAGCGCCAGCACCACATCGGCGCCCGCACCCACCGTCGCCCAGCCGCCTCCGGTCGTCGGATCCCGCAGGACCGCGATCTGCGGCAGTCCGGCCGCCCGCAACAGAGCCGAGGCGCCGGCCACCCGCTGGAGCTGGACCAGCGCGACCATGCCCTCCTGCATCCGGCTGCCACCGGTCGCGACGAGCGAGACGAGCGGCAGCCGCTGTTCACCGGCCAGCGTGTACGCGGCCTCCAGCCGGTCACCGGTGCGTGCGCCCAACGAGCCGCCCAGAAAACCGAATTCGAAGGAGACCAGGACACAGGAGAGGCCCTCGACGGTGGCCACCCCGTAGAGAACCGATTCCTCCTCGCCGGTCCGGTCCGTGGCACGGGCCCTGGAGTCCGCGTAACCGGTCCAGCCGAGCGGGCCGTCCGAAGGCGCCGGGTCCATCGGCAGGTGGTGTTCGGTGAAGCTTCCGGTGACGGCGGCGATGGCCTCCCGCGCCGACATACGGCTTCCGCCGTGGGCGCTAGACACCGAGCGACCTCTTCATGATCTTGCCCAGCTCGTTGCGGGGCAGGACGTCCAGGTAGCGGACGACGCGCGGGCGCTTGTGCGGAGCGAGCAGGTCCGACACATGGTCGGCCAGCTCTCTCCCGCCGGGCGGTGACTCCGGGTCGGCCGGCACGACCCAGGCGACGATCCGCTCGCCGAGATCGTCGTCCGGTTCACCGGTGACGGCCGCCTCGCGCACACCGGGGTGCTCCAGCAGGGCGTTCTCGATCTCGCCCGCTCCGATCTTGTAGCCGCCGCTCTTGATCAGGTCGGTGGCCTTGCGCCCGACGATCCGCACATAGCCGTCGGGATCGATCGTGGCCATGTCGCCCGTACGGAACCAGCCGTCCTCGGTGAAGGCGCCGGCCGTCGCTTCGGGGCGGTTGAGATAGCCGGTGAAGAGGTTCGGGCCGCGCACCTGGATCTCGCCGATCGATGTGCTGTCCTCGAGTACGGTGCCGTCCTCCTCGACGAGCCTGAGGTCCACACCGGACAACGGCGGCCCGACCGTTCCGGGGCGCGGCTCACCGTCGGCGCGCACCCCCGTGTTCATCAGGGTCTCCGTCATTCCGTACCGCTCGATGACCCTGCGGCCGGTGGCCGCCGCGATCCGCTCGTGGTCGTTAACCGGCAGCGCCGCCGAACCCGAAACCAGCAGACGGGCGCCCGCCAGGGCCTTCGTGAGGCTCCCGGAGCCGGCGGGATCCCCCAGGGCCCCGGCCAGCCGGTGGTACATCGTGGGGACGCCGAACAGCATCGTGCCCCCGGAGAGCAGCTCCCGGGCCACCCCCTCGGTGGTGAACCGGCCGAGGTGGCGTACCGAACCGCCCCGGCGCAGCGGGCCGAGGACACCCAGGATCAGTCCGTGCACATGGAACAGCGGCAGGGCGTGCACGAGGACGTCGTCAGCGGTCCACTGCCAGGCGTCCTCCAGTGCGTCCAGCGACGCGGCGATCGCCCTGCGGGGCAGGACGGCGCCCTTGGGCGGGCCCGTGGTGCCGGAGGTGTAGACGATCAGGGCGGGCGACTCGGGGGAGGGCTCGGGCCGAGGTGCGTCCGTGGCCGCCGCGGCCGTATCGACGTCCAGCCGCTCCAGGCCGCCCAGGGCGGGCGGAAGGGCATCGTCCGCCCCGGCCAGCACCACCGAGGGCGCACTGTCGGCGACGATGTGCGCCAGCTCCCGCTCGCCCGTCTTCGGGTTGAGCGGTACGGCGGGCACCCCCGCCCGCAGCGCCGCCACCACCGCGACCACCGTCTCCGGGGTGGACGTGGCCCAGACGGCGACCCGCGTCGCCCCCGCGATCCGGCGCGCGAGAGCGGCGGATGCGCCGGCCAGCTGTGCGTAGGTCAGGACGTGTTCGCCGAACCGGACGGCTTCCCGGGAAGCCGTGGGGCCGGGCGTCTCGTACAGCGCAGGCAGAAGAGGGATCACGTTCCGAGCCTAGGGCCAACCTGCTCCGGCGCCGGGGGAATCGGAGTGGAGATGGCTGCACGGGGCACAGGGGCGGGATTCTGGGACGACCTTGCAGAGGTCGCACTTCGGCGGCATCGACACCTACGACGGCATCGCGGGTGCCACCGCGCCCGGCCGGCGCGGCGCGCGGCCGCACGCCGAGCGGGTGGACGGCTGGGCGCCGCCGTCCTCTTCCCCGAGCGCTCATTCCGTCGGCCGCAGGGTCCGCATCCGTCCGTACGCGTACACACAGCCGGCCAGCGCCAGGTCGGACAGCAGCATGAAGCCGATCGAGTACGAGCCCTTCGCGCTGTAGATCGCGCCCATCACCAGCGGCGGTACGAAACCGCCGAGACCGCCCATCGCACCGACGATGCCCGTCACGCTGCCCACCTTGGCCTGCGGTGTCACCTGCGAGACCAGGGCGAACACACTGCCGCTCGCGGTGCCGAGCCCCGCCGCCATGCAGAGCAGCGCGATCGTGCCGACCGGATCCAGGCCGGGGTCGAAGGCCTGGACGATCGCCATGAGGGCCGCGGTGAGCAGTGCCGCCGCCGTGACCAGGGCCGGGTGGATCCGGTCCGAGAGCCAGCCGCCGACCGGCCGGAAGATCACCGTGACCAGCGCGAACCCGGCCGCCTTGGTGCCCGCCTCGGTCGGCGACATGTCGTACCAGGTCTTCAGATACGTCGGCAGGTACACCCCGAACGCGACGATGCCGCCGAAGCCGATCGCGTACAGCGCGGACAGCTCCCAGGTGACCCGCAGCCGGCCCGCCTGCCCCAGCCTGTGGGCGAGCGAGTCCGTCGGCACCTGCCGGTCCGGGCGGTCCGTGATCAGGACGGCGGCGAGCAGCGAATACACCACGAGCGCCCCGGCGACGATCAGGAACGGCAGATTGTCACTGTGCTTCGCGATGCGCGGCGTGAAGTAGCCGGACAGTGCGACGCCGCCCATGCCCATCCCGAACACACCGAGGGCGAGCCCCCGCTTCGCGGGCGGGAACCACGAGTTGACCAGCGGGATACCGATCGCGAACGTCGTACCGCCCAGACCGAGCAGGAAGCCCACGGCGAGCATCGCCCCGTAGGAGTTCTTCGCCGGGATCAGCAGCAGTACGGGGATGATCGTCAGCGCCGACACCACGGGGAACATCAGCCGGGCGCCGAATCTGTCGGTCAGCGCGCCCACCGGGATCCGGCCCAGCGAACCCACGAGCACGGGCACCGCGACGAGGAACGATTGCTGGAACGAATCGAGCCCGAGCCGTTCCTTGTAGTCCCCGGACATCGGGGCGATCAGGTTCCACGCCCAGAAGGTGAGGGTGAAGCCGACGGTGGCCACGATCAGATTGCGGTACGCAGACGCGGACTGTTTCCGGTCCGGGGCGGGGGCCTGCTTGCCAGCTGTATCCACACGGTAAGTCAAGTGCGCACGGGCGGGGAGGGCCCGTGGGACTGCTCCATACGAGGAGACCTTCTCCCGGTAGGCGCCCCTTGGTGATGCGGCACTCCCGGGGCACTGCCCGGCACCGCTCGGCCGCCGCTTCCGGGCCGGTGCTGCGACAATCGCTGGTATGGACCGGCTGGACAGAGAGATCCTCGGCATCCTCCAGGAGGACGCCCGGATCTCGTACCGCGATCTGGGTGTACGCGTGGGGCTCAGCGCCAACGCTGCGGGCGACCGCGTACGCCACATGCGCCGTGACGGGGTGATCCGCGGCTTCACCGTCATCGTCGACCCGGCCGCCGACACCCGTTCGGGCCTCGTCGTCTTCATCGATGTGACCCTGCGCCTCGACACGACGAACGAGGAGTTCGAACGCTCCGTGCTCATGCTGCCCGGCATCACCGAGGTGGTGCACGTGACGGGCACCCACGACTATCTCGTACGGGCCACGGCCGCCGACCCCGGCTCCCTGGACGCGCTGCTGCGCCGGCTCAAACGGGACGCGGGTGTCGCCCACTCCAACACCCGGATCGCGCTCAGAGCGGCGCCTGCCAAATGACGGTCGGCGACCGCGTGCCGTCCTCGGCGCGCCCGTCGTCGGCCACCACCAGACGCACCGCCGCGCGCCCGTCGGGCTCCCGCGCCGTCGCATCCACCTCGACCTCGATGGCCGACACCCCCGCGCGCCGGTGCGCGGTGGCCAGCGCTCCGCGCAGCACGGTGAGCAGCTGCTGATCCACCGGTGCCGGCACCAGGGCGTCCACCGGCCCCGCGAAGTGCACCGACGGCTGGAAGCCGAGCACCGCCGCCGCACCTCCGGTCTCGCGCAGCACCTTGCCGCGAAAGGTGGTGGGGGCGTCGGCAGGCGGCTGCTGGAGCGCGAAGATCGCGGTCCTGACCTCCTGGATGGTGGAGTCCAGCTCGTCGACGGCCCTGCTGAGCAGCTCATCGGTCTCGCTGTCCCCCGACACGTTCTTGCGGCGGGTCGACTCCAGCATCATCTCGGTCGCGAACAGACGTTGTACGACGAGATCGTGGAGATCGCGGGCGATCCGGTCACGGTCCTCGTAGACCGCGAGCTGCTCCCGGTAGTGCTGGGCGTCCGCCATGACCAGGGCCAGCGCCGCCTGGGAGGCGAACTGTGAGGCCAACAACCGGTCCACCGCCGTGTACGGGCGGTCGCCGCGCCGCCGGGGGAGGGCCAGGGTGCCGATCAGCCGGCCGCCGCTCTGCAGCGGCAGCATCATGCTGGGTCCGAACCGGGAGCGTACGTGTGTCGTCATCCGCGGGTCGGTGGCCGAGTCCTCGATGAAGACCTCCTCGCCGCCCAGCAGCTGGACGAGGACGGGGGAGCCGGGCTCGATGACGGTGCCGACGAGGCCGGCCGGATCATCGAGCGTGGAAGCGGTGACGATCTCCATGCCGCCGTCCCCGGTCGGCTGGAGGATCACCCCGGCCGATGCCCCGGCGAGCATCCTGGCCCGTTCGGCGACCGTCATCAGGGCGTCCGTCGTAGCGGTGCCGGTCAGCAGTGCCCGGGTGACCGCGGCGGTTCCTTCGATCCAGCGCTCCCGCTGCCGCGCCGCCTCGTACAGATGGGCACCGCCGATCGCCGCACCGGCCTGGGAGGCGAGCAGCCTCAGCAGCGCCAGATCCGTGTCGGTGAAGCGTCCGGAGCGCCGCTCGGTGACGGCGAGACTGCCGAGGACCTCGGTGTGCACCCGGACGGGGGCCCCGAGGACGGAGTGCATCAAAGGGTGTCCGGGGGGCATGCCCGAGGAGCGCGGGTCGGTCGTCAGATCGTCGAGGCGCAGCGGCTGCGGGTCGTCGACGAGCACCCCCAGGACTCCCTCGTGCCCGTCCGGGAGAGGGCCGAGCCGCAGGCGTTCGGCGTCGGTCATGCCGGTGGTGAACAGGTCGGTGACGCGGCGGTTCTCCGGTTCGAGGATGGTCAGGGCGCCGTAGCGTGCCTCGGTCAGCGCCGTGGCGGTGTCCACGATGTGCTGGAGCGTGGTGCGCAGTTCGAGATCTGCCTCGGCCATACGGAAACCCGCCGGGGCTCAGCCGGCGATCGGGGCGAGGACCAGCGGCTGCACCTTGCCGTCGAGCATGGCGCCGAGCCCGAGCACGGAACACACGTCGGGCCGCTCGGCGATGTGTACGGGCACCCCGGTGGCGTCGCGCAGCATCTGGTCGAGCCCGGGAAGCAGGGCGCTGCCGCCGACCATCATGATCCCGGAGTCCGCGATGTCGGCCACCAGATCGGGCGGGCAGTCGCGCAGCACCTTGCCCAGACCGTCCAGCACGGCGGTGAGCGGGGTGTGGATCGCCTTCCGTACGGCAGCGGTGTCGACCTGTACCGAACGGGCCAGGCCGGTGGCCACGTCACGGCCGTGGATCTCCGTCATCGCCGGACCGTTCAGTGTCAGACCGTTGCCGCTGAGCGCCAGCTGCAGGGGCCGCACGGACTGGCTGGGCAGCATCAGCTCGTGGTGCTGGCGAAGATGCTGGATCACCGCGTGGTCGATGGCCTCGCCGCCGATCGGGATGCGTACGGCCGTCACGATCGAGCCGAGCGAGAGCACCGCGATCTGGGTGGTGGCCGCCCCGCACACCATGATCATGGTGGCGGTGGGCTGTTCCACCGGCAGCCCGCAGCCGACGGCCGCCGCGATCAGGGTGTCGACCAGCTCCACCCGGCGCGCGCCGAGCCCGACGAGGGTCTCGACGGTCGCCCGCTGGGCCAGCGGATCGCTGTCGTGCGGGGTGCAGGCGGCCGCGCGCAGCCGGGGCTTGCGGCGCAGCTGGCGGCGGAGCTTCTCGCCGAGGAGATGGCGCAGCATGCGCTGGGCCATGTCGATGTCGACGACGGTTCCGCCGGAGACCGGGCGGACCACCCGGATGTACGCGGGCGTGCGGCCGGTCATCTGTTCGGCGAGGGCGCCGACGGCGATGAGCGAACCGGTACGGGTGTTAACGGCGGCGACACTGGGCTCGTCGACGACGAGCCCCACCCCCTTGATGTACACGCGGGTCCTCGCGGCCCCGAGATCGACGGCGACATGGCAACGGCGCAACTGCTCAAGACTGACGGTCACGGCAGGTTCTCCCGAGAGCGCTGACGGGGGGTACCGGCGGCAGCCGGCTCTCCTGGCATCGTCGCGCCGGTGAAGGCGCCGCGCACGCTGGGTGAGCCGTAGGAGGGACCCGGTGCTGACGGGGCGCCAGTTATCGGACGGGGCGCCGGATCTCGGACGGGGCGCCGGATCTCAGACCGTGCCGGGGAGCAGCCGCTGGAACAGGCCCCAGGTGAACTCGGCGACGTACGGCCGGTGGTCGGCCGGGTCGGTGAGGGCCAGCGCCCACCGGGTCGGCGCGCTGCCCTCCATCGGGCGGGCCGGTGCGAAGGCGCGGGCCACCTCGTCCACCGTGCACGACCAGGGGTGCAGGTCCCCGGTCGTACGGAGCTCGGGACCGGCCGCCCCCGGGGCCCTGACCAGCCACTCGTTCCATACGGCCCCGCCGGGGCCGGCCATCACCTCGAACCGCAGACCGGGCCAGAGCGGCAGCGGCCACAGCAGCGCGTCGCACTCCAGGTCGCCGACCTTGCGGCGTACCGAGCTCTCGGGCTCGCCGAGTACGGAGCGGTAGCGGCGCAGTGCGCCCCGGCCGCGGGGGGCGCGGAGCATGGCCTGCCAGCGCCGGTTCGCCTCCCGCATCTCGGCGAGCGAGGCGCTCAGTTCGTGGCGGGCGTCCTCCACCAGATCCGGCTGATGATCGGCCATCCGGCGCAGCAGGACGAGCTGGAACTGGAGGGGCCCGAACGGGGCGGGAGCGGTCATGGCGCCCATCCTGCCGCTTCTCACGCGTATCGGACGGCGCGCTTCGGAATCGGTGCTTCCACACAGGATCCTCACCTGAGCGGCTTCCTCCGTTGTTCCTTGCGCGTCTAGTCTGCGGGCGCCATGGATTACTGCCACCCGTGCCGACGGCACCTCAACGGCGCCCTGGCCTGCGCCGGTTGCGGAACGCCCGCCGATGCGCTGGCCCCCTACGCCGATCCGGCATTCTCCGGTCACGAGCCGGAACTGCTGGGCGAAACGCTCGTGCCCTCCGGGTCCGGAGGGCACCGCCGTCGTGCCCGGATCGCCGCTGCCCAAGGGCGTGGGCGCGGCCGTCGTGCACGCCGCCGCCGCGGTCGCGGGATCCTGCTGGCGGGGATCGGCGTCGTGCTCGCCGTCGGCGCGCTGAGCCTGGCCGAGCTGGCCATCGAACCGGACGGCGACGACGGCGCCGCCGACTACGTGAGCGAGTCGACGACGGCCGCGGCCGACCCTGTGCCGGACCTTTCGGCGAGTGCGGTGCCCGACGACCCGGCGCCGGTGGACGGTTCCCCCGTGGTCCCCGCCGCCGACTCCCACAGCTCCGGAACCGGTGAGGGGCCGAGCGGCTCGGCCGCGCCGGAGGAGTCTGCGTCGGCCTCCGCTCCGGCGGACGCCTCGCCCTCCCCGTCGCCCACGGATCCGGACGACACCGAGGCACCGGCCGAGCCGTCGAGCCCTGGGGAGCCGACATCCGGCCCGACGCAGTCGGAACCCCCGAGGGACCCCGACCCGACTCCGTCGCCGACCGAGACGTGCACGTGGTGGCTGTTCATCTGCGTGTGAGAGGCGTGAGAGCGCGGGGTGCCCGCCGGCGGTAGCTACGCCGCGGCCTCGGCGTCCCCGCTCGCGTCCGCGCCGAGCATCCGGCGCAGCAGGTCCCGCAGCACCGACCGCTCCGCGTCCGACAGCTCGGCGAGCGGCTCCCGGGCGAAGTCGAGCGCGTCCCGCAGCTGCCGGGCCGTCCGGATGCCATCCTTTGTCGGGGCGGCCAGCTTCACCCGTCGGTCGCCCGGGTCGGGGCGGCGCTCCACCAGACCGCGGAGCTCCAGGCGGTCGACGATGCCCGTGACGTTCGACGGTTCGCACTTGAGCTTCTGGGCGATCCTGCGCATGGGCATCGGCTGGAGCGAGAGCAGTCCGAGGACCCTGGCCTGCGCACCGGTCAGAGCGTGCGTCGCCGCAGCCCGGTCGTACTCCTCGTGGTAGCGCGCCACGACGCCACCGATGAGTTCGATGACTTCGAGGGTCAGAGGGTCCGTATGTGAGGTGGCCATGACGTTCAGGATACCCAATTACTTGACAAGGTGAAATATCTGGGCGCATGGTTGTTTCATGTCATGAAGCATTTCTTGCTTCCGCCCTGTGAGACGCCGAGGAGAACCCGAGCCCATGTCTGCAGCACTTCCCACGTCCAGCCGTGAATGGCACCTTGTCGCCCGCCCGCACGGCTGGCCCGAGGCCAAGGATTTCGCGCTGCGCGAGGCACCGGTGACCGCTCCCGGTGAGGGTCGCGTCCTCGTCCGCAACCTGCACTTCTCGGTCGACCCGTACATGCGGGGCCGGATGAACGACGTGAAGTCGTACACCCCGCCCTTCAAGCTCGACCACCCCATGGACGGCGGCGCGGTCGGTGAGGTCATCGCCTCCGAGGCCGAGGGCTTCGCCGTGGGCGACCACGTCCTGCACGGTCTCGGCTGGCGCGAGTACGCCTCGGTCCCCGCCAAGCACGCGGTGAAGGTCGACGCCTCGCTCGCCCCGCTCTCCGCCTACCTCGGCGTGCTCGGCATGCCCGGGCTCACCGCCTACGCGGGCCTGTTCGAGGTCGCCTCCTTCAAGGAGGGCGACGCCGTGTTCGTCTCCGGCGCTGCCGGTGCGGTCGGCAGCCAGGTCGGTCAGATGGCGAAGCTCAAGGGTGCCTCGCGGGTCATCGGTTCGGCCGGCTCCGACGAGAAGGTCAAGCTCCTCGTCGAGGAGTACGGCTTCGACGCGGCCTTCAACTACAAGAACGGCCCCGTCAGGGACCAGCTCCGCGAGGCCGCTCCGGACGGCATCGACGTCTACTTCGACAACGTCGGCGGCGAGCACCTGGAGGCCGCGCTCTCCTCGTTCAACGTGCACGGCCGCGCGACCATCTGCGGAATGATCGCGCAGTACAACGCCACCGAGCCCACCCCCGCCCCGCGCAACCTCGCGCTCGTCATCGGCAAGCGGCTGCGCCTGCAGGGCGTGCTCGTCGGCGATCACGCCGCGCTCCAGCCGCAGTTCGTCCAGGAGGTGGCCGGCTGGCTCGCCTCCGGTGAGCTCAAGTACAACGAGACGAAGGTCGAGGGCATCGAGCACGGTTTCGACGCGTTCCTCGGCCTCCTGCGCGGCGAGAACACCGGCAAGATGATCGTCTCGCTCGACCCCACCCGTTAGGCTCGGTGCCCGGCCGTCGCGGTCCGTGGGCGCGAGTCGCGGCGCATCAGCAGGAGGATTCCCGGCATGACCATTGAGCACATAGACGTGGCCTACACCGCTGTCGCCACCGCGGACAACGGCCGTGACGGCCGCGTCTCCTCCGACGACGGCAACCTCGACGTCGTCGTCAACCCGCCGAAGGCGATGGGCGGCAGCGGTGCGGGCACCAACCCCGAGCAGCTCTTCGCGGCCGGCTACAGCGCCTGCTTCCAGGGCGCGCTCGGTGTGGTCGCCCGCAAGGAGAAGGCGGACATCACCGGCTCGACGGTGACCGCGTCGGTCTCCATCGGCAAGACCGGGGCCGGCGGTTTCGGTCTGGAGGTGGCCATCACCGCCTCCATCCCGAACGTCGACCGGGCCACCGCCCAGTCGCTCATCGAGAAGGCGCACCAGGTGTGCCCGTACTCGAACGCCACCCGTGGCAACATCAAGGTCGAGCTGTCGGTCGCCTGACCGGGCACCGCGTACGTCCGAGGGCCGCACCCCATGGCAGGGGTGCGGCCCTCGGCCGTGTCCGGGGGTGAAAATGCGCAAGAGCATTGACCTTCGCGGAGGTTGGACCCTACGGTCCGTTCGAAGTGACGAGCAACATTCGATATATCGAACAGGACCGGTCGACCCGTGAGGAAGTCATGACCCGCACCGCGCGCTTCACCCTCGACCCCGCCTTCACCGTCGGCGACGTCGACCCCCGGCTCTACGGATCCTTTGTCGAGCACCTCGGCCGCTGCGTCTACGACGGCATTTACGAACCCGGCCACCCGTCCGCCGACGAGGCCGGGCTGCGCACCGACGTCCTGGACCTCGTCCGCGAGCTCGGCGTCACCGCCATCCGCTACCCGGGCGGCAACTTCGTCTCCGGCTACCGCTGGGAGGACAGCGTCGGCCCCGTCGACGAGCGCCCCCGCCGCCTCGACCTGGCCTGGCGCTCCACCGAGACGAACCGTTTCGGCCTCTCCGAGTACATCGACTTCCTCCGGAAGATCGGCCCGCAGGCCGAGCCGATGCTCGCCGTCAACCTCGGCACCCGCGGCGTGCAGGAAGCCATTCAGCTCCAGGAGTACGCCAACCACCCGGCCGGCACGGAACTCTCCGACCGCCGCATCGCGCACGGCGACAAGGACCCCTTCGGGATCAAGCTGTGGTGCCTGGGCAACGAGATGGACGGCCCCTGGCAGACCGGCCACAAGACCGCGGAGGAGTACGGGCGCCTCGCCGCCGAGACGGCCCGCGCGATGCGCCAGATCGACCCGTCCGTCGAACTCGTCGCCTGCGGCTCCTCCAGCCGCGGCATGCCGACGTTCGCCGCGTGGGAGGCGACGGTGCTCGCCGAGACGTACGACCTCGTCGACTACGTCTCCCTGCACGCCTACTACGAGGAGACCGACGGCGACCGCGGCTCGTTCCTCGCCTCGGCCGTGGACATGGAGTCCTTCATCGAGAGCGTCGTCGCCACCTGCGACCACATCGGCGCCCGCCTGAAGTCCACCAAGAAGATCAACCTCTCCTTCGACGAGTGGAACGTCTGGTACATGGCCCGCCACCAGCAGGACACGGCGGAGAGTCCGCTCGACTGGCCCGAGGCCCCGCGGCTGCTGGAGGACAACTACAGCGTCACGGACGCCGTCGTCTTCGGCAGTCTGCTCATCGCGCTGCTGCGCCACGCCGACCGGGTCACCGTCGCCTGCCTCGCCCAGCTGGTCAACGTGATCGCGCCGATCATGACCGAGCCCGGCGGTCCCGCCTGGCGGCAGACGACCTTCTTCCCCTTCGCCCAGGCCGCGCGCTACGGGCGGGGCCAGGTCCTGGACGTACGGGTGGACTCACCCACGTACGGGACGGCGAAGTACGGCGAGGCCGATCTGCTGCACGCCACCGCCGTACGTGACCCGGAGTCGGGGGCGGTCACCGTCTTCGCGGTCAACCGCAGCCAGAACGACGCACTGCCGCTCGAAGTGGCTCTGCACGGGCTGGACCTGAGCGCGGTGGCCGAGCATCAGGTCGTCGCCGACGCCGACCCCGAGGCCCGCAACACCCTCACCGAGCCCGAGCGGGTCGCCCCGCACGCCGCCGAGGGCACCGTGCTGGCCGACGGCACGCTCAGGGCCACCCTGGAACCGATGTCCTGGAACATGATCCGGCTGGTCTGACAGCAAGGAGCGGCGCCCCCCAGCCAGGGGGGCGCCGCTCCAGGGGCCGCGGTCAGCGCGTCGAGAACGCGTGCACCGTCGTCGAGCGGTACGTGTCACCGGGGCGCAGCACCGTCGAGGGGAACGACGGCTGGTTGGGGGAGTCCGGGAAGTGCTGGGACTCCAGGCAGAACGCGTCGCCCTGGCGGTAGACCCGGCCCGAGGTCCCGGTCAGCGTGCCGTCCAGGAAGTTGCCGGAGTAGAACTGCATACCCGGCTCCGTCGTGTACATCTTCATCACCCGGCCCGAGCCCGGCTCCGTGACGGTCAGCGCGTACTCGGGGCGGCTCGTGAGCCCCTTGTCCAGTACGTAGTTGTGGTCGATGCCCTGCCCGTATCCGATCTGCTCGTGGGGCGTGCGGACGGCCTCGCCGATCACCCCGGCCCGCCGGAAGTCGAAGGGCGTACGGGCGACCTTCGCGAGTTCGCCCGTCGGAATGAGGGTCGAGCCCACCGGTGTGTAGTGCGAGGCGGCCAGTTCCAGGACGTGGCCGTCGATGCTGCCGCTGCCCTCGCCCGCCAGGTTGAAGTAGGTGTGGCTGGTGAGGTTGAGAACGGTGGCCTTGTCGGTGGTGGCGGAGTAGTCGATCCGCCACTCGCCGCGCGCCGTGAGTGCGTAGACGACGCGGACGGCGAGCGTCCCCGGGTAGCCCGCCTCCCCGTCCGGGCTGGTCCGGCTCAGGACCAGACCGACCTCTCCGTGCGCGGTGAACGGCTCGATGTCCCAGACCCGCTTGTCGAAGCCCCGGTCGCCGCCGTGCAGGCTGTTCGGCCCGTCGTTGACGGGCAGTTGGTGCGTGACGCCGTCGAGCGTGAAGCGTCCCTCCGCGATGCGGTTGCCGAACCGCCCGATCAGACCGCCGAAGTACGGAGACTTCGCCGGGTAGTCCGGGAGGTTGTCGAAGCCGAGCGACACGTTCGCCGTACGGCCCCGCCGGTCGGGTATCTCGAGTGACTGGACGACCCCTCCGTACGACAGGACCTTCAGCCGGGTCCCTCCGTTGGAGAGCGTCCAGCGGTACACCTTCGTACCGTCGGCGAGCGTGCCGAACAGTTCCCTGGACGGGGTGCGTCCGGCCGTCGTGGCGTGGGCGGGGGCGCCCGCCGCGACGGCCAGCCCGGCAGCGGCCGTGGCCGCCAGGACGGTGCGTCTACTGGTTCCGGTCATTGAAACAACTCCTGTTGTCAGAAGGGGTGTTACGAACCGACCTTGCGCTTGTTCCAGACGTCGAAGCCGACCGCGGCCAGCAGGACGAAGCCCTTGATGACCTGCTGGTAGTCGGTGCCGATACCGACGAGGTTCATACCGTTGTTCAGCACACCCAGGACCACGCCACCGATGATCGCGCCGAGGACCGTGCCGACGCCGCCGCTCATCGACGCGCCGCCGATGAACGAGGCGGCGATGGCCTCCAGCTCGAAGTTGAGGCCCGCCTTGGGCGAGGCCGCGTTGAAGCGGGCGGCGAAGACCAGACCCGCCAGGGCCGCGAGCATGCCCATGTTCAGGAAGACCAGGAAGGTGACCTTCTTGTCCCTCACGCCCGACAGCTTGGCCGCGGGCAGGTTGCCGCCGATGGCGTAGATGTGGCGGCCGATGATCGCGTTGCGCATCAGGTAGCCGAACCCGACGACCAGCACGCCGAGGATGAGCAGCACGACCGGGGCGCCCTTGTAGCTGGCGAGCAGCAGCGTGACAGTGAGGACGGCCGAGACCAGTGCGACCAGTTTCAGCAGGAACAGCTTGGCCGGCGGCACGTCGAGGGCGAACTCCTGCTGGCGCTTGCGGTCGCGGACCTCCTGGAACACCACGAAGACGATCAGGGCGAGGCCCAGCAGCAGGGTGAGGTTGTGGTAGTTGGTGGTGGGGCCGACCTCGGGCAGGAACCCGTTGGCGATCTTCTGCAGGCCCTTCGGGAAGGGGCCGAGGGTCTGGCCCTTCAGGAAGATCTCCGTCAGGCCGCGGAAGAGCAGCATGCCCGCGAGGGTCACGATGAACGACGGTATGCCGAGGTAGGCGATGAAGAACCCCTGCACCGCGCCCGCTACGGCTCCGATGGCCAGGCACAGCACCACCGCGAGTGGCCAGGGGAGATCGTGTTCGACCATCAGTACGGCGGCCATCGCGCCGATGAACGCGGTCAGCGAGCCGACCGAGAGGTCGATGTGGCCCGCGATGATGACGAGCATCATGCCGATCGCGAGGATCAGGATGTAGCTGTTCTGCAGCACCAGGTTGGAGACGTTGCGCGGCAGCAGCAGGTCGCCGTTCGACCACACCGCGAACAGCACCACGATCAGGCCGAGAGCCATCAGCATGCCGTACTGGCGCATGTTGCGGCGCATGCCGCCGAGTATCAGCTGCAGCAGGCTGTCGTCGGAGGCCGAACCGCCTCTGCCGGGCGGCGCGGGGGCCGGGGTCTTGGCGGTCACGTCCGTGCTCATCGGGTTACCTCTTTGTCCTTCGTCATCTGACGCATCAGCGCTTCCTGCGAGGCCTCGGCCCGCGAGAACTCACCCGTCAGCCGTCCCGCGGCCATCGTGTAGATGCGGTCGCACATGCCGAGCAGCTCCGGCAGTTCGGAGGATATGAAGACGACCGCCTTGCCCTGGGCGGCCAGCCGGTCGATGACCGTGTAGATCTCGTACTTGGCGCCCACGTCGATGCCGCGGGTGGGCTCGTCCAGGATCAGCACCTCGGGACCCGCGAAGATCCACTTGCTGAGGACGACCTTCTGCTGGTTGCCGCCGGACAGCTTGCCCACCGGCTCGAAGACGGTCGGCGCCTTGATGTTCATGGACGTGCGGAAGCCCTCGGCCACCTGCCGTTCCCCGTGCTCGTCGACCACACCTCGCTTGGCGACCTTGCCCAGTGCGGTCAGCGAGATGTTCCGGTTGATGGTGTCGATGAGGTTGAGGCCGTAGTGCTTGCGGTCCTCGGTGGCGTACGCGATGCCGTGCTTGACCGCCTCCGGGACGGACTTCGTGCGGATCTCGGTGCCGTCCCTGAGGACGGTGCCGCCCGCGTACCGGCCGTAGGAGCGGCCGAAGACGCTCATCGCCAGCTCGGTGCGGCCGGCGCCCATGAGCCCGGCAATACCTACGATCTCGCCGCGCCGCACCTCGATCGAGACGTCGTCGACGACCTTGCGGTGCTGGTCGATGGGGTGGTGCACGGTCCAGTTGCGGATCTCCAGGGCGGGCGCGGTCCCCTCCTCCGGGTGGTGCGGGGTCCGCTCCGGGAAGCGGTTCTCCAGCTCGCGGCCGACCATCCCGCTGATGATCCGGTCCTCGGTCGTCTCCGTAGCCTTCACGTCGAGCGTCTCGATGGAGCGCCCGTCGCGGATGATCGTGACCGAGTCGGCGACCCGGCGGATCTCGTTCAGCTTGTGCGAGATGATGATCGAGGTCATGCCCTGTTCCTTCAGCTGGAGGATCAGGTCGAGGAGTTTGCCGCTGTCCGCGTCGTTGAGCGCCGCCGTCGGCTCGTCGAGGATGAGCAGCTTCACCTTCTTCGACAGCGCCTTGGCGATCTCCACCAGCTGCTGCTTGCCGACGCCGATGTCGGCGACACGGGTTTCCGGGTGCTCGTCGAGACCGACCCGGCGCAGCAGTTCGCCGGCATGCCTGAGGGTGTCGTTCCAGTTGATCAGTCCGCGCTTGGCGTGCTCGTTGCCGAGGAAGATGTTCTCCGCGATGGAGAGGTACGGCACCAGCGTCAGCTCCTGGTGGATGATCACGATGCCGTGCTGTTCGCTCGCCCGGATGTCCTTGAACCGGCAGGTCTCGCTCTCGAAGAGGACGTCCCCTTCGTAGCTGCCGTGCGGATGGACACCGGAGAGCACCTTCATCAGGGTCGACTTGCCGGCGCCGTTCTCTCCGCAGATGGCGTGGACCTCGCCCTGACGGACAGCCAGCGTGACGTCCGAGAGCGCTTTGACACCGGGAAAGGTCTTGACGATCGAGCGCATTTCCAGGACGGGTCCCGCCATGGTCTTGTCTTCCAATCCTTGAGGGAGCCCGGTTACTTGAGGTCGTTCTCGGTGTAGTAGCCGTCGTCGATGAGGGCTTCCTTGTAGTTGGACTTGTCGACGCTGACCGGCTGCAGCAGGAAGGCGGGGACGACCTTGACGCCGTTGTCGTAGGACTTGGTGTCGTTGGTCTCGGGCTTCTTGTCGTTCAGGGCGGCGTCGACCATGGCCGAGGCGACCTTGGCGAGCTCGCGCAGGTCCTTGTAGACGGTCTGGGTCTGCTCACCCGCGATGATCGACTTCACGGAGGCGAGCTCCGCGTCCTGACCCGTGACCACCGGCACGGGCTTGGCCTTGGTGCCGTAGCCGTCCGACTTCAGGGCGGAGAGGATGCCGACGGAGATGCCGTCGTACGGCGAGAGCACCGCGTCGATCCGGGCGCTGCGGTAGCCGGACGTCAGCAGGTCGTCCATGCGCTTTTGGGCGGTGCCGCCGTCCCAGCGCAGGGTTGTTACCTGGTTGAGGGCGGTCTGCTTGGACTGGACGACCAGTTCGCCCTTGTCCATGTACGGCTTGAGGACCTTCATCGCGCCGTTGAAGAAGTACTTGGTGTTGTTGTCGTCGTTGGAGCCGGCGAACAGCTCGATGTTGAAGGGGCCCTTCTTGCCGTCCTTCAGACCGAGCTTGTCCACGATGTACGTGCCCTGCAGCTCGCCGACCTTCTCGTTGTCGAACGAGGCGTAGTAGTCGACGTTCTCCGTGCCGAGGATCAGCCGGTCGTAGGAGATCACCGGGATGTCGGCGTCCTTGGCCTGCTGCAGCACGTTGCCGAGGGACTTGTTGTCGATCGCGGCGATGATCAGGGCGTCCACGCCCTGCGTGATCATGTTCTCGATCTGCGAGACCTGCTGGTCCGGGTCGTCCTCGCCGTAGACGAGCTTGGTCTTGTAGCCCTTGGCCTTCAGCTCCTTCTCGACGTTGGCGCCGTCGGAGATCCAGCGCTCGGAGGACTTGGTCGGCATCGCGACGCCGATGGTGGCGCCGTCGGAGCCACTCTTGTCCTCCTTGCTGCCGCCGTCGCCGCCCTGGCCGCAGGCGGTCAGAGTGAGGGCGAGGGAGGCAGCGGAGGCTATGGCGGCGAGTGCGGCTCTGCGGTTGCGCATAGTCATCATCCTTGATGTGGGTCCGGGCTCGGTCCGGTGGTGCCGGTACGCCCAGAAAGCTGAGGGCAAGGCGACCGAGAATTGATGTGTGGGATTGTGCGCGGCTGTGTCTTCTTTTGTGGAATGAGTTTCCGGAACGTTACGACGAGATTCCGAACCGGTTGAGCGAGCCCGGCATCCGGGTGCCGAGCGGAGCCATGCCCCCGTCCGCCCCGTGCCGCGCGAGCAGGTCCAGCGCGAGCCGGCCGCGCCGTACCCGCTCCTTGGCGGTGGCCAGCGCCAGCTCCCGCAGGTGCTGGCCGTACGGGTAGATCCCGGGCGACTTCGAGAGGCCGAACTTCAGGTACAGCGGCGCGCCGCGCCGGATCAGTTCGGCGACCTCGTACATCCGCACATAGCCGCCGAGGTCGTCCGGCGCCTCGATGTAGAGGTCCATCGGGGCCCGGGAGACCCGGCGGATCTCGGTGAGCTGGGCGAGCGTCAGGTCGGAGGGAATGTTGATCGAGTCGGCACCGAGCTGCTCGAACACGGAGTACGAGGCGGGGTTCACCGGTCCGATCAGCGCCGACACCTTGAAGGTGGTTCCGGCCGGCAGGAGACCCTGCTCACGCAGCCGGTGCAGGGTCCACAGGACCCCCTCGTCGGCCACGAGCAGGCACGTGACGCCCAGCCCGGTGGCGCGCAGGGCATCCTCGACGCAGCCGGCCAGGGCGTCGTGGCCCCGGGAACGCAGCCCGGCACCGCCGGAGTCGGTACGGACCGAGGCGCCGGTGTCCCAGGTCCCTCGCGGACCGGTGAACAGGCAGAGCTCGATGTCGCGTTCGGCGCAGCCCTCCACCATCTCGGTGATCTCCGCGTCCGTCAGCATCCAGATGCCGCTGCCCTGGCTGATGCGGTGCACGGGGACATCGAGGCGGGCGGATTCCTTCAGGACGACACCGAGGGCCTCCGGCCCCTCCACGGACGGCACCTCGGTGCGCCAGCTCCCGCCGTCGGGGAAGGAGTGCGGGGAGGCGTCGGCGGTGGACAGGGGCGCGGCGCCGAGTCCGAGCGCGGTGAGCACGGCGTCGCCGGGACGGCGGGGGCCGATGGCACCAGGGGAAGAGACTGAGACGTCGTTCACGGCTGGTCCTTCATGTTCGGTATTTCGGACGAGGTTCGGATCATGGGGTGTGCGCCGGTACGCGCGGGTGCGGAGAATCTCAGGGCGGACCCGTCACGGGCGCAGCAGCACCTTCCCGGTCCCCGGGCCCCCGGCGCCGACCAGCGCCACCGCCTCGGCGAACCGCTCCAGCGGGAACTCATGGGTGATCAGCGGTGCCGGATCGAGCAGCCCGGCCGTGAACGCCCGCACCGCGTAGGACCAGGCCGCCGACGGTGCCCCGAAGACGCTGCGCACGGTGAGCTGGCTCAGCGACAGATGCACCGGATCGATGCCCACGGCCCCCGGGGTGAACATCCCGGTGAGCACCACCCGCCCGCCGCGCCGCGCGAGCAGACACGCGTCGGCCGCGGTGGACGGGGCGCCGGCGGTCTCCACGACCAGGTCGTAGCGGCCCCGTACCTCCTGTGCCTCCTTCGGGGTACGGGCCTCGCTCGCCCCGAAGTCCAGTGCCAGGGACGCCCGTTCCTCCCGCGGGTCGATCACGGTCAGCTCCGCGGGCGACACCGCCGCCAGCAGCTGGACCGCGAGCAGCCCCAGCGTCCCCGCCCCCAGTACCGCGACCCGCTCGCCGGGCTCGGGCGCCCCGGCCCGCACCGCCGCCGCGATCACCGCGGCGGGCTCCAGCAGGGCGGCGGCCCGCAGGTCGGCGTCGTCGGCGAGCAGGTGCAGCAGCCGGGCCGGGACCACCACATGGTCGGCGAACGCGCCGGGCCGGGTGAAGCCCGTCTCGTCGTACCCCGCCGTGCACAGGGAGGTCTCCCCGCACCGGCACCGCTCACAGCGTCCGCAGGCCCGGAAGCCCTCGGCGACCGTACGCCGCCCCCGCAGCGCGGGATCGACACCCTCGCCCACGGCGTCGACGGTCCCCGACCATTCGTGACCCGGCACGACGGGATAACGCACATAGGCCGGGTCCCGGTGGCCGTCGTACACCTCGCGGTCGCTCATGCAGATCCCGGCCGCGGCGACGTGCACCCGGACCTCGCCGGGACCCGGCTCCGGGAGCGGCCCCTCGGAGAGCCGGTGGCTGCCCGGCCGGTCGATGGTCAACGAACGCGAGAACGTGCTCACTTGGGCTGCCTCTTCTCCCAGCCGTCCGCCCACAGGTCGAACCGCGCCTGCTGCTGCGGGAATTCGGCGGCGGCGTCCACATCCAGCTCCACGCCGAGCCCGGGGGCGTGGGAGAGCTCGAAGCAGCCGGTGGCGGGATCGACGTGCGGCGCGCCCTTGACGACCTTCTTGATGTCGGCGTCCGCGAAGTCGTTGAAGTGCTCGAGAATCTTGAAGTTGGGCGTGCAGCCCGCGAGCTGGAGACTGGCCGCCGTCAGGACCGAACCGCCCACATTGTGCGGGGCGATCAGCATGTAGTGGGTCTCCGCGGTCGCGGCGAGCTTGCGGGCCTCCAGGATGCCGCCGATGTGGCCGACGTCCGGCTGGATGATGTCGACGGCCTGCGACTCGAAGAGCTCACGGAACTCGATCCGGTCGTGGATGCGCTCCCCGGTCGCGATCGGCAGATCGACCTTCTCCGCCACCTTGCTCAGCGCCTTGAGGTTCTCCGGCGGCACCGGCTCCTCCAGCCAGGCAGGCTTGAAGGGTGCCATCTCGCGGGCGATCCGCACCGCCGTCGACGGGCTGAACCGCCCGTGCATCTCCAGCATCAGCTCGGTGTCGGGCCCGATGGCGTCCCGTACGGCCTCGATGAGGGACACCGCGTACCGGGTCTCCTCCTGGCCGAGCTCGAAGTGCCCCGTACCGAAGGGGTCGATCTTCAGCGCCCGGTAGCCACGCTCCACGACCGCCTGCGCCGCCTTGTGGTACGCCTCCGGCGTGCGCTCGGTGGTGTACCAGCCGTTGGCGTACGCCTTGACCCGGTCGGTGACCTTCCCGCCGAGCAGCTGCCAGACCGGGACCCCGAGGGCCTTGCCCTTGATGTCCCAGCACGCCATCTCGACGACCGCGATGCCGGACATCACGATCTCCCCGGCCCGCCCGTAGTCGCCGTACTTCATCCGGCGTACGAGGTCCTCCACCGCGAACGGATCGGAGCCTTCGATGTGGTTGGCCGAGGCTTCCCGCAGATAGCCGACCAGCGCATCGGTGCGCCCCAGCATCCGCGTCTCGCCGACTCCGGTGAGACCCTCATCAGTATGAACCTGGACATAGGTGAGGTTGCGCCAGGGCGTGCCGACGACATGCGTGCTGATTCCGGTGATACGCACGGCTGTTACCTCTCGACTGTTCGGTATTTCGTCACTCGTTCGAAATGCTGGCGTGACGGTAATGACGGGCCCGGGGCAGTGTCAATGGTTCGCGCAAGTACGCTGACGCGCATGAGTGATCTCGGGGCGGGTTTCGGCTACTTGATAAAGGGACAGCGCTGGGCCTTCGGGCACGGCCGGTGGTTCGGATTCGGCCTGCTCCCGGGCCTTGTGACACTCGTCGTGTACGCGGGCGCCCTCATCGGACTCGGCTACGGCGGCGACGACTTCGTCGCCTGGGCCACCCCCTTCGCCGACGACTGGTCCTCGCCCTGGCTGGGGCTGCTGCGGAACACCCTGGTCGTCCTGGTCTTCGTCCTCGGGCTGTTCGTGGCGGTCATCACCTTCACCGCGGTGACCCTCCTGGTCGGCCAGCCGTTCTACGAGTCGCTCTCCGAGGAGGTCGACCGCAGCGAGGGCGGCGAGGTGCCCGAGTCGGGGCTGCCGCTCATGCGCGAGCTGTGGATCTCCGCCCGCGACTCCGTCCGCATCCTGCTGCGCGTCGCGCTGTACGGGGTGCTGCTCTTCGCCCTCGGATTCATTCCGGTCATCGGGCAGACCGTGATCCCCGCTATAGGTTTCTGCGTCACCGGCTACTTCCTTGCCGAGGAGCTCACCGCCGTGGCACTCCAGCGTCGCGGCATGGTCCTGAAGGACCGGCTCGTCATGCTGCGCGGTCGCCGCCTGATGGCCCTCGGCTTCGGCGTCCCGCTCGCACTCTCCTTCCTGGTCCCGTTCGTCGCCGTCTTCCTGATGCCCGGAGCCGTCGCCGGGGCCACACTGCTGGCCCGCGACCTCACCGCACCGCCTGCTCCGGACCCGGCCCCTTCGCCGTTCACCCTGCACAAGGACTGAGGAGCGCCCGGTCATGACCGAGATCCTTGCCGTTGCCCTCATCACCGTGCTCGCGGTCATCAGCCCGGGCGCGGACTTCGCGATGGTCGTCCGCAACAGCTACCTCTACGGCCGCGCGACCGGCCTGCTCGCGGCCACCGGAGTGGCCGCGGGCGTCCTGGTCCACGTCACGTACACCATGCTCGGTGTCGGCCTGCTGATCGCCTCGTCCACCGCCCTGTTCACCGCGATCAAGCTGGCGGGGGCCGCCTACCTCGTCTACATCGGCGTACGCACCTTCCTCGACCGCGGCGACCTCACCGTCGACCTCGGCGAGAAGCGCAGCCTGAGCGGGCTCGGGGCCCTGCGCACCGGCTTCCTCACCAATGTGCTGAACCCCAAGACCACGCTCTTCGTCGTGTCCACCTTCACCCAGGTCGTCGGGCCGGACACGGCCCTGTGGCAGCAGGCGGGCTACGGGATGTTCATGTCGCTCGCCCACTTCGGGTGGTTCGGCCTGGTGGCCCTGTTCTTCTCCCACTCACACCTGCGCACCGCGATGCTGCGCCGCCAGAAGGCCCTCAACCGCACGATCGGCTCGGTCCTGGTCGGCCTCGGCCTCACCCTGGGCCTGGCCCGCTGAGCCGTTTCCGAGCCGCCCGGCGGCCGTCAGCCGCCGTGGACCTCCAGCGCCGTCCTGACGGCCGACTCCAGCGCTCCCTCGATCCAGGCCGGCTTGACGGACGTGTGGCAGCCGGCGAAGTGCAGCGGCCCCTCCGGGGTGCGCACATCGGGGAACAGCTCGGTGTGCTGGCCGGGCAGGAGCACCGAGGCCTCGCCGTACGCGTACGGGTCGCGCATCCAGGACTGGGTGCGGCCCACGCCCGTGTAGAACCCCTCGATCCGCTGCCCGTACACGTCCTGGACTCCGCCCAGGGTGCGCGGGTAGCGCTCGTCGTCGTCCAGCGAGTCCCACTTCAGCGCGTCGTCGGCCCAGCTGTACGAGGCGAGCAGGACGCCGCCCGCGCTGCCCTCGACCGGGTGCGAGGGCTGATACATGAAGCGGTTGGCGTTGTCCGTCACCGAGCCGCCGCCGATGATGTGGGCCGCCTCGGGCTGGTTGCGGGCGGTGGCCCGGCAGGCCGCGTAGTGCACCCGCTGGCCGGGCGGAATGTGGCCCCTGGGCACGGACGGGTGGGCACCCAGCAGTGAACCGTCGGCCGGTGCCTTGCCCAGCCGGTAGTCGTCGTACAGGCCGGGACGGACCGCGTCCAGCTCCCGCTTCCAGTCCGCCTCGTCGAACTCCCACCAGCGGCGGCTGAATTCGAGCAGCACCTTCGTCGCCGCGTCGTAGTGGATCTCGGTGATGGCGCGCCGCTTGCCGTACGAGAGCGCGGGCGTGACAGGGATGTGCCGCAGCCCGGAGAAGGGCACGGTGATGATCGCCCGGTCTCCGGTGAACGTCTCCCGGACGACGGGACCGCCCCGGCCCTCCGAGACGGTCTCGACGCTCACCCCGTCCGCGGTGTGGCTGATCCGCGTGGCCCGGCGATCCAGCCGCACCAGGTCCTCGACCTGCGCGTACATGGCGTCGGCCAGGGTTGCGGTGCCGTCGGGCAGCTCGAGGAAGGAGGTGGCCGGGCTGATCAGCGAAGCCCCGATGAAGCTGTGCAGGAACGCGAGATGGAGACGCGAGGTCATGTTCTCGACGGTGCCGATGAGGTCGACGGTCCGCTCGTCGAGCTTGGCCGCCTCGGTCAGGTACCGGTACATCGACCAGTGCCCGTACCGCTGGAGCACTGTCGCCCAGCCCTCGACCAGGGCGGTTCCCTCCTTGCCGTCGATCTCCTTGCGCACGGGAGCGAACGCGTCCCGGACGATCTGCGAGGCGGGGATGTTCTCGTGACTCGCGGGCACCCCGAAGGAGCGGTTCACCGCCTGGGGCTTCTCGGCGTAGTCGGCGCGACGGACCCGGATGCCGTTGACGTGGATCCAGGTGCGGTTGGCGGGACGGCCCTCGCCGTCCACGTCGACCAGGTGGAAGCGGCGGGTCTTCAGCCCGAGGCCGGCCATCAGCCCGGTGACCAGCGGGTGGCTGTCCGGGATGCGCATCGCGCCGGCCTCGGCGTACTGCTTCGGATCGGCGAAGGGCTGCTCCGACTTCTCGTGGCCGCCCGCCCGGAAGGTCTTGATGCGGCCGCCGACCCGGTTGCCGTTGGCCTCGATCACGGTGACGGTGTGACCGGCCTCGTGGAGCAGCCGTGCCGCGGTGAGCCCGGCCGGTCCCGCGCCGACGACCAGCACCTTCCTGCGCGCGGCACGGGTGCGGGGCAGGCCCTTCTCCAGCAGGACCTCGCGGTAACCGGGCACCAGGTCACGGTTGTTCTCGTCCCGTACGAGGATGGCGCGGGCGACGGTGAGGCAGGCGTCCCAGTCGGATCCGGGCGCGGCTGCGGGCGCGGCAGCGGTGGTCCGGGACACCGCGGCACCTGCGGACGGGGTGGCCGCGGTCACGGCGAGGGCCGCGGCACCGGCAGTGGCGCCGGCGATCAGGGAACGACGGGAAGGCAGGACGGACGACGGTTCATCAGCTGGTGAAGTCATGTTGATCACCCTGCTGCGCGGGACTGCCGGGGCCGTCGCGGACGCGCCCCCGCCGCCCTGATTCACCCGCCGGTGATCTTGCTGAATCGGTGTTGACGCAGGTCACCGCAGGGGGAGTTGCGTGTCAGCGCACCGAGAATCCGTACACCGTCGTCGACATGAACTCCTCGCCCGGCCGCAGCACCGTGCTCGGGAACTCCGGACGGTTCGGGGAGTCGGGGAAGTGCTGCGTCTCCAGCGCGATCCCGGCGCACGGCACGAACGGCCGCCCCTCGAAGTGATCGGCGGTGTACAGCTGCAGACCCGGCTCCGTCGTACGGACCGTCAGCAGTCGCCCCGAGGCGGCGTCGTACAGCTCGGCGACCGGCCCCTCGCCGGTCTCGTCGAGCACGTAGTTGGTGTCGTACCCCGCGCCCACCGGCTTCGGCTCCCGGAAGTCGAACCGGGTTCCGTCCACCGGCGCGAACTCGCCCGTCGGAACGGACTCGGCGTCCGAAGGGGTGATCCGCCCGGCCGCGAGCCGCAGTTCGTGCCCGAGCGCGCTCCCGCTGTCCGCGCCGGCCAGATTCCAGTACGTGTGATTCGTCAGGTTCACCACGGTCGGCGCATCCGTCGTCGCCCGGTAGGCGATCCGCAGTGCCCCGCCCTCGTCCAGGGTGTACGTCGCCGAAACCGCCAGCCGGCCCGGGAAGCCCTCCTCGCCGTCCTCGGCGACCAGGGAGAGCCGCACACCGCCCGGCACCTCCTCGGCGTCCCACACCCGCTTGTCGAAGCCGCGCGTCCCGCCGTGCACATGGTTACGGCCCTCGTTCGGCGTCACCCGGTGCGTCTGCCCGTCGAGTACGAAGGAGGCGCCCCCGATCCGGTTCGCGTACCGCCCGACCAGGGCGCCGAAGTAGGGACCCGTGTACTTCTCGTACTCCGCGACATCCGGCAGCCCGAGGGCCACCCCGGCCCGTGTACCGTCCCGGCCGGGCACCTCCACCGACTGCACGACGGCGCCGTACGTCAGCACGCGCACCCGTGTGCCGTCCCGCTCCAGGGTCCAGCGCCGGACGGCGGTGCCGTCCGCGAGAGTGGAGAAGTCTTCGCCGTGTGTCGCTGTACCCGTCGTCATGATCACGAACTTTACGCGGGGGGCCCGGCCGCCGTGACATTGCGGTAAGCGATTTCTGCCAGCCGGGCCTGGCCGTCACGGCCGGGATGGAACCAGTCCCACTGACTGAGCTGCTCGCCGGTGAACCGGTAGTCGAACACCGCCCCACCGTCGTACCGGCAGCGCAGATCCTTCGCGCAGACATCCCTCAGGACCTCGTTGTACGCGACGACCCGCTCCTGCACCGCGTCGCGCCGGGCGACGGCCGCCGCGCCCATGTCGTCCGCGTCGCCCAGCATCGACGCGCAGATCCCGAGCTTCCAGATCTGCTTGCCCAGCGCGTTGCCGCGCCCGGTCGACCAGAGCCGCTTCAGGTCCGGCACGCTCGACACGTACACCTGGGCCTTCGGCGCCGTACTGCGCAACTGCCGCATCGACGCCTGGAACGAGGTCCGGAAGTCCGCGACCGGAGTCATGATCCGCACCGAGTCCCGGCAGGCGTCATTGGCGCCGATCATCACCGTCACCAGATCCGGCTTCTCCTTCGCGGCCAGCGCCATCTGCTCCGGCAGCTGAGCCATCCGGGCTCCCGACGCGGCGTGGTTCCAGCTGTGCGAAGGCGCCTTCGATGCGCCGAGCAGCCGTACCGCGAGGCTGCGGACCGCTTCGTCCGTGCCGGTGGCCCACGACACCTCGGGACAGTCCGCCAGCACCGAGCAGGCGTCGAAGCCCCGGGTGATGGAGTCCCCCACGGCGGCGATGGACGCCGGGCTCGCATCCCACACCGGGGGCGGCGAGGGAGACGGGCTCTGCGGCCCGGCCGCGCTCCTCGTGGTCGCGGACGAGCCCCCGGTGCAGCCTGTGAGTGCGGCGGCACCGAGGAACGCAAGAGCCGTCAGCGCGGCGGCGACGCCGCGGACACTGCGGCGTGACGAACACTCAGGCATCCCAGTTTCCCCTCGGGTCACACAGGTGATTGTGCCCCTGGCACACCCCGACAGCCCCAGGTGGGGGGCTCGCGCGCCCTCACGGGTGAATGCTGGGGGAATCATGGGCCCGGGACCGACGGTACGTCACACGCCCGGCCCCGGCGCACGGTAGCTTTTCCCCGTCGAACCAGTGACGCCTTGCCGGCCCGTGCACAAATGGGCAGCTCCGGTAAGTTACCTCACGTCACATACTGTCCCTTTTCAGGAGATTCACTCCCGATGCTGTTTACTGATGACAACCTCGGGAGCCGACCGGGAAGAGGCGGTACGGGCGCGAGGCCGCTGGGGAAGGCGAACCTCGTCCCACACTGGAGGTCCCGGTGACGACACATGGAGTCCTGTACGTCCACTCCGCACCGCGCGCGCTGTGCCCACACATCGAATGGGCGGTAGCGGGTGTTCTCGGTGTGCGGGTCCAGCTCGACTGGATCAGACAGCCGGCCGCCCCCGGTACCTGGCGGTCCGAATTCTCCTGGAAGGGCAGCGCCGGCACCGCGTCCCAGCTCGCCTCGGCACTCCGGGGCTGGGACCTGTTGCGCTTCGAGGTGACGGCCGAGCCGTGCCCCACGGCGGAGGGCGAGCGCTACAGCTCCACGCCCGGCCTCGGCATCTTCCACGCCGTCACCGGCATGAACGGCGACATCCTGATCCCCGAGGACCGGCTGCGGGCCGCGCTGGCCAGGTCCCTGAGCGGCGACACGGACCTGGAGGCGGAGGTCGCCACGCTCCTGGGCAAGCCCTGGGACGACGAGCTGGAGTCCTTCCGCCACGCGGGCGAGGGCGCCCCGGTCCGCTGGCTCCACCAGGTCGTGTGACCGGAGCCCGCCCCACCCCGGACCTGGGCCTCACGGCAAGGCAGGGCTGAAACGTTGCCCTCGAGCGGCCTGCTCGAACGCGGCTCGGAGGGCACGATCACCTGCGCGTCGGCCGGCCGGAAGCGGGATGGGGAAACCTCGGACGAAGGGCACGTCCGGACCCGCCGGGTACACCACCTGGATGTCGCCGAACTCCGGAGAAGCGCCCTGCCTGCCGAACTCGGTGCGCCCGTGGGGCTGTTTCTCCTTGCGACGAGCGAGCGTGAACGGACTGATGGTCGTGTGCCTGTCTTCACCTCGCTGGTCGAACGGGTCGAGGGCGCTTCCCGGCTTCTTCACCCCGTCGGCGACGCCGACCCCGATGTCCGAGTTCCTGTCGCCCACCCGGTCGGCGGCCTCCTCGATGCCTTTGCCGGCGAACGTCGAGGGGGCCTTGATCCCATCCGCGTCGTAGGTGGCCTGGTTCGCCACACGTAGGCGGTCGCCGCGACGCCGCCGACGACACCCCGTGCCCCGGATCCATCCGGCGGCCGTCCCGGTAACGGCCCGTGCGCATGCAGGAGGCCCGCCTCCCGGGGAGGGAAGCGGGCCTCTCGGCAGTAGCAGGTCAGACCGAGCGGAACGCCAGCACCACGTTGTGGCCACCGAAACCGAACGAGTTGTTGATCGCGGCGATCGACCCCTGCGGCAGAGCCCTCGGCTCATCGCGGACGATGTCCGCCTCGACCGCCTCGTCGAGGTTGTCGACGTTGATGGTCGGCGGCGCCAGCCGGTGGTGCAGCGCCAGCACCGTCGCCACGGTCTCGATGCCGCCCGCGCCACCCAGCAGGTGACCGGTCATCGACTTCGTGGCAGAGATCGCGACATGGTTCAGGTCGTCGCCCAGCACCGCACGCAGCGCCTTGATCTCCGCGATGTCACCCTGCGGCGTGGACGTGGCGTGCGCGTTCAGGTGCACGACCTCCGACGGCTTCAGGTCCGTGGAGTCCAGCAGGTTCTGCATCGCGGCGGCGATCCCGCGCCCCGTGGGCTCGGGCTGCGCGATGTGGTGGGCGTCCGCGGACAGGCCCTGGCCCAGCACCTCGCAGTAGACCCTGGCGCCTCGCGCGGCGGCGTGCTCCGCGGATTCCAGGATCACGACTCCCGCGCCCTCGCCGAGGACGAAGCCGTCACGGCCCGTGTCGTACGGACGCGAGGCCTTCTCGGGCTCGTCGTTGCTCTTGGACATCGCCATCATGTTGGCGAACGCCGCGATCGGCAGCGGGTGGATGGCCGCCTCGGTGCCACCGGCGACGACCACATCGGCACGGCCGGTGCGGATCATCTCGACGGCGTACCCGATGGCCTCGGCACCCGACGCGCAGGCGGACACCGGGGTGTGGACACCGGCCTGGGCGTTGACCTCCAGGCCGACGTTGGCCGCCGGGCCGTTGGGCATGAGCATGGGAACGGTGTGCGGGGAGACGCGGCGCACGCCCTTCTCCTTCAGCACGTCGTACTGGTCGAGCAGGGTGATCACGCCGCCGATACCGGAGGCGATGACCGAGCCCAGGCGCTCGGGCTGGATCTTCTCGTCCTCACCGGCCTTGCCGGTGAAACCGGCGTCCGCCCAGGCCTCACGGGCCGCGATCAGCGCGAACTGCGCCGAGCGGTCCAGCTTGCGGGCGAGCGGACGGGGCAGGACGTCGCCCGGGTCGACAGCCGCGAGGGCAGCGATCCGGACAGGCAGTTCGGCGAAACGTTCGCCCTCGAGGGGCTTGACGCCGGAACGACCGGCCATCAGACCTTCCCAGGTCGATGCGGAGTCGCCACCCAGCGGAGTGGTTGCGCCGATACCGGTGACGACCACGGTGCGATTGGTCGGGCTCACTGGAAAATCTTCTCCACGTGTAGAGGGTCGTGAATCAGCGGCGCCACCGCCGGGTGGCGACACACGGGACGGGCTCGGATCAGCCCTGGTGCTTCAGGATGTAGTCGGCAGCGTCGCCGACCGTCTTGAGGTTCTTGACGTCCTCGTCGGGGATCTTGACGTCGAAGCGCTCCTCGGCGGCGACGACGACCTCGACCATGGACAGCGAGTCGACGTCCAGGTCGTCGGTGAAGGACTTGTCCAGCTGGACGTCCTCGACCGGGATACCGGCGATCTCGTTGACGATCTCGGCGAGACCGGTGACGATCTCTTCCTGAGTGGCGGCCATGTTGGCGCTCCTTCGATGTGTTTCTGCAGGGTTCGGGCGTGCGGACCGAAAGGTCCGGTGTCCTAGGGGAGGGTAACGACCGTCGCGGCGTAGACGAGACCCGCCCCGAAGCCGATGACGAGCGCCGTGTCGCCGCTCTTGGCCTGACCGGTCGCCAGGAGCCGCTCCATTGCGAGCGGGATCGAGGCGGCGGACGTATTGCCGGTGGTCTCCACGTCACGGGCGACCGTAACGTGCTCCGGCAGCTTGAGCGTCTTCACCATCGAGTCGATGATCCGCATGTTGGCCTGGTGCGGAATGAAGACATCCAGGTCTTCCGGGGTGATCCCGGCCGCTTCCAGCGCCTGCTGGGCGACCTTGGCCATCTCGAAGACGGCCCAGCGGAAGACCGCCTGACCCTCCTGCGTGATCGCCGGGAACTTCTCGGGACGGTCGGCGTGGAAGACGTCCCACGCCACGGTCTGCTTGATCGTTCCGGACTTGTCGCCCTCGGAGCCCCAGACCGTGGGGCCTATGGCCGGCTCCTTGGAGGGGCCGACGACGACCGCGCCCGCACCGTCGCCGAAGAGGAAGGCCGTCGCGCGGTCCTCCAGGTCGGTGAGGTCGCTGAGGCGCTCGACGCCGATGACGAGGACGTACTCCGCGGAGCCCTCGACGATCATGCCCTTGGCGAGGGTGAGGCCGTAGCCGAAGCCCGCGCAGCCGGCCGAGATGTCGAAGGCGGCGGGCTTGCCCGCGCCGATCTTGTGGGCGATGTCGGTCGCGATGGCCGGGGTCTGCTGGAAGTGCGAGACGGTGGAGACGACCACTGCGCCGATCTGCTCGGGAGTGATCCCGGCGTCGGCGATCGCCTTGCCGGAGGCCTCCACGGACATCGCCGACACGGTCTCCTCGTCGGAGGCCCAGTGGCGGGTGGCGATACCGGAGCGGGAGCGGATCCACTCGTCGGACGAGTCGATCGTCTCGAGGATCACCTCGTTCGGCACGACACGGGTCGGGCGGTAGCCGCCGACACCCATGATCCGTGCGTACGGGGCGCCCTTGCTGGGCTTGATCTTCGACATGCTCTCGGGCTCCTTATGCGCCTGCGTGCTCGGAGATGAGCGCGCGGGCCGCGTCGAGGTCGTCGGGGGTCTTGAGTGCGAGGGTCTTCACGCCGGGCAGCGCGCGCTTGGCGAGGCCCACGAGGGTGCCGCCGGGGGCGGCCTCGATGATGGCCGTGACCCCGAGCTCCTTGAAGGTCTCCATGCACAGGTCCCAGCGGACCGGGTTGGCGACCTGTCCGACGAGCCGCGAGATGACCTCGGCGCCGTCGGCGACCGTCTTCCCGTCGGCGTTCGACACGTACGTGATCTTCGGGTCGGCGACCGTCAGGGCGTCGGCGGCTGCACGCAGCTTCTCCACGGCCGGAGCCATGTGGTGCGTGTGGAACGCGCCGGCCACCTTGAGCGTGACCACGCGGCGCACGCCCTCGGGCATGTCCTCGGCCAGTGCGGCGATCTGTGCCGCGGTGCCCGCTGCGACGACCTGTCCGCCACCGTTGACGTTGGCCGGGGTGAGCCCCAGCTTCTCCAGGTGAGGGACCGTTACGGCAGGGTCGCCACCGAGCAGCGCGGCCATGCCCGTCTCGGTGACCGCGGCGGCCTCGGCCATGCCGAGCCCCCGGGTCCGTACGAAACGGAGCGCGGCCTCGTCGTCGATGACGCCGGCGAACGCGGCGGCGGTGATCTCACCGACGCTGTGGCCGGCGACGACGCCGGGCGAGGCGTCGAGGGCAGCTGCGGACAGGAGACCCGCGGCGACCAGCAGCGGCTGAGCCACCGCCGTATCGCGGATCTCGTCCGCATCGGCCTTCGTGCCGTAGTGGGCAAGGTCGAGCCCGATGGCGTCGGACCAGGCCGCGATGCGGTCGGTGGCACCAGGGAGTTCGAGCCAGGGGGTCAGGAAGCCGGGCGTCTGAGCGCCTTGGCCGGGAGCGACGAGTACGAGCACCCTCACACTCTCTCTTGTGGACGGCTCTTCACGCCCGTGGGGACAGGGACGAAGAACCGTCAGGGGAATTGTTGAAGTCCGACAAAAGTCTAGGTTTGAGGATCGCCGGCGGCCAAGCGCCCCAGGATGAGGGCGATCCGCAGAGTGAACGCGGAGCGGACGTCGGACGGCGACCAGCCGGTGACGTCGGTCACACGTCGTAGCCGGTAGCGCACGGTATTGGGGTGCACGAACAGCATCCGGGCGGCGCCCTCAAGGCTGCTCGCCTGCTCCAGATAGACACTCAGCGTCTCCAGTAGCGCCGAACCGGCTTCTTCGAGCGGTCTGTAGATCTCCTCCACCAACTGATCCCGCGCGGCGGGGTCGCCCGCCATCGCGCGCTCCGGAAGGAGATCGTCGGACAGTACCGGCCGCGGCGCGTCCTGCCACGCCGAGCACGCCTTGAGTCCTGCGGCGGCGGCCTGCGCGGACCGGGTGGCTGCGAGCAGGTCGGGCACCACGGGACCGGCGACGACGGGACCGGCCGCATACGGGCCGATCAGCGACTTCGCGACGTTCAGCGGGTTGTCGCTGCCGCCCGCGATGACGACCAGGCGGTTGCCCAGCACTCCCGTCAGGACCTGGAGCTTGGCGTGCCGGGCGGCCCGCCGGATCGCCTCCACGGTGAGCTCGCTGTCCCCGTCCGGAGCGGTGCCGAGGAGAACGCACACATGCTCGGGCGAGTTCCAGCCGAGTGCGGCGGCCCGCGACACGGCCCCCTCGTCGGCCTCGCCGGACAGCACCGCGTTCACCACGAGCGACTCCAGCCGGGCGTCCCACGCGCCGCGTGCCTCGGCGGCCTGCGCGTACACCTGGGCGGTCGCGAAGGCGATCTCCCGGGCGTAGACGAGAAGCGCTTCGCGCAGCACCGACTCGTCGCCGGGCGCCGCCACCTCCTCGATCGCGGTCTCCATCACCTCGATCGTCGTCCGCACCATCTCGACGGTCTGCCGCAGTGTGATCGCCCGGGTCAGCTCGCGCGGAGCCGTACCGAACACATCGGTGGAGATGGCCTGCGGTGTCTCCGGGTGCCGGAACCACTCGGTGAACGCGGCGATTCCGGCCTGGGCGACCAGACCGATCCAGGAACGGTTCTCCGGTGGCATCGCCCGGTACCACGGCAGCGTCTCGTCCATGCGGGCGATGGCGTTGGCGGCAAGCCGGCCGGAGGCCTGCTCGAGCCGCTTCAGGGTCGCGGCATGAAGGTGGGCGGCGTTCGCAGCGGGCTGCTCAGGATCGGGTCGGGGCACGGACACAAGACTGCCTTATCGGGGCAAGGACACGGAGGGGCGGGGCCGCGGGGCGCCCCGCAGGGCTACCGTGGAACCGTGATGGACGTACGCCGCTCCGGCGACCGCTACCGCGGAGGGGACCCGGCCCCGGGTGTCTCCGAGGGCATCGAGACACTGCACGCTTTCTCCTTCGGGCGCTTCTACGACCCCGAAAACCTACGCTTCGGGCCGATCCTGGCCTGCAACGAGGAGCGTCTCGCCCCGGGCGCCGGCTTCGGCGAGCATCCGCACAGCCACACCGAGATCGTCACCTGGGTGGTGGATGGCGAACTCACCCACCGGGACTCGGAGGGCCACACCACCGTCGTACGGGCCGGTGACGTCCAGCGCCTCAGCGCGGCAGCCGGGGTGCGCCACGTCGAACGCAACGACGGCGAGCACCCACTGACCTTCGTTCAGATGTGGCTGGCCCCGCTGTCACCCGGCGGCGAACCGTCGTACGAGCACGTCCCCGGCATCGCCGACTCCACCCCGTACGCCCTCCCGGCGGCAGGAGCGATGCTCCACGTACGCAGACTGACCGAGGGCGAACGCACCGCCGTGCCCGATGCGGCGGGCGTCTACGTCCACGTCGTGCGGGGCGAGGTGCGGCTCGGCGGTGAGGAGCTGGGGTCGGGCGACTCGGCACGGATCACGGAGTCCCGGGGGCTGGAGCTGCTGGCGCTGCGAGCCTCCGAGGTGCTGCTCTGGGAGCTCGGCGGCGTGTGAGACGGCGGCGTGTGAGACGGCGGATCTACCGGCGTCTGTCCAGCAGCCCGAGTTCAAGGGCCTTGACCACCGCGTGCGTACGGTCGCTGACGTCGAGCTCGGCGAAGACCCGCAACAGATGCGTCTTCACCGTCGCCTCCGACCGGTCTGCTCCACCACGAGGTCCGGGTGGCTCGGGCCGACCCGTGCCGTCCGCTCGAGGACCGGCATCCGCTCCGCGACGTCCCGGGCCGCGGAGCCGGCCGCTGCCATGTCCAGCGGTCCGGGCCTGGCCCGGATCATGATCCGCTCGGTGGGTTCGGGCTGCAGGCCTCCTTCGGTCGCCATCACCTCGGCGCGCCCCGCCTCACCGACCCAGAAGTCCTCGGTGGTGGCTTCGTTGCTGCCGACCGTGCTGCCGGCTCCGAGGCACAGGACGACGAACGCGAACCAGCCGACGATCGCCGGCCATGCGTGCCGGGTGCTTCATCGGGCTATCCGTACAGGTAGCTGTCTCGCACCGGAAATCCTGGTCGGCGGAGGACCCTGCGCGACACGCCCGGCCGGTTGAACCTGTTGTCCACCGGCCGGTGGACAACAGGGCCGGGGCCACCCCTGCCTGTGGGGGACCTAGGCCTTCGTGTCCGTGAGCTTGTCCAGCTCACGCATCGCCTCGCCGTGGGCGCTCATCCGGCGCGTCACCGTGCCGGTGGTGAAGAGCGCCGCGCCGACGACCGACACCGGCAGGGACAGACCGAGCAGGGCCACGGCCTCCGGCCAGTCCCGCTCGTCGGCACAGTAATCCCCATGGAACAAACCCTCGTTGGCGGTGCCGCGGTCGGTGAACAGCCGCGACTCGCACTCCCGGGGATATTCGTCGTCGGGTTCCTCGTCGACCGTGAACGGCGTGAGCAGCAGCACGGCACACCACACCCACAGCAGCGCAGCCAAGGACAGCAGACCGAGTCCCCAACTGCGTATGCGCGTGGCCCGGTCGCGGAAATCCTGGTCGTACTCGCCTGATCGTGATCGCATGGCGGCCGAATCTATCGGAGCCCGTCCAGGCATGCCTGCCCCGGTGGTTGCCCACCGGCAGAAAGGGCTCCAGGCGGCGGCACGGGCGCGGTCAGCACCGGCGGTGCCACCACGCCAACTCCGCGTCAGCTGTGGGCTCGTGGTGCGTTCGCCCGAGCAGCACCTCGTCCAGGCGCTCGATGTGCACCCGGAGTTCCGCCGCGGCCCTCGGCGGCAGCAGGGACAGAGCCTCCTGGAGCTTGTCCCGGGCCCAGCCCTCGCCGCAGCACGGGCAGGTGAACTCGGTCTCCCACTGCCTCCACCGGCGTTCGCTTCCGTGGACGCGGACGGACCACACGCTCAGCGCTACCGACACGATGCCCGGAGTCAGCCGCTCCCGTTCGAGCACGCGGACGGCTGCGTTCGCCGCCCCCGACAGGCCGGGAACGTCGCGGTAGCGCACCCAGGGAGCGCTCCGGCCACGGTTCCGCAGACGAAGCGAAGCCGGCTTTCTACGCGGCACGGCCCCTTCGGATGTCAGTCATGGACGAGATCCTCCCATGGCCAGGACCGGTCGGACAGGTCCTAGCGGCCGGAACCGAGCTCGGCCAGCACCGCGTCGGTGAAGGGGGTCCAGACCTCCGCTGCCCACGGGCCGAAGGGCCGGTCGGTCAGGGCGACACAGGCCATGCCGGCCGCCGGGTCGATCCACAGGAATGTGCCGGACTGTCCGAAGTGGCCGAAGGTCGCCGGGGAGGACGAGAGGCCCGTCCAGTGCGGGGACTTGGAGTCCCGGATCTCGAAGCCGAGCCCCCAGTCGTTGGGGTTCTGGTGGCCGTAGCCGGGGAGTACGCCCTTGAGGCCCGGGTGGACGACGGTCTGGGCCTCCAGCACCGTACGCGGGTCCAGGAGCCGGGGCGCCTGCACCTCCGCGGCGAACCGCACCAGGTCCTCGACGGTGGAGACGCCGTCCTTGGCGGGCGAGCCGTCCAGCGTCGTGGCCATCATGCCCAGCGGTTCCAGGACCGCCTGGCGTACGTACTCGGGGAAGGGGATCTCGGTGGCCTTCGCGAGGTGGTCGCCGAGGACCTCGAAACCCGCGTTGGAGTACAGCCGACGGGTGCCGGGAGGGGCCGTGACCCGGTGCTCGTCGAACGCGAGGCCGCTGGTGTGCGCGAGGAGGTGGCGGACGGTGGAGCCCTCGGGGCCGGCCGGTTCGTCCAGCTCGACCGCGCCCTCCTCGTACGCCACCAGCGCCGCGTACGCCGCCAGCGGTTTGGTGACGGAAGCGAGTGGGAAACGGTGGGCCGTCGGGCCGTGCGCACCGACGACGGTGCCGTCCGCTCGTACGACGGCCGCCGCCGCGGTGGGGACGGGCCAGTTCTCGATCATCGCCAGGCTCTGCATGCATATGAGCCTAAACCGAAGAACGCCGCCGAATGCGCTTGCTTGGAGTGCACTCCAAGGTTCTAGCGTGGAGGGCATGACGGTGATGGAAAGCACTTCCGCACGGACCGACACCTGTGCCTCGGCCCCCAAGGCCCACCCGCGCCCCGAGGGTCAGGACCGCTACACCATCAGTGAGGTCGTCGCCTTCACGGGCCTCACCGCGCACACCCTGCGCTGGTACGAGCGGATCGGGCTGATGCCGCACGTCGACCGTTCGCACACCGGCCAGCGCCGCTTCACCAACCGCGACCTGGACTGGCTGGCGTTCGTCGGCAAGCTCAGGCTGACCGGAATGCCGGTCGCCGCCATGGTCAGGTACGCGGAACTGCTGCGCGAGGGCGAGCACACCTTCGAGGAGCGGCAGGAGCTCCTGGAGGCGACCCGACGCGACGTGAGGACGCGGATCGCGGAGCTCCAGGACACCCTCGCCGTACTCGACTTCAAGATCGAATTTTATGCGGGCGCCCGTGCGGCGTCGGAAAGGCCCTGACGACATGAGCGACAACAGCACCGGCCGGATCGCGACCGTGG
Organism: Streptomyces sp. NPDC060035; assembly: GCF_042736635.1. NCBI lineage: Bacteria > Bacillati > Actinomycetota > Actinomycetes > Kitasatosporales > Streptomycetaceae > Streptomyces > Streptomyces sp. NPDC060035. The sequence goes on from NZ_JBHWVO010000008.1 coordinate 58,187, forward strand.
AGCTCGGCGGCGGCCCCCGGGTCGGCGTACAGGGGCTCGGCTGCATGGGAATCAGCGAGTTCTACGGTGACACCGACGAGGCAGCCGCCCGGGACACCCTGGAGGCGGCGCTGGAAGCGGGCGTCACCCTCTTCGACACCGCCGATGTCTACGGGCGCGGCGCCAACGAGACGTTCCTCGCGCCGTTCGTCGCCGCGCACCGCGACGAGATCACGCTGGCCACGAAGTTCGCCATCGAGCGGACCGACGACCCGCACTACCGCGGGGTGCGCAACGATCCCGCGTTCATCCGGCAGGCCGTCGAGGACAGCCTGCGCCGGCTGAACACCGACGTCATCGACCTGTACTACATGCACCGGCGCGACCCGCTCGTCCCGCTCGCCGAATCGGTCGGCGCGATGGCCGAGCTGGTGCGGCAGGGCAAGGTCAAGCAGCTCGGGCTGAGCGAGGTGACCGGGGCCGAGCTCCGCGAGGCGCACGCCGTGCACCCGATCGCCGCCCTCCAGTCCGAGTGGTCACTCTTCAGCCGGGACGTGGAGCGCAGCGCCGTGGGAGCGGCCGTCGAGCTCGGAGTGACCCTTGTGCCGTACTCGCCGCTCGGCCGCGGCTTCCTGACCGGGTCGTTCGCCGACGCGGTCAAGGACCTGTCACCGGACGACTTCCGCAAGCACCAGCCACGCTTCACCGGCGAGAACGCGAGGACGAACACAGCCCTGCTGGAGCCCGTCCACAAGATCGCGGCGGCGCACGGTGCCACGGCCGCACAGGTGGCCCTCGCGTGGGTGCAGCAACGCGCCGAGGTGCACGGACTGACCGTGGTGCCGATTCCCGGCACCCGCAAGCGCAGCCGTCTGCTGGAGAACGCGGCGGCGACCCGGCTGACCCTGACCGGGCAGGAGCTGGAGGCGCTGGAGCCGATCGCGGGACAGGTCGCGGGGGACAGGTACCCGGACATGAGCAGCACCTCGACAGCCCGCGAGTAGATGCAGCCCAGGGGCGTGGCCGGGGTGCACCGTGCACGGGCCACGGTCACGCCTCCGCGCCCCCCGGCGTCACCAGCCCCGACTCGTACGCGAAGATCACCGCTTGTGCCCGGTCCCGCAGATCGGCCTTGGCGAGTATCCGTGAGACGTGTGTCTTCACCGTCTGCTCCGCGACCACCAGCCGATTCGCTATCTCCTGGTTGGACAGGCCACGCGCCACCAGCTCCAGTACCTCCGTCTCGCGCGGCGTCAGCCCCCGCAACCGCAGGGCGGGGCCGCTCCGGAACGCTCCGGACGGCCGCTGGCGTGCAAAGTCCGCGATCAGCCGACGGGTCACGGACGGCGCGAGCAGGGCGTCCCCGGCGGCCACGACGCGTACCGCCGAGATCAAGTCGGCCGGCGGTGCGTCCTTCAGCAGGAAGCCGGATGCACCGACGCGCAGCGCCTCGTACACGTAGTCGTCCACGTCGAAGGTGGTCAGCATCAGCACCTTCGGACGGTGGTCCTGACCGACGGACGGGGACAACAGCTCGCGTGTCGCGGCCAGTCCGTCCATCTCCGGCATCCGGACGTCCATCAGGACCACATCCGGCTGCTGTTCGCGGCTGACCTCGATGCCCCGGCGTCCGTCCGGCGCCTCTCCCACCACGTCGATGTCGCTCTGCGCCGCCAGGAGCGCGGCGAACCCCGCCCGGACCATGGCCTGGTCGTCGACGATGATCACGCGGATGCTCAAGAGTCCTCCGGGGCCGGGGAGATCGACGGGACCGGACCGGCGGACAGCGGAAGCCGCGCGGCCACCCGGAAACCCCCGTCGGGCAGTGGACCGGTGTCCAGCGTGCCGCCGGTCAACCGTACGCGTTCACGCATCCCGACCAGCCCATGCCCAGTTCCGGTCGTCTCCAGCGGTGAACCGGGCCGCTGCGCACGGTCGTTGACGATCAGTACCGTCACGTGGCCGTCGGCTGTCGTGACCGAGACCCGGGTGCGGGCCCCCGGCGCGTGCCGGACCGCATTCGCCAGAGCCTCCTGCACGATCCGGTACACGGACAGGTCGACGGCCTGGGGCAGGCCGTCCCCCACAGCCTTGGGCACCTCCTCGCCCATCGAGAGCTCCACGGGAAGCCCCGACCGCACCGTGGCCTCCACCAGCTGCTGTATCCGGCCGAGCCCCGGCTGGGGTGCCCGCTCCCCCTGCGTGCCGTCGCTGCGCAGAACCGAGAGCAGCAGCCGCATCTCCGTCAGAGACTCCCGTGCACTCGCCGCGATCGCCTCGAACTCGGCCCGCGCCTGCTCGGGCAGTCCGCCGATCCGGTACGGGGCCGAGTCGGCCTGCACGGTGATCACGGACATGTGGTGCGCGACCACGTCGTGGAGCTCGCGGGCGATCCGGGTCCGTTCCTCCAGGAGCGTCCGCCCGGCACGCTCGGCCTCACTGATCGTCTCCTGCTCGGCGAGCCTGCGCTGGGCGTCGCCCCGTTCCCGTAGCGCCGCCGCGACCACCAGTACCACCGCGCCGAGGATGAGCAGCAGCAGGGCACTGCCTTTGCTGCGGTCGGGCGCGATCACGTGCAGCAGCAGGCCTGCCACGCCCGTCATCAGCCAGACGGCCACCAGGGTCGTCCGGGGCTCGCGGAGGCCCAGCGCGAACAGCACGAAGAGGTAGCCGATGATCACCGGGGGCGTCCACGGCCAGATGCCGGGCTCCTCGGCCGTGAACGGCAACGGCGCGGTGCTGTACTCCGTGGCTCTGGACCACAGCAGCACCAGGGCGCCGACGACATCCGCGCAGAAGATGATCCACCAGGCCTGCAGCGGCCGGTGCGCCAGCATCAGCAGCGGAGCGGCCTGGGCGACGGCGAGCATCGCCGCCGTACCGCCCGCCAGGCGGTACTCCGAGGTCAGGACGTTGAAGGTGACGGGCACGAACAGGAGGGCGAGAAGGGCGACGGCCCCGTACGGGAGCAGCCGCCGCCATCGCCTCGGGGAGTTCGCGAAGAACGGGGTCGGCGGATGGGACGGGTGGGACAGCGCATGGGCGAACTCGCGCAGATGGCGGTGAGCAGCGCTCAACAGGCCGACGGCGGGTTCGGGCAGGGGTGGACCGGAGAAGGTGGACATCGCCCGCTCAGCCTAGGCAGCCTGCCGGTCCGTGGCGTCATACCCCGGTGCTGATGTGGGACAGGCCGCCCCGTACCGCAGTAGGGGGTGGGCGGGCGGCAGGCCGGGAGCTGGCCGCCGGCTACAGCTCCGCGAGCAGCTGTGCCTTCTTCGCGCTGTATTCGTCGTCCGTGACCAGACCGGCCCGGTGCAGCTCCCCGAGGTGCCGGATCCGCTCGGCGATGTCGGCCGGGTCACGCCGTTGGCCGCCCACCGGGGCGAGGGCCGCCGCGACGGGCACCGCCTGGGTCCTGCGGACGGATTCCAGCACGGCCGCGGCGAAGGGCAGCGACTCGTGCACCGGCCCGTAGCCGAGCCCGAAGACGACAGCGGCCGGATCCTGGTCGACCGGTACGTGCCGGACGGCCGGCTGCTGGGCGCCCTGCGCCGCGTCCGGCCCGAGTGCGTGCACGGGACCGCCCTCGTCCGCGTCACCGGCCGCGCCGCGCACGATCAGCCGCAGGTATCCCTCGAGGGCCTCGGGCGAACGCCATTGCACGTCGCTGAGCTCCGCCACCGGGAAGGTCTGGTCACCCGCCTTCCACTTGGTGCTGGACGCACCCGTCCAGGACCACCGGAAGGAGACCCGGACCCCGTCGAAGCCGGCCCGGCCGTCGTACGCCTTGAAGTGCATGGGCGCCTCGGGAGCCGTGACCAGGAACCCGTCGGCGTGCTTCGCCGCGTCCGGTCCGAGCAGGGACCGCAGCTCGTCCGCGTAGTACTCGGCGAGCGTTTCGCGTTCGGCGGGCAGCACCAGCCGGTAGGGGTCGCAGCCGTCCTTCAGCTGCCCCGCCGCGGCCTCCAGCAGCGGATCGGCACCAGGTCTCGGCACCGCGTGCAGGACCACCGTCCCCCGCCTGCCCGGGGTCAGCGTCACCGACGACAACGCCGCATACGGAATGCGGCGCTCACGCAGGCTCTGGAAGAGCCTCGGCGTGCGGATCCCCCGTTCGAAGCGGATGAGCAGGGAGTCGGTGTCGAACTCCCAGGTGGCATGAATTCCGGCCAGCACATCACCCATGTGCCTCATCGTATGCGGCGCGGGCGCGCACGTCCCCCCTCGGTACATGCAATCCCCGCAAGGCCTTTCACCGTTCTCTACGCGCGTCAGGCGTCCGGCTCACCGGAGATCTCGCGGTGGCACGCACGGTCGGAGCTTGCGCAGCTGACCGAGTCGTAGGCCCCGACGCCGATGGCGGCGAAGTTGCTGAGGCTGTCCGTGCCCGGCTCGAAATAACCGCTGTGCCCGACCGCACCGTTCGCCGACACGATGCGCGCGCCGAACTCCGGGTCGACCGGATCCGCGCCGTGGCCGAGCCCGCCCACGGCCATGTTCGGCACATCCTGGATCCAGTCGTCGCCGTCCCGCATCGCCCACACCCGGGCCCCGGTGTCCAGCGCCTCGGCGCTGTCCGCCCGCATGCCCGGACTGCCGGCGACCGCGATGTCGGACACCCTGGACGGCAGCTCACGCGCGGCGACCCCGCACAGCACGGAGCCGTAGCTGTGGCAGATCAGCGAGACGGTCGAGGTGCCGGGCAGTGCACCCACGAGCGCGTTCAGCCGCACCGCTCCGTCCGCCGCGAGTCCGCCCAGGGCGGCGTCCATGCCGATCCCCGCGGGTGCGGTGTAGTCGGCCCACGCGATGACGGCCGTACGGGCCCCGGGACGCGCCGCGCGCTCGGCGTCGTACAGCTGTTGCGCCATGCCGACGGGCGCGGCGTTCTTCTTGGTGCCGGTGCGTTCCAGCGTCAGCAGATTCGTATCGACCCCCGGAACGACGACGGAGACCCGCTCCGCCCGGTCGAGGTCGCCGAACACCTCCGCGGCGTGGCCCCTGCCCGACGGGTCGAAGGCAAGGATCCGCCGGTCCCCGGCGAGCATCGACCGGAAGCGGGCGAGCCGGAGCGCCGCCTGGTGGCGGCCGCCGGACGAGAGTCTCGGGTCCTGCGTCCGCTGTTGCTCCGCGGTCTCGGCCCGGGCCAGCGCATGCCGGTTGGCGCGGTAGCGCAGGCTGACCGGGGCGCCGTCCAGATTCCCCACCACGAGCGGGTACTTGTCGGTGAGAGCGACCTGCTGGCCCGCCGTGAGCGTGGCGAAGAAGTGAGCCAGCCGGTACGGCGGCGCATCGGTGTCCGGGAGGGCGTGACCGGCTATCCGGTCACGCGCCCAGGAGGCGAGCGCGATCTCGCGTGGCGCTTCGGAGTGTTGATGACGCACGGCGGTCCACCCGGTGGTCGCCAGCATCACGAACACCACCGCCACGGCGAGCAGAGCGCGCCAGGCGGTGAGCGTGGGGGAGGAGTCGAAGGAAGTCACTGCGCCCCACCCTAGGAGACGCGCGTGGGCAGCCGTGAGGGCGGTGACGCACATCACCCGGCTGCGGGGAATTGGATGCCCCAACCTCACCCTCCGTGTGTGCAGAGCCCACACTCCGGCGCGCCGGGAGGCCGATCGGCACCCCGAAAGCGTAGAGAGGCCGGGGCATTGTGAGTTGGGCCATGCCGAAGCGGTGAGGCGTGCGGCACAGATGTGTGGTGCGCCTAAGTGGTGCGCCAGTCTCCGGCAAGTGCTGGTCCGAGCCGGTCCAGGTGCATCTCGGTGAGTGCCCGGAGCGCGTCCACGCTCGCGTCCTGCCGTCGTCCCCAGAGCTGTCCGGTCAGCCGCATCACCCCGGAGAAGGCGGCGACGGCCACCCGGGGCCGTGGGTCCGTCTCCGGGTCCAGCCCCTCACGCTCCGCGATCAGCAGAGTCACCTGGTGCTCCAGGTCGACGCTGCGCCGCATGAGGGCGGCGAGCAGTACGGGGGTCGATTCGATCATTTGGTAGGTGCGCATGTGGAGTTCGACGGTGACGTCGTCCTCGAGGGCGTCGGCGATGCTGTCCCAGGCGTTCAGGGTGGCCCGGCGCATTGCCTCGAAAGGGGCCTCCTCGGCGGGGCGTTGACGCAGTTCCGCGAGAAAGTGCGACTCACCCATCTCCTGGACGGCGAAGGCCACCGCCTCCTTGTTCGCGAAGTAGCGGAAGAAGGTGCGCTGGGAGACCTCCACCGCGTCGACGATCTCGTCGACGGTGGTCCGGTCGTACCCCTGGGTGGTGAAGAGTTCCAGGGCGGCGTGCAGCAGAGCCTCACGGGTGCGCTGTTTCTTGCGTTCGCGCAATCCGACCGGAGCCGCGAATGCGGGGACCCCGGATGTCTGCCTGCGTGTCACGTAGGGGTCCTCTTTCTGTCGCTTTGACCTGATCAGCCTACCTGTGAGCTACGTGACAGTTACTGACTTGTGAATTGGTTTGTCAACTGTCAGCCGCTGACATAATCTCCCCGCATGACTAGTCAGACCACAGTCGAGAAGGCGCCGCGGGAGCCCGAAGACACCCTCGTTCCCGCACCGGCGAAAGGACTGCGCGGCCACCCCTGGCTGACGCTCTTCGCCGTCGCCATCGGCGTGATGATGGTTGCGCTCGACGGCACGATCGTCGCGATCGCCAACCCCGCCATCCAGCAGGACCTCGGCGCCTCGCTCGCCGACGTCCAGTGGATCACCAACGGCTACATGCTCGCACTCGCGGTCTCCCTGATCACCGCGGGCAAGCTCGGTGACCGCTTCGGCCACCGCCAGACCTTCCTGATAGGCATCGCCGGATTCGCCGCGGCCTCGGCGGCCATCGGCCTCGCCGACAGCGTCACGGCGGTGATCGTCTTCCGCGTGCTCCAGGGCCTCTTCGGCGCCCTGCTGATGCCCGCGGCGCTCGGCCTGCTGCGCGCCACCTTCCCCGCAGAGAAGCTGAACATGGCGATCGGCATCTGGGGCATGGTGATCGGCGCCTCGACCGCGGGCGGTCCCATCCTCGGCGGTGTGCTCGTGGAGCACGTCAGCTGGCAGTCCGTCTTCTTCATCAACGTGCCGGTCGGCGTGCTCGCGCTGGTCTTCGGTCTGGTGATCCTCAAGGACCACCGCGCCGAGAACGCGGCCAAGTCCTTCGACATCGGCGGCATCGTGCTGCTGTCGCAGGCGATGTTCTGCCTGATCTGGTCGCTCATCAAGGGTTCCGAATGGGGCTGGGGCGACGCCAGGACCCTCGGCTTCCTCGGCGCCGCAGTGGTCCTGTTCTTCGTGTTCGCGCTCTCCCAGAAGAACGTCCGCGAGCCGCTCATCCCGCTGGCCATGTTCCGCTCCGTGCCGCTCTCGGCCGGAGTGGTCCTGATGGTGCTGATGGCCTTCGCCTTCATGGGCGGGCTGTTCTTCGTCACCTTCTACCTGCAGAACGTCCACGGCATGAGCCCGGTCGACAGCGGTCTGCACCTGCTGCCGCTGACCGGAATGATGATCGTCGGCTCGCCGCTCGCCGGTGCGGCCATCACCAGGTTCGGTCCGCGTGTGCCGCTCGTCGGCGGCATGGTGTCCGTCGCGATCGCCATGTTCGGCATGTCGCAGCTGACGATCGGCACCGGCACCCTGACCATGTCGCTCTGGTTCGCGCTGCTCGGCTTCGGCCTCGCACCGGTCATGGTCGGCGCCACCGAGGTCATCGTGGGCAACGCCCCGCTGGAACTCTCCGGTGTAGCCGGCGGGCTGCAGCAGGCCGCGATGCAGGTCGGCGGCAGTCTCGGTACGGCAGTCCTGGGCGCCGTCATGGCCTCCCAGGTCGACGCGAAGCTCGGCGACAACTGGAAGGCGGCCGAACTGCCGCCGGTGGATTCCACCCAGTTGGAGCAGGCGTCCTCGGCCGTCAAGGTCGGGATGCCGCCGGTGGCACCCGGTACCCCGCCGGAGATCGCTGCGAAGATCGCGGGCGTCGCCCATGACACGTTCGTGTCGGGCATGAGCTCCGCGTTCATGGTCGCCGGCATCGTCGCCGTCGTCGCCGCTCTGGTCGCCATGCTCACCAAGCGCGGTGCGAACGCCGAGGCGGGCGCGGGAGCCGGCCACATCTGATCCCGCACAGCCCGGGCGCATTCCCTGCGCCGGGGCGTCAACACAGCGCACCCGACAGCCCCGCCGGACGGTTCCGGCGGGGCTGTCGCCTATCAGGGTGATCCGTGGCCCCGGCCCTTCCCGGTGCGCTGCCCCGCAGGTCAGAGTGCGGACATCGAGTCGTTCCGGCTCGCTCGACCACGGGGGTTGATCCACCATGCGCACGACCGTTCTCGCCGCCACCCTGGCGGCCACCGCACTCGTCCCGGCCACGGCCCTGGCCGGCACCGCACCCGCCGCCCACCACGGGCCCACCGACCAGGGGCGCTCACGGAGCGCTCCGCAGCCCGCACCGGCGGGGCTCGCACCGTGCGGGGCGGGACAGCTCTGTCTCTGGTCGAAACCCGACTTCACCGGGGCCAGGCAGACCCATGAACTGTCCACCGTCGACATCGAGAGCTGCGTCCCGCTGCCGGCCGCCGGCCGCGCCCAGGCACTCGTCAACCGCACCGGGCGCCCCGTCACCACCTACCAGTCGGCCGAGTGCGCGGAGACCGGCGAATTCGAGACCTACCCGGGCGGCGGCACCTGGGTGCCCCGCTCCCCGTACACGGTGAGGGCCTTCAAGATCTGGGAGAGCTGAGCGAACGCCGAAGGGCGGCGGGACCGTGAGGTCCCACCGCCCTTCATCCGCTGTTCCGCGCCGTTACGCGTCGCCGCCGGCGGGACCCGGGTCGGCCGCGGCCACATCCAGGAGCGCGTACCGGTCGACCGCCGTCTTCAGCGCCGAACGGTCGATCCTGCCCTCCTTCGCCAGCTCCGTGAGCACCGCCAGCACGATCGACTGCGCGTCGATGTGGAAGAAGCGGCGGGCCGCCCCACGGGTGTCGGCGAAACCGAAGCCGTCGGCGCCCAGCGACTGGTACGCACCGGGTACCCAGCGCGAGATCTGGTCGGGCACCGAACGCATCCAGTCCGAGACCGCCACGAACGGACCCTCGGAGCCGGAGAGCTTCCGCGTCACGTACGGGACGCGCTGCTCCTCCTCCGGGTGGAGCAGGTTGTACCGCTCCACGTCCACGGCCTCACGGCGCAGCTCGTTCCAGGAGGTCGCCGACCAGACGTCCGCCTTCACGTTCCACTCGTCGGCGAGGATCTGCTGCGCCTCGACCGCCCACGGGACCGCCACACCGGACGCCATGATCTGGGCCGGGATCTGGCCCCTGTCGCCGCTCCGGTAGCGGTACACGCCCTTGAGGATGCCGTCGACGTCCACGTCGGCGGGCTCGGCAGGGTGCTGGATCGGCTCGTTGTACACGGTGAGGTAGTAGAAGACATCCTCACTGTTCTCGCCGTACATCCTGCGCAGACCGTCCTTGACGATGTGCGCGATCTCGTACCCGAACGCAGGGTCGTACGCGACACAGCCCGGGTTCGTCGAGGCGAGCAGCTGCGAGTGTCCGTCCGCGTGCTGGAGACCCTCACCGGTCAGCGTCGTCCGGCCGGCGGTCGCACCCAGCACGAAGCCGCGCGCGAGCTGGTCGGCCATCTGCCAGAACTGGTCACCGGTCCGCTGGAAACCGAACATCGAGTAGAAGACGTACACCGGGATCAGCGGCTCGCCGTGCGTGGCGTACGCAGAACCGGCGGCGATGAGCGAGGCCGTGCAGCCCGCCTCGGAGATGCCGTCGTGCAGCATCTGGCCGGTCGGCGACTCCTTGTACGCGAGGAGCAGATCGCGGTCCACCGCCTCGTACTGCTGACCCAGCGGGTTGTAGATCTTCGCACTCGGGAAGAAGGCATCCATGCCGAAGGTGCGGTACTCGTCGGGTGCGATCAGCACGAAACGCTTGCCGATCTCCTTGTCCCGCATGAGGTCCTTCAGGACGCGGACGAACGCCATGGTGGTGGCGATCGACTGCTGACCCGAACCCTTCTTCGCAGTCGCGTAGGCCTTGTCGTCCGGCAGCTGGAGCGGCTTGGCACGCACCACGCGGGTCGGGACATAGCCGCCCAGGCCCTGGCGGCGGTCGTGCATGTACTGGATCTCTTCGGATTCGCGGCCCGGGTGGTAGTACGGCGGGTGGCCGTCGTCCAGCTGCTTGTCCGTGATCGGGATGTGCAGCCGGTCGCGGAAGCGCTTGAGGTCCTCGACCGTGAGCTTCTTCATCTGGTGGGTCGCGTTGCGGCCCTCGAAGTTCGGTCCGAGCGTCCAGCCCTTGACCGTCTGCGCGAGGATCACGGTCGGCTGGCCCTTGTGGGCCTTGGCCGCCGCGTACGCCGCGTAGACCTTCCGGTGGTCGTGGCCGCCACGCCCCAGGTGCAGGATCTGGTGGTCGGACATGTCCTTGACCATGTCGCGCAGCCGCGGGTCGTCGCCGAAGAAGTGGTCACGGATGTACGCGCCGGTCTCGGTGGCGTACGTCTGGAACTGGCCGTCCGGCGTGGTGTTCAGCTTGTTGACCAGGATGCCCGTGCGGTCCTGCGCGAGCAGCGGGTCCCAGGTGCGGTCCCAGACCAGCTTGATGACGTTCCAGCCGGCACCGCGGAACTGCGACTCGAGCTCCTGGATGATCTTCCCGTTGCCGCGGACCGGGCCGTCGAGGCGCTGCAGGTTGCAGTTGACCACGAAGGTGAGGTTGTCCAGACCCTCGCGGGCGGCGATGGAGAGCTGGCCGAGCGACTCCGGCTCGTCCATCTCGCCGTCACCCAGGTAGGCCCACACATGCGACTTGGAGGTGTCGGCGATGCCGCGCGCCTCCATGTAGCGGTTCATCCGGGCCTGGTAGATCGCGCCGAGCGGACCGAGGCCCATCGAGACGGTCGGGAACTCCCAGAAGTCCGGCATCAGCCGCGGGTGCGGGTAGCTGGACAGTCCGTGCGGCGCCTTCGACTTCTCCTGGCGGAAGGCGTCGAGCTGCGTCTCGCTCAGCCGGTCGAGGAGGAAGGCGCGGGCGTAGATACCCGGGGAGGCGTGTCCCTGGAAGAAGATCTGGTCGCCGCCGTCTCCCCGGTCCTTGCCGCGGAAGAAGTGGTTGAAGCCCACGTCGTAGAGCGAGGCGGAGGAGGCGAAGGTGGCGATGTGGCCGCCGACACCGATCCCGGGGCGCTGGGCGCGGGAGACCATCACCGCGGCGTTCCACCGGGTCGCGTTGAGGACCTTGCGCTCGATCTCCTCGTCGCCGGGGAAGAACGGCTCGTCCTTCGTGGCGATCGTGTTCACGTAGTCCGTGCTGCGCATCTCCGGCACGGCGACGCGCTTCTCGCGCGCGCGCTCGATGAGCCGGAGCATCAGGTAGCGGGCCCGCTCACGGCCCCGCTCGTCGACGGCGGCGTCGAGGGAGTCGAGCCATTCCTGGGTCTCTTCGGGATCGAAGTCCGGGACCTGGCTCGGAAGGCCGCCAATGATGATCGGGTTGCGATCGGATCCGGAAGCCACGCTGTTCCTTCGCTGTTCGGTGGTGCTCTTCGGGGCCTGGTTGCGGGGGAACGTACCCCCGGGGCGTCTGATGTACGCCGACTCCATCGTGTACCGCGAGGACGTAAACGTCATCTCTACTGTGGAGTAACACAGGGTTCCCGGACGTCGCGTCCGGGCACGAGTATCGGCACCACGTGGGCGCCCCGGCCCAAACCGCAACCATACGCCCAACCCGGCCATCTGTTCCCAAAGGCTGTTCGACTCCGAATGGCGGACCGAAACGGCATAAGCTGAGTAAGGACGTAAAGGGTTCGGACACCATCGTCGGCCCCGCAGGAGACATGCCGGAAGTTGCGGCGACGTGGCAGGGAACGTCACCGTTTAGGCGGTCTCGGACGCCGGGTACTTGCGCGATTCGCCGAGCCCGTGTGGACTACGGCCAACGCCCCGCGCACGCGCGTGGCTGAAGCATTTTCCGAAACATGATCAGGAGGCAACCCGTGAGCGCGACCGCGGACCACGCGGAGGAACGGACCAACACGGCCGCAAGGCTTGGGTTCGAGCCCGGACAAGTGGTCCAGGAGATCGGCTACGACGACGACGTCGAGCAGGAGCTCCGTGAGGGCATTGAGGCCACAATCGGCCAGGAACTCGTCGACGAGGACTACGACGACGTCGCTGACGTCGTCCTGCTCTGGTTCCGCGACGAGGACGGCGACCTTACGGACGCGCTGGTGGATGCCATTGGTCTGATCGAGGACGGTGGGGCGGTCTGGCTGCTGACGCCCAAGACCGGCCGCGACGGATACGTCGAGCCGAGCGACATCAACGAGGCTGCCCAGACAGCTGGTCTCGCCCAGACCAAGAGCATCAGCGCGGGCAAGGACTGGACGGGCAGCCGTCTGGTCACCCCCAAGGGGGCCAAGGCCAAGCAGCGCTGAGCGTTCTTTCCAACACCGAGGCCCCCGACGGCACTGCGCCGCCGGGGGCCTTCGTACGCGCCCGTCCGGGCCTGCGCGGGTCCGGACGGAGCCCTGCGTAGGGTGGGAGTCACCCGGACGGACCAGTCCGGGGCAGTGGTGACGTTGCGAAGGGATTGCGTTTCATGGCGATCGAGATCGGCACGCCGGCTCCGGATTTCGAACTCAAGGACAACCACGGACGGACCGTGAAGCTCTCCGACTTCCGCGGTGAGAAGAGTGTGGTCCTCCTCTTCTATCCGTTCGCGTTCACCGGGGTCTGCACGGGCGAGCTCTGTGCGCTCCGTGACGAGCTGCCGAAGTTCGAGAACGACGACGTCCAGCTGCTCGCCGTCTCCAACGACTCGATCCACACCCTGCGTGTCTTCGCCGAGCAGGAGGGGCTCGAGTACCCGCTGCTCTCCGACTTCTGGCCGCACGGGGCGACATCCCGGGCGTACGGCGTCTTCGACGAGGAGAAGGGCTGCGCGGTGCGCGGCACCTTCATCATCGACAAGGAGGGCGTGGTCCGCTGGACCGTGGTCAACGGCCTTCCCGACGCCCGTGACCTGAAGGACTACATCAAGGCGCTCGACTCGCTCTGATGCCGGATCTCCTGGCGGCGCCCGGCCAAAAGCCTGTTTTGGCCGGGAACCGGTCACTAGGATCCAATCGTTGATCCGATGCCAACGCACGACGGGGGCGCTGGTGTCTGCCGGCCCTCTCAACACTTTTGGAGGACTCGTGGGAGTCAGCCTCAGCAAGGGCGGCAACGTCTCGCTGACCAAGGCCGCGCCGAACCTGACCGCGGTCATCGTCGGTCTGGGTTGGGATGCCCGTACCACCACCGGTGGGGACTTCGACCTCGACGCCAGCGCTCTGCTGACGAACACCGAGGGCAAGGTCGCCAACGACGGGAATTTCGTCTTCTTCAACAACCTCAAGAGCCCCGACGGCTCGGTCGAGCACACCGGTGACAACCTCACCGGTGAGGGCGAGGGCGACGACGAGGTCATCAAGGTGAACCTCGCCGGTGTCCCGGCCGACGTCGACAAGATCGTCTTCCCGGTCTCCATCTACGAGGCCGAGAGCCGCCAGCAGAGCTTCGGCCAGGTGCGCAACGCGTACATCCGCGTGGTCAACCAGGCGGACAACAGCGAGCTCGCACGCTACGACCTGAGCGAGGACGCCTCGACGGAGACCGCCATGGTCTTCGGCGAGCTCTACCGCAACGGCGCGGAGTGGAAGTTCCGTGCCATCGGCCAGGGGTATGCCTCGGGTCTGCGCGGTATCGCGCAGGACTTCGGCGTCAACGTCTGAGCCGACTCGGCTCCACCACGTCCGGCGCCGCACGATGTGCGGCGCCGGACGCGCTCGACAGAGCGCCGCGCCCGTCCCGCGGGCGCGTGCGCTCGAAGACCGTCCATCGACTCGGGGAGGACACAGCATGGGCGTCACGCTCGCCAAGGGAGGCAATGTCTCCCTCTCCAAGGCCGCACCCGATCTCACCCAGGTGCTGGTCGGGCTCGGCTGGGACGCACGATCCACGACCGGAGCCGACTTCGACCTCGACGCCAGCGCGCTGCTGTGCCAGTCGGGCCGGGTGCTCGGTGACGAATGGTTCGTGTTCTACAACAACCTCACCAGCCCCGACGGCTCCGTCGAGCACACCGGCGACAACCTCACGGGTGAGGGCGAGGGCGACGACGAGTCGGTCATCGTGAACCTCACCCAGGTGCCGGCCCACTGCGACAAGATTCTTTTCCCGGTCTCGATCCATGAAGCCGACAATCGCGGGCAGACTTTCGGGCAGGTCAGCAATGCCTTCATCCGCGTGGTGAACCAGGCGGACGGTCAGGAGCTGGCGCGCTACGACCTCACCGAGGACGCCTCGACGGAGACCGCGATGATCTTCGGTGAGCTCTACCGATACGGCGGGGAGTGGAAATTCCGTGCAGTGGGGCAGGGGTACGCGTCGGGGCTGCGAGGCATCGCTCTAGACTTCGGGGTCAACGTTTCGTAAAGCCGCGCACGGCGCGGGGGAGCCCCGTACTCATCGGGGGAGACCCGTTACATAAATGATGGGGTAGCCAGTGGTCCTGAAAACCTTCGGCTGGTCGTTCGCGGTCACCGCGCTCGGCCTGGTCGCAGCGGTGATCTACGGGGGGTGGCAGGCCTTCGGAATCGTCGCGATCCTGTCGGTCCTCGAGATCTCGCTGTCCTTCGACAACGCGGTGATCAACGCCGGAATCCTGAAGAAGATGAGTGCCTTCTGGCAGAAGATCTTCCTCACCGTCGGTGTGCTCATCGCCGTCTTCGGCATGCGGCTGGTCTTCCCCGTCGTGATCGTCGCCATCAGCGCCCAGCTCGGGCCCATCGAGGCCATTGATCTTTCCTTCAATGATCCCGACAGGTACAAGGAACTGGTGACGGACGCGCATCCGTCCATTGCCGCCTTCGGTGGCATGTTCCTGTTGATGATCTTCCTCGACTTCATTTTCGAGGACCGGGACATCCAGTGGCTGCGCTGGATCGAGCGTCCGCTCGCCAAGCTCGGCAAGGTCGACATGCTGTCGGTCTGCGTCGCGCTGATCGTCCTGATGATCTCCGCCATGACGTTCGCGACCCACGCACACCAGCACGGTGGCGGGCACGCCGACAAGGCGGAGACGGTCATGCTCGCCGGCATCGCCGGTCTGATCACCTACCTGGTCGTCGGCGGTCTCTCCGGATACTTCGAGAACAAGCTCGAGGAGGAGGAGGAGCGCGAGCACGAGGCCGAGGAAGAGGCCAGGAAGGCCGGTAAGCCGGTCGCCGCGGTCGTCCTCGCCGGCAAGGCCGCGTTCTTCATGTTCCTCTACCTCGAGGTGCTCGACGCGTCCTTCTCGTTCGACGGTGTCATCGGCGCCTTCGCCATCACCAACGAGATCGTCCTGATGGCGCTCGGCCTCGGTATCGGTGCCATGTACGTCCGTTCGCTCACCGTCTACCTGGTCCGCCAGGGCACGCTGGACGACTACGTCTACCTGGAGCACGGCGCGCACTACGCGATCGGCGCGCTGTCCGTCATCCTGCTCGTCACCATCCAGTACGAGATCAACGAGATCATCACCGGTCTCGTCGGCGTCGTCCTGATCGGTTGGTCCTTCTGGTCCTCGGTGCGGCGCAACAAGGCGATCGAAGCAGCCGACGGCGACGGCGGCGGCTCGGATTCCAAGGCGGAAGTCTCCTCCGGGGTGTGACCCGGTAGGGATTGAGGAACGCTCTCTCTGCGGGGCGGCCCACGGCGGCGGGTCTCCGGGAACACCCGGACCCTGCCCGGTGGCCGCCCCGCAGTGACGTGCGGGGCGTGTGCGGGGTCGGGCTCTACCGATACATGTGGGGGTTGGGATGGCCTTCTGGGACAGCCTGTGGCCGGGGCGAGAAAATCAGTTCGAGTCGGGCAGCTCCGCGACGAACTCCATCGTGCTCTCCAGACGGCACGCCACGGTCTCGCTGAACAAGCAGGGCGCCCTGTCGGGGAATCTGCGCGTCAACCTCTCCTGGCGGATGCGTACCTCGGACATCGAGGGCAGGTCGCGGCAGAGCGGCAGGCTGCTCCGTCCGCTGAAGCTCTTCACTCCCGATGTGGTCCAGGCCCACACCCAGGGTGTGGTCAACGTCGACCTGGACCTGGGCTGCATGTACGAGCTGACGGACGGCACCAAGGGTGTGGTGCAGCCGCTGGGCAATCTGATCGGCGATCTGAACGCCCCGCCCTACATCCGGCTCAGCGGCGACGACCGCTTCGGCGCACCGTCGGGCGAGACGGTCTACGTGAACCTCGACAAGCGGGCCGAGATCAAACGCCTGCTGTTCTTCGTCTACATCTACGACCAGACCCCGGCCTTCGACCGTACGCACGCCAAGGTGACGCTCTATCCGGGCAACGGCCCGCGGATCGAGATCGAGCTGGACGAACGGGCCCCGCAGGCCCGCTCCTGCGCCGTGTTCACGGTGGAGAACGTCAAGGGTGAGCTGATCGTGCGCCGCGAGGTGAAGTTCGTGTACGGCTTCCAGTCGGAGCTGGACCGGCTGTACGGCTTCGGCATGCAGTGGGGACGCGGCTACAAGACGCGGGCCTGAGTGGCCGCCGTGGAGGGCGACCGCACTGCCGGCTCAGGGACGGATGAACTGTGGGCCCTGCGGGGGAAGCGTGAACCCCGGATCGGGAGCGTGCGCCGCCGTGGCTGCGGGCTGCGGGTAACCGTAGGCGGGCGGCGCGGAGGCAGGCTGCGGGTAACCGTAGGCCGGCGGTGCGGAGGCGGGCTGCGGGTAGCCGTAGGCCGCCTGGGAGGGCTGCGCAGCAGCGGGCGGCGGGTACCCGTACGCCGGCTGCTGGTGCTGGACCGTGGCCTGCGCGTCGGGGCCGGGCGCGGGTGGGGTGGGTTCGGGTACGGGCGGGGTGGGGTCCGGCTCCGCGGCTGCCTCTGCCTCATCGACGGAGATCCCGAACGCGGTGGCCAGTCCGACCAGGCCCGTCGGGTACCCCTGGCCCACCGCACGGAACTTCCAGCCGTCGCCGCGCCGGTAGAACTCGCCGCAGATGATGGCGGTTTCCTCGCCGGTCTCGGCTCGCACATCGAAGACGGCGAGCGGATCGCCGTCCGCGGACGCGGAGTCGTACAGCGATATCCGCAGGTCCCGGACCTGTTCGAAGGCCGCCTCGTCGCAGGACGCCGCGATGACCACCTGGTCCACGGACGGGTCGAGCGCGGAGAGATCCGCCTCGATGGTGTCGGTCAGTCCTCCGGCGGCACTGCGCTTGGGCAGCCGTCGCACCAGGCCCGAGGGATGCCGGGGCTGGTTGTAGAAGACGAAGTCCTCGTCCGAACGCACACGGCCCGAGGCGCCGAGCAGCAGGGCGGAGGCGTCCACGTCCGGAACCCCCGCGCCCGGGGTCCAGCGCAGCACAGCCCGTACGGCCATGGCGTCGAGAGGGACGTTCGAGCCCTTGAGCATCGCGTGCGTCATGCCGGTCATCCTGCCTGCTGGTGGGCCTCCCGGACAACGTGGGGGTCCGAACGCGCGGGCGGGAGAGTGCCAGGAAGCGGCGTGGGGACGCGCCGCGAAGAGTGTGAGAAATGGCCGGGTTACCCGAAGTTCATACTCTTGGGGAACTGTGGACACCCGTCCGAACGTACTATTACCGGCCATACGTCGTCCGGCCTGTCAGGCAGTACGGGGGAATCACATGCGTCATTTCGGGCACATCTCGCCCACTGCCCGAGAGGGCCTGTTCTTCCGGGAGCCGTGCGAATTCGACGCCGGCTCCTCCGCCCGCATGCTGTCGGCGGCCCTGGGCGCCACCCTCTACAGCCCGGCGACCCGGCCGCGACTGGCCGAGGACGTGATCAAGCAGGCCGGACGCGGTGTCGTCTCGATGGTGCTCTGCCTGGAGGATTCGATCGACGACGCCGAAGTTGTCGGCGCCGAGGCGAATCTGGTCCGGCAGTTCGCCGATCTTGATTCACGGGGCGCCGAACTGCCGCTGCTCTTCATCAGGGTCCGTGAGCCGGAACAGATTTCCGACCTCGTGGAGCGCCTCGGCACCTCGGTCCGATTGTTGTCCGGATTTGTACTTCCGAAATTCACGGAGGAGCGGGGAGAGCTGTTCCTGGAGGCCCTCACCGCGGCCGAATCCGCCAGTGGGTACCGGCTGTTCGCGATGCCGGTCCTCGAATCGCCCGAGCTGCTGCACCTGGAGACCAGGGGCGACACCCTCCGCGGAATCGCCCGCACCATCGACAAGTACCGGGACCGGGTCCTCGCGCTGCGCCTCGGCGTCACCGACTTCTGCTCCGCGTACGGTCTGCGCCGGGCCCCCGACATGACGGCGTACGACGTCCAGATCGTCGGCGCCGTCATCGGTGACGTCGTCAATGTGCTGGGCCGGGCCGACGGCACGGGCTTCACCATCACCGGGCCGGTGTGGGAGTACTTCCGCCTCCAGGAGCGCATGTTCAAGCCCCAGCTGCGCCGCAGCCCCTTCATGGGGCGCGCCGAGGAGCTGCGCACCGCCCTCATCGAGCACGACCTCGACGGACTGCTGCGCGAGATCGAGCTCGACCGGGCCAACGGACTGCTCGGCAAGACCTGTATCCACCCGTCCCACGTGCTGCCGGTGCACGCCCTGTCGGTCGTCAGCCACGAGGAATTCAGCGACGCGCAGGACATCCTGCGGCCGGAGCGGGGCGGCGGCGGGGTGCTGCGCTCGGCGTACACGAACAAGATGAACGAAGTGAAGCCGCACCGCGCCTGGGCCGAGCGCACTCTGCAGCGGGCCGAGGTCTTCGGAGTGGCCAAGGAGGACGTCGGCTTCGTCGAGTTCCTGGCCGCGGGTCTGGCGGACTGAGCGCGGTCATGGGCGAGCACGTACCGGGAGAAGAGGCAGTTGACGTGAAGTGGTCGGGTGACTGGGTCGCAGAGCGGCTCGGGGTCGAGCTCGTCGGCGACGGGGAGCTCCGGGAGCTGCTGGGCCTCGCCCTGCGCCGCAACCCGAAGCGGGCCCATCTGCTCGTGTCGAACGTGCTGGGCAAGCACGTGCCGCAGCAGCCGTCGGTGGTGTACGGGGCAGGGTTCGAGCTCGGTGAACGGGTGCGGGACCTGCTGGGTGAGGCGGAGGCAGCTCGCGCCGTCGTCCTCGGGTACGCGGAAACGGCGACCGGCCTCGGCCACGCGGTCGCGGACGGCCTCGGGGTGGCCACGTACCTCCACTCGACCCGCCGCCCCGTCGCGGGCGTCGCACAGGCGGGCGGCTTCGAGGAATCGCACTCGCACGCCACGTCCCATCTGCTGCTCCCCGAGGACCCGGCCCTGCTGACGGGCGCGACGGCCGAGGACTCCCCGGGCGCACCGCTGGTCCTGGTCGACGACGAGTTCTCCACCGGCAACACCGTGCTCAACACCATCCGCGACCTCCATGTGCGCTACCCCCGGGAGCGGTACGTCGTCGTGGCCCTCGTGGACATGCGGTCCGAGGCGGACCAGGGGCGGCTCGCCGAATTCGCCGAGGAGATCGGCGCCCGCGTCGACCTGGTCGCCCGCGCCCGCGGCACCGTGCGACTGCCCGACGGTGTCCTTCAGAAGGGCCGGGACCTGGTGGCGGCCCACGAGGAGGCTCCGCCCGCGGCCCCGGACAGCGCCGCCCTGCGGGGCCCGCGCCCCGCCCCCGTACGGGTCGGGCTGGACTGGCCGGCCGGAGTCCCCGACGGCGGACGCCACGGCTTCACCCCCGCGCACCGTGCCGCCCTGGAGGCCGCCCTGCCGGACATGGCCGCCCGGATCGCCGACGCGCTGGGCGGCGCCCGCAAAGTGCTCGTCCTCGGTTTCGAGGAGCTGATGTACGCGCCGCTGAGACTGGGCACCGCCCTGGAGGACGCCACCACCGCCGACGTGCGGTACTCCACCACCACCCGCTCGCCCGTGCTCGCCGTCGACGACCCCGGCTACGCGATTCGCACCCGCCTGGTCTTCCCGGCCCACGACTACCCCGCAGACGGGCCCGGCGACCGGTATGCGTACAACGTCGCGGGAGCCGGCTTCGACGCCGTCCTGGCCGTGGTCGACTCCGCCGCCGACACCGCGGCACTGCACGCCCCCGACGGGCTGCTCGCCGTGCTCGCCGCGCACACGGACCAGGTCCTGCTCGCGGTCCTCCCCTCGTACATCCCGGCGCCCGCCCCCTTGCCCGCCCTCGAAAGGCAGGAAGCCTCCATGCTGCCCGAACCCCTGCGGGGCCCCGCCTTCTCCTCCTACGCGGCGGACGACGTCGGCTGGCTGCTCCAGGACCTCTCGGACACCGTGCTGGAGGCACCCACGGAGGAACGCGAGGAGGCGATACAGAGCGGTGGCGCGCACTACGCCGAATCGCTGCCGGTCGAGTACCAGCCCACCCCGCAGTACCAGGAGCTGTTCAAGGCGGCCCTGGACACCTCGGCCGCCCGTATCGCCCGGGCAGTCGGAACGGTCACCGAGACGGTTCTCGCCGAACGCGGTCCCCGCCCCGTACTGGTCTCGCTCGCCCGCGCCGGCACCCCCGTCGGCGTCCTCATGCGCCGCTGGGCCCAGCACCGGCACGGGCTCGACCTGCCGCACTACGCCGTCTCCATCGTCCGGGGCCGCGGTATCGACGCCAACGCCCTGCGCTGGCTGGCCGCCCACCACGACCCGGCGGATGTCGTCTTCGTCGACGGCTGGACGGGCAAGGGTGCCATCACCCGCGAACTTGCCGCCGCCCTGGCGGAGTTCGACGGATTCAACCCGGAGATCGCGGTACTGGCCGACCCGGGTGGCTGCGTCGGGACGTACGGAACGCGCGAGGACTTCCTCATCCCGTCCGCCTGCCTCAACTCCACGGTCTCCGGACTCATCTCCCGTACGGTCCTGCGCTCCGACCTCGTCGGCCCCCACGACTTCCACGGAGCGAAGTTCTACCGGGAACTGGCCGACTCCGATGTGTCCGCCTTCTTCCTCGACACGGTCGCCGCCCGCTTCGACGAGGTCGCCGAAGCCGTGGACGCCGACGCCAAGGAGATGCTCGCCGCGGACCGCGCCCCCACCTGGGAGGGCTGGGCCGCCGTCGAACGGATCAGCGAGGAGTACGGCATCCACGACGTGAACCTCGTCAAGCCGGGCGTCGGCGAGACGACCCGGGTGCTGCTGCGCCGTGTGCCGTGGAAGATCCTCGCCAAGCGTGGCGCCGGCAGCGACCTCGACCACGTACGGCTGCTCGCCGAACAGCGCGGCGTCCCCGTCGAGGAGGTCGGTGAGCTCCCGTACACCTGCGTCGGACTGATCCACCCGAAGTTCACCCGCGGCGCGACGGGCGCGGACGGCAAGGCGGTGGCGGGACAGTGAGCGCGCCCGTGACGCTGGTGGCCAGCGACCTCGACCGCACCCTCATCTACTCGGCAGCGGCGCTCCAGCTGTCCATGCCGGACGCGGAGGCCCCACGGCTGCTCTGCGTCGAGGTCTACGAACACAAACCGCTCTCCTACATGACGGAGAAGGCTGCCGCCCTGCTCGACGAGCTGGCCCGCACCACGGTCTTCGTACCGAGCACCACCCGGACCCGTGAGCAGTACGGACGTATCCACCTTCCCGGCCCCGCACCCCGGTACGCCATATGCGCCAACGGCGGACACATCCTGGTCGACGGAGTCTCCGACCCGGACTGGCAGAGGCAGGTGGCCGGCCGGCTCGCCGACGAATGCGCCACGCTCGCCGAGGTCCGCGCGCACCTCATCGCCACGGCCGATCCCGCCTGGCTGCTCAAGGAACGGGTCGCCGAGGACGTCTTCGCGTATCTCGTGGTCGAACGCTCGCTCCTCCCCGAGGGCTGGGTGAAGGAGCTGGCGGCCTGGGCGGACCCCCGCGGCTGGACGGTCTCCCTGCAGGGGCGCAAGATCTACGCCGTCCCCAAGCCGCTCACCAAGAGCGCCGCGATGAACGAGGTCGCCCGCCGCTGCGGCGCCACGACGACGCTCGCCGCCGGTGACTCCCTCCTCGACGCCGATCTGCTGCTCGCCGCCGACCACGCCTGGCGCCCGGGGCACGGCGAACTCGCGGACAGCGGCTGGGGGGCTCCGAACGTCCAGGTGCTGCGGGAGCGGGGCGTTGCCGCGGGCGAGCAGATCCTGAGCCGGTTCCTGCATGCGTCCGGCCCGCGGGCGGGTCGCTGAGCGTACGGGCAGGATCTTCGGCAGGCTGGGACAGGCCGGCCGCTACGAGGGAGATGCGCCATGTCCAAGGGGAACGAAACCAAGATCACCGACGAGCTGTACGCGTACGTGCTGGCGCACAACCCGCCCCTCGACGCGGTGCAGCGCGAGCTCGTGGTGACCACATACGCCCAGCTCCCCGACCACGCCGGTATGCAGTCGTCGCAGGAGCAGGGCCCGCTGCTCGCCTTCCTCGTCAGACTGACGGGCGCCAGGCACATTGTCGAGGTCGGCACCTTCACCGGCTTCTCGGCGCTGTCGATGGCCCAGGCGCTGCCCGCGGACGGACTGCTGATCGCCTGCGACATCTCGGAGGAGTGGACCGCGTACGGGCGTGAGGCCTGGCAGAAGGCGGGCGTCGCCGACCGGATCGATCTGCGGATCGCGCCCGCACTGGACACCCTGCGTGCAATGCCGTCCGAGCCGCACATCGATTTCGCCTACCTGGACGCGGACAAGGGCAACTACATCCCGTACTGGGAGGAACTGGTCCCGCGGATGCGTCCCGGCGGGCTCATCGTCACGGACAACGTGCTCTTCCACGGCGGTGTCACCGATCCACGGGCTACCGGGGCGGCCGCGGCGATCAAGGAATTCAACGACCATGTGGCCGTCGACCTCCGCATGGAGAGCGTCCTGCTGACCGTGGCGGACGGGCTGACGCTCTCGCGCAGGGTGTAGCGGAACCCGCACCTGTCGGTCCTGCCGCCCTGCCGTTTCCCCTGATCAGCCGTGCTGCGGCCGCCGTCGGATCAACCGCAGCAGCCGCCCCCGCAGCAGCCACTGCCGCCGCCCGACGGCGCGGGAGCGGAGCCGGCAGCGGCCGCCGAGGAACCGCCGACAGCCACGGTGGAGAGCAGCTTCACGGTGTCCTCGTGCCCTGCTGGACAGGAGGCGGGAGCGGAGGACTCGGCCATGGGACGGCTGACTTCGAACGTCTCGCCGCAAGGGCGGCAACGGAACTCGTAACGAGGCATGGCCCCAGATTAGGGCCTTTCCCTCGTGACCTCCGGCATCGGGGCACGACGGCGGCGCTCCTCGAGCGTGACCTGCTCGGGGTGACGGGCCCGCCAGTACGGATTGTCGTGCGGCAGACCGCCGCTGACCCTCCCGTACATGCCGAACATCATCAGCAGCAGCCCTATGGCGAAGCTGAACAGCACGTTCTGCATCTGGAAGGCGAGGAAGTTGAGGCCCGTGTCCAGCAGCGCCAGATTCACGAATCCGCTGAGGATGAAGGCGATGCCCAGGAACATGTTCAGGGTGGAGGCGAAGTTTCCGCCGATCACCATCCCGACGAAGAGCAGCATCCCGACACAGATGGACAGCACACTGAGCGCCCCGTTGGTGTTGAGGCCGGCCACCGTGTCGCCGCCGGTGTCGAAGAAGCCGATCCGGTCGATCAGTCCCAGAATGCCGAAGGCGAGGAGGAACAGCCCGGCCAGTCCGGCCCCCACCCGGTAGACCTGGCTGAGCCGGTGGTCCACCGGCAGATGCTCGTCGAGCCGGGTGGCCTTGCGGCGTCGGCCCGTGGGATGCAGGACATGAGTGGCCATGACGGCCTCCTTCGGCCCGTGCGGCCAGCGAACACTCCAGCAGGACCGCTGCGTACCTCCAGGATCGGCCCACCTGCCGCCATGGACAAATCGGACCGGCGGCGGGGCCGCCGGACGGGTCGCGGGTCCGGACACGCCCGACGAAGGGACGCGGCCCCTCAGCAGGCGCCACGGCCGTGGGTCACGGGGCCGCGGGCATCCGGAGCCGTGGGCCGCGGGCATGGCAGCTGTGGGTCGCGGGCTCTCGGGCGCCGCAGCCGTGGGTCGCGGGCGCCGCAGCTGTGGGTCGCGTGGGGGCCCTCAGGCGCCGCTGCCGCGCTCCTCACGGATCGCGGAGACCACCCGGGCCGTCGTCTGCCGCACGGTTTCCATCTCGGTCAGGAAGTGCCAGTAGTCGGGGTGACGTCCCTCGAGCCCGGCGACGGCCCGCTCGAGCCGGGCCACGGCATCGTCCAGCGGACGGGCATGGAGCGGATCGGGGGTGTGGCGTCCGGCCATCGCGAGGCGCTGCGCGTCCCGGATCGCGAACCGGGTCCGATCGATCTCCACCTGCGGATCCTTGGCCACGGCGTCCAGACGCTGCAGCCGGTCACCGGCGGCGGACACCGCCTCGTCGGTCGCGTTGAGCAGGGCCCGTACCGTACTCAGCCGGGCGGTCGCATCGGCCCAGCTCTGCGCGTCGCGAGCCGCAGCGGCCTCCGCCAGCTTCTCCTCCGCCTGCCGGATGTTCACCGCGGCCTGGTCGGGCACGGGCTGCAGGTCCTGCCAGCAGGCGGCCGAAAAGCGGCGCCGCAGCTCGCTGAGCACCGGCTCGACCTGCCCGGCGCGCGTCGTCAGGGCCTGGGCCCGGGTGCGCAGCGACACGAGCCTGTGGTCGATCTCGGCAGCCCGCTCCGGAAGCCGGTCCGCCTCCGCCCGCACCGCCTCGGCATCGCGCAGCACCTGGTCGGCGCGCTGAAGCGTCTCGGCCACGCCGTGCCTGCCGGCGCCCTGGTTCAGCTTGGTCAGCTCCGGGGCGAGAGCCGCCAGCCGTGCCGCGAGATCGTCGGCCCGCAGGCCGGACGCCCGTACGGCGTCGAGCGCGTTACTCGCACCGAGGAGCGCCTGACGGGCACGCTCCACGGCGGGAGCGAGCCGGGCGAGCTGCGTCTCCGCGCTGCCGAGCAGAGAGCCGAGTCCGTTGGCGAAGCGGTCGAGCTCTCCCTTCACCCGTACAAGGTCGTCCTTGGCCCGCGTCAGCTGTGTCCTGGCACCGGCAGCGGCGGAGGGCTCGAGATCGTCGCGGTCGAGGTCGTGGGCGTCGACCGCGGTGATGTACGCGTGGCTGACCTCGTCGATTCGTCTGCCCAGAGCGGTGAAGTCCTCCGCCGCCTTGCGGGCACGCTGCGAACTGTCGACCGCGGTGATCGTCTCGATGGAGATCTGCAGATCCCGCTGGGCGGTGTCCAGATCGAGGAACGCGGCAGCGGCCGCGTCCTTCGCCGCCTGGGCGTCGGCCCTCTGGTTCTCACCCCGCCCGCCGAACCAGCGCCGCGTACCCCCGCCCGCGAAGGTGGCCGGCAGCGCGGCGGCGATCAGAGGCACCGGCAGCAGCATCAGCACCAGGACGTCCTTGACGGCGGAACTTCCACTCGCTTTCGCCTGCGGCCGCGCGTGTGTCGCCGTCACATCCCTCTCCCGTGCCGATTCGCCCTGTCCCCGGTACATTCTCCCACCCGGTAAGGACGAACACACGGGTCGGTTAGTTCGCGCTTCGGACAGTGACTTCACCGTTGTCGCTGCGCGCCTTCACCACATGCGGGCTGTTGTCGCTGCGCGGTACGTCCACGGAGACGTCCCCGTTGTCGGCCTCGGCGGTCACGGCGTACGGTCCGTCGCCCTTCGGGAGGTCGATGGTGATGCCCCCGTTGTCACTGACCGTGTCCACCAGGTCCGGTACACCGGTGACCCCGAGCCGGATCGACCCGTTGTCCGAACGGGCGACCACCGACGAACCGGAGAACTCCTCGGCCACGACAGACCCGTTGTCGCTCTTCAGCTGGAGCGGCCCGCTCGAGTCGCGTACGAGGATCCCGCCGTTGTCGGAGTCGAGCACGAGCCGGGTGTCGAACCCGGACGCGGTGACCTTGCCGTTGTCCGCGTTCACGCTCAGCGCCACTCCGCGGGGCACCTCGACCCGGTGGTGCGAGGTGCAGTCACTGATCAACGCATCGCACTTCACCTTCAGCGTCAGCTTGTCGCCCTCCAGCTTCCAGGAGGCGTCCGGACCGTTGCCCAGCACGACCCACCCGTCGACGCGTCGGGTCACCTCGACCTGCTTCCCATCGGCGGGCACGAGATCCAGCGAGGAGTTCCCGGCGTCGATGGTGAGGGTCTTCCCGCTGAAGGCGAACGACTTGTGCTCGGCCGGGGCGCCCTCCACGTCCGTACTGCCACAGCCGCTGAGGGCCACGACGAGAAGAGCGGTTCCACCGGCGGCCGCGATGAGCGTCCCGGTACGTGAGTGGGTGCGGGTACGGAAGGTCATGGCGATCGATTCCCCCTGAGAGCGCTGCCGGTCTGCCCCCACCGTATGTACGGCGCACCCCGCGAACGATCCGGACGGCTACCGTCTCCGGGGTGGGGTTACCCCCCGCATGCCACCCCGCCGACTCCCGGACGGCCCGGCAGGTAACCGGATTGCCGGACGGGGGCGTGAGCCATGTAATCTGTTGCCTCATCCACGGGTGCGTAGCTCAGGGGTAGAGCGCTGCTCTTACAAAGCAGATGTCGGCGGTTCGAAACCGTCCGCGCCCACCAGCAGTAAGCACGACGAAGGCCCAGGTCACCGGTACTGAACCGGGAGCCTGGGCCTTGTTCGTTCCTCAGCCGCGGGGGCGGGGGAGAGGCGTCGTGCCAGTCACGTGCCAGATGCGTCGCCGGGTTCTGCCGGCCGGACCCTTCTGATCTGATCGTCGACGTGAGCGGCGATCGCATGGTCACGGCCGTTCACCAGGTGCTGGTAGATCAGCGCGGCACGCACCGACGAGTGGCCCATGCGTTGCATCAGCTCGCGGGTGGTCGCACCGCCGGTCGCGGCGAGGGTGTTCCCGGTGTGGCGCAGATCGTGGAAGTGGACGTCTCCCAGGCCGGTCGTCTCCAGGGCCCGCAGCCACAGGCGGCGGAAGTTGTTCCGGCGAAGCTGCCCGCCCCTCGCTCCCGTGAAGAGCAGCCCGGTGCGACCCGGCTCGGCGTAGGTAGCGAGGTGAGCAGCCAGGCTCTCCGTCAGCGAGGCGGGGAAGGCGACGGTCCGCACACCGGCCGCACTTTTGGGCGCCTTGACCAGGATGCCGTCCGTCCGAGTCTCGGCCAGGGCACGCCGTACGGCGACGGTCCGCCGATCGAGGTCGACGTCATGGCGCTGGAGCGCGGCGAGCTCCCCGAAGCGGAGGCCGGTGAAGGCCGCCAGGAGGATGAACACTCGGAAGCGCGCCGGCACGGCGTCGGCGAGCTGGAAGACCTCGGTGACATCGAGGAACGGCCGCTCGGCTGTCTTGGCCGCACCGGCGCCCTTGATACGACAGGGGTTGCGCTGGATCAGTTCGTCGTCGACCGCGGTGTTCATGATGGCGCGGAGGATCTGATACGCCTTGGCGACCGTCGGCTCACCGACACCGGACTCCAGGAGGCCGGCGCGCCAGCGGCGGATCTGCGGTGTGGTGATCTCACTCAGGACCACGTTCGCGAAGGTCGGCAGGATGTGGAGACGTAGGGCGCTGCCGTTGCGCTCGCGGGTGGTCGCCGCGTAGTTGCGCTCCTTGAACCAGGCTTCGGCGTACACCCCGAACAGGACCTTGTCGTCCGGGTTCTTCCACCGGCCGTCGAGGATCTCCGCTTCCTTGCGGACGAGCCACCGATCAGCATCGGTCTGAGTGGGGAAGGTCTCCGGCGCCGAACGCAGCAGACCATCGGGGCCGGGATACCGGGCCTGAAAGCGGCCGGACGGCAGCTTGCGGACCGAACCGAACCGGCGACGCTTCCCTTTCTGGTTTGCCATCAGGCCACCGCCCCGAAGCGCCGCCGACTCGTGACGATCGGCTGGACGGTGTTGGCCGCGACGAAGTCAGCCAACGCGCCCTCAGGGATGCGGACATGCCGCCCCACCTTCACGAACACGATCCGCCGTTCGGCGATCAGACGCCGAGGGAAGCGCGCGGTTGTACCGAGGAGTTGAGCGGCCTCCTCCACCGTGAGCAGTCGGTCAGTCATGCGGCCATGTCTCCTTCCAGGGCGAGGGCTTCGCGGGCGGTTTCTCGGTTGTGTTGCAGGTCTCTGGCGATCGAGGCGGCGAGGACAGACTCGCCGGGGCTGTGCCCCTGCCCGGCGTACTGCCAGTCGGTGAGGACGAGGACGGTCGGGTCCTGGCCGGGGTCGGGCAGGCCGAGTTCTTCGCGTTGTTGGGCGGCGCGGTAGTCGGCGCGGATCTGGCGGAGTGCGCCGAGGGTGGTGGAGTAGCGGCGGGACTTGGAGGAGAAGTGGCCGCGGAAGCCGAGCATGTGGGCCCACGCGCTCAGTCGCCGGTCCGGGTAGAGCGGAGCGAGGTCGAAGCAGGCTTCGATGAGGCGGCGCGGGTGGGCGGGTACCTCGAGGAGGACCAGGGCCTCGCGGTTGCCGACGCGGCGGTCGATGGTGCCGGTTGTCTCGGCGGCTTTGGTGGCGTACTTGGCGACGTAGGAGGCGACTGCCTGTTCGGTGATGTCGGTGCCGGCGTCGAAGGCGCGGATGGGGCGGATGTCGAGCTGGGTGCCCCAGCGGAGCGGGCGGTCGGGTTGGCCGGCGGCGGCCGGGACGGTGATGGTCGTGTACGCGTGTACGGCGGCGGAGCGGATGGCGTCGTCGAGCAGCTGCACGGAGGCCCAGGAGGGCGGCGGGCTGTCGGGTCCGTCCGGGCCGTCGAGGCGCATGACGGCGTGGAAGTGAACGGCCCCGCGCTTTTGGAACTCGGCGACCTTCCCGTACGACACCCGTGCCGTTTCCTTGAGTTCGCGTTGGGTGAGGCCGGCGCGGGCGGCGATCTCGCGCCGGAGCCGGTTGGTGAAGCGCTGCCACAGGTCCCCGGCGTGGTTGTTGAAGAGGACCGCCCCCGCGTAGTCGTACGACTCGGGGTCCAGCGGAGTACCAAGGGCGTCATCGTCGGGACGGTGGGTGGTGCCGCATCGGCAGCGGCCGGCATCGGGGCGGTTGTGGACGGGGCCGAAGGACGGGGCGGTGAGCGTGGCGAAGACGCGGGGGTGGTCGCGGACGGTGGCGGGGACGTCCTTGTCCTGGTCGCCCGCGAGCCCGGCGCGGATCAAGTGGTAGGTGTCGGCGGAGTAGGTCCAGGCGCAGGCCGGGCAGCGGGAAGCACGGCGGTTGCCGCAGGCGACGCGGAGCCGTCCGCCAGGCTCGGTGTCGGTGGAGTAGCGGTACAGGGTCTGGCCGGTGGTCTTGTCCTTGGTGAGCGTCCAGCCGGAGAGGTGGATGGGGTTGGAGCAGCCGCCGGTGCGGCGGATCTGGTCCTGCCAGCGGTCGAAGCCGGTGGACCCGGCCACCCGCAGCAGATCGCCGAGGGTGGCCGGGTCCAGGCCCGCGAGGATCGAGGCGGTCACGCGTGCTCCCGCTGGACGACCGGGGCCGGTGCCGGGGTGCGGGTCGTACCGGTGCCGTGGCAGGGGCGGCAGGTGATCAGGAGGGTGGCGCGGGTGCCGTCGTCGAGGAGCGTTCCGGTGTCGATGGCGACGGCGGGGAAGCCGTCGCAGTCCGGGCAGATACGCGTCGGGGCAGGGCTGTGCTGGGCCATGATGGTGGTCCTCTCGATTGCGGTTGGAAGGGGCCGGACCGTCCGGGCGGCGGCGATGCTTGGCGGCTTGTGCGCCGCCCGGAGGCCGGTCAGCGGTGCTGGTTGTCGGAGGCGATGAGCGAGCGGATGACCAGGGCGCAGATGGCGACGGATGCGCCGGTGATGGCGACCGCGAGGAGCATCGAGACCAGGACCGCGCCGACGACCAGGACAACAGCCGTCCCACCACCCACGAGAGCGATGACGGCGCCGGGCGTGAGCTGAACGGTCGGCCGGGCCGCAGCGGTCGGGACAGCCAACGGCGTGGGGCTCGGCGAGTGGTGCTGGACCACGGCGGTCGGCTCCAGGACGGCCGGCGGGGTGATGAGGCCGGTGGGCTGGGGCATGGTGGGGACCTTGGGCTTGAGCATGGTGGATCTCCCTTCGCGGGTGGTTACTTGACGGCGGTGTCGATGACGGGGGCGAGCAGGCTGTCGGCGAGGAGGTAGCCGCCGAGCAGGAGGACCGCGACGAGCCAGAGCGGCGGGCGGATGAGCTTGATGCCGAGCCAGCCGACGATGATCAGGGCGAACCAGAGGGGGACGTCCACGGGGCCGTTCTCCTATCGGGCGGTGCAGCGGTGGGTGCGGGCGGCGAGCTGTGCGGCGGTCTGGCTGGAGTAGTCGGCGGACCAGCCGCAGCGGTCAGCGCTGCAGACGGCGGCGTGTTTGGTGTGGCCGTGGCGGTCGCGGTGGGTGCCGATCTGCACCGGGCCGATCCGCATCACGGAGTGGAAGTGGTCACGAGTGGGCATGACGGTGGTTCTCCCTTCGGTTCAGGCGAGTTGGGCGGCGATGGTCTCGGCGAGCTGCGGTGGGACACCGAGTCGGGCGCGCAGGGTGTCGGTGTCGATCCGGGTGCCGGTGCGGGCGTGGTGGTCGTCGGCGAGCTTGCGGGCGTGGTCCACCAGCGCGGCTGGGACCGACGGACCAGCCGGGACGACGGTGGTAGCGGGGGCGAGTGCCGGGGTGTCCTCGGCAGCCGCGGCGATAGGCGAGGGCTCCGGTCGCGGGTCGGGGGCCGGTTCCCGCTCGACTTGCGGAGTGGGCTCCGGGGCTACGGGTGCCGGCGGAACCGACTCCGGCGCCTCGGTGGAGTGGGAGTGGGCGAGGAGGGTGCCGCCGAGGAAGGCGAGGGCGGGCCAGCCCGCGATGCCGAACCGCAGCCAGGCCGGCGGATGCGCGAGGTCGAGGAATCCGGCGGTGGCGACGTTGGCGCCGAGCGAGGCGAACAAGGCGATCAGGAACCAGCACCAGGCCAGCCGGGACGGGCCCTCACTGCGCAGGCGTCGCCATGCGGCGACCAGCAGCAGATCAACGCTGATCGGGTAGGCCCATGCCTTCCATCCGTCCTGACCGGCGGCGGCGGCGAGGTCGTGGAGGTGTGCGAAGGACAGGGCACCGGCGATGACGGCCTGGACCAGGACGGCGTCCACGCGGAACGCGGGGCGGGCCATCACGACCCGCCGGGGTAGTCGGGGCCGTCGGCGGGGTCGTAGCCGGGCGGGAACATGCCCGGCGGGGGCTCGGGAAGCGACGCGGCCAGGGACGGGCCGATGGTGTCGATGAAGTCGTCGTCGGCGCCGGGCGTGTTGGCGTACAGAGCCAGGGCGCCGAGCATCAGCACGGTGCGGTGGAAGTCCTCGATGTGCTCACACATGGGAGTTGGTCTCCCTTCCTTCAGACATGGAGCGGGTAGGGACCTGGCGCGATGCGGTCGCGCCAACCGGGGTGCGGGAGGGATTAGGCGGTGGCGGTGGCTGCTTTGGCGAGCGGCTCGGGGGCCGGGGCCAGGGCGCCGACGACGGGCCGGAAGGCTGCCAGGACGGGCAGGTCCGGGGTGCGGTCGGCGTGCCGGTTGCAGATGTTCACGGCCTGGCGCAGGGAGGTGTGGGGGGCGCGGATGCGGGCCCAGCCGCCGGAGGAGTCGCCGGTGACGGCGATGCCGGGCGTTTCGGTGGGGATTTGGATAGCGGCCAGGACGGCGTCGGGGGCGATGTCGCCGAAGGCCATGTTGGCGGAGGACTCGTCGTTCACGCGGTGGGCGGTGCGGCCGGTGAGCTGGGCGCGGAGCATGGTGATGCCCTTGCCGAGTTCGGAGCCGAAGCGCTGTCCGCAGATCTCCAGGTAGATCCCCGCGGCACGGCCGAGTTGGGCGAGGCGGACCAGTGCCGTGATGATCCGGTCGCGGCGCTTCTCCTCATCCTTCGAGGCGAAGAGGGCAAGTTCGGCGACCTCGTCCACCAGGACCACGACCGGAACGGGGCGCAGGTGGTCGGGCAGGTCCCAGATGTCAGCGGCGATCTCCGCGTCCGGCACGTTCACCGTGATCCGCTGCTCGGCCCGGATCAGTTGGTAGACGTCCTCCATGTGCGTGACGAGCGCTTCAAGCAGGTCAAGGGCCGTATCGGGGTTGTCGGCGAGTGCGGAAAACCGGCGGGCCAGCGGGAAGAGCTCGACGCCCTGCTTGCAGTCGATCCCCACCAGCGCCACGTCCATGGGTGCAAGGCCGGCCACCAGGTTGCGCTGATACACGGACTTCCCCGACTCCGTGGCGCCGAGGGTGAGCCCGTGCGGAACAGCGCGGTAGTCGCGGTAGTGGACTGCCCCGTCCTCCCGCAGGGCGACCGGGACCCGCATCGGTGCCGGGTCAGTCTTGGTGGGCATCTGCACCCGCTTAAGGACGTCGTAGCCGGTCATCCGCACTTCGACGACGCCGGAGCGCAGTTCGCGGGAGGTCACGCCGTACATGCCGAACGAGTGCCGCAGCCGGTCTGTTGCGGCGGAGACGTCGAAGGCGTCCTGTCCGGGGCGGAGCTTGAGGCGGAGCACGAGGCCGGTGCGGGTGGGGCGGATGCGCAGGATGCGCGGGGCGCGGGACTCCGGTGCGGGCCGGTTGGCCATCCGGGCGAGGGCCAGGCGCCAGCGGGAGGGCGGGACGGTCAGTCCGCACGCGTCCATCACGGAGACGTAGCGGACCGAGACCCGCAGCGCGGCTAAGAGGGCGCCGAAGGCCAGCCAGTACCAGGCGGGGCGCCGCCACCGCAGGATCACTGCGGCAGCGACAACCAGCACCAGGGCGACCGTGAAGCCGGTCATGGTCAGGCCGCCTTCGAGGCCGATGCAGCGGCGGCGAGCGAGGTGACCGCGACCGCACGGAACGCGATCCCGTGCTTCTTCTGTCCGTTGAACTCGTTCTCCCACGCCGAGGCGACCAGCCCCGTCAGCGCGACCGGAGTACCCATCGCCAGGTCCTCGGAGACGCCCGGCTGAGGAACGGTGAGCTTCAGGATCTCCACCTCGTCCGGCGTGGAGAACATGACCTCCACCGTCATCAGCGTCACGCCGTCCTTGTCGAGCGCGATCTCACCGGTACGGCGGTCCTTGACCTTCGGCTGGGGAGCCTTGGCAACCATCACGGTCGCGTTGGTGGTGTCGACGGGAATCTGACGCACAGCAGATCGCTCCTCTATAGGTGCCGAGCTCCATCACTCATGTATATGAGTGATATGAAGAAGAGTGCAGCGCTCCTGTACATGAGTCAACCCGCCGCGAAGAGGAAATCGCAGCGGGTTGAGGGGAGTTGAGTGCGCGTCAGTCAGCGGCAGGGATCCGGTAGCTGAAAACGAACTGGTCAGCGGCCATAAGGGTGTCGCAGACCTCGACCACACGACCCTCTTCGGTCACGGCATCGCGGATGAGATGAACGACCGGGGCGCCGGGACTCAGCGCGAGTTCGGAGGACTCCGCCTTCGAGGCCGGCCGCGCCTGGAGGGTCTCGACGAACTCCGCGAAGACATGGCCGTCGTCCTCAAGTCGGGCGTAGATCCCACCGGGGCCGGGGTTCTCCGAGAACAGCTCCGGGATGTCCTTCACGACGTCCCACGGCAGGTACGACGTAGCGGTCTCGACCGGAGTGCCATTGCGGAAGTAGAGGCGACGGCGGGCCAGCACCTTGGTTCCGGGGTCGACGTCGAGGCGATCCGCGATGTCGTCGGGTGCGTCGGCCGGCCCGATGAACAACACGCTCACCTTGGCGGTCGCGCCGGCCTGCTCCGACTCTGCTAGGTACGCGGCCTTGCCACCCTTGCGATGCGAGCGCCGGAACCGGTCCGAGGACCGATGGCGCACCGGGGGCCGGGCCTTCACCAAGGAGCCCTTGCCATGCCGGGTCTCCACCAGGCCGCTCGCGCGTACCTCCACCATGGCCTTGCGGATCGTGCCGCCGGACACCCCGTAGCGGTCGACCAACTCGGACTCACTCGGCACCATGCCGCCAGGCTTCAGGACACCTGCCCTGATCTGCTGAACGATCTCGTCGGCGATCTGAACGTACCGGGGTACGGCCCTGCCACCTCCTACTGCTGTTCCCATCGACCTACTCACTCTCCTATGCTCCTGTACATGAGTAACAGCGCCCAGGAAGCTCCGTCAACGCCGAAGCACAGTGTGTCCGTGGCGGGGGCAGTCGTGCGCGAGGACGGACGGCTCCTGGCGATCCGCCGCGCAGACAACGGGACATGGGAGCTGCCGGGCGGAGTGCTGGAGCTGGAGGAGTCTCCGGAACAAGGCGTCAGCCGCGAGATCTGGGAAGAGACCGGCATTCACGTCGAGGTCGACCAGCTCACGGGCGTCTACAAGAACACGGCCAGAGGCATCGTCGCCATGGTCTTCCGGTGCAAGCCCTCCGGGGGCACCGAGCGCACATCAGCCGAGTCAACCGCGGTCGACTGGCTCACGCCGGAGCAGATCACCGAGCGCATGTCCGAGGTCTACGCGATCCGCCTGCTCGATGCCCTGGACGGGGCCGGCCCTCACGTGCGGAGCCACGACGGCAAGCACCTCGTCGGCTGGAACGTGTGAGGAACAGACTGCCTGTGCAAAACGCGGGCGACACGGATGTCTGCCTGTTCATCGAGCCGTATGGCGAAGACTTCTGGATGAAGCCCGCAGACGCCTTCGAAGTGGTGCCGATGGGCGACGGCAACGTGCAGTTCTCAGTGGTCTTCGCGACGGGGCTCATCACGGTGTGGCTCTACGAGGACGGCGACCCCTACAACATGATGCTCGACTACGAGGTGGTCGATGCCAGCGGCGAGAAGCTGGAGTGCGGGCACCAGCGACCAAGTGATTCTGGCGGCATCTGAGCCTCAGGTGTTCTGGTCTGCGGGACCGCCAAGCATCAACCGAGGCCGGACACACTCTGACTCAAGCAGCGCGGTAAGACTTTCTCTACTTCATCAAGGCCCGCGCACGGCGCGGGCGCGCGCCGCCTCAGCGGCGCGGCCTGCCTCTGTCTTCGCCCCGGCTGGCCGCGCCAGGCGGCGCGCTGCGTGCTGCGGACTGAAGGCGGGAAGCCCGCTGTGGCTGGGGCGGTCGGCTCCACGGCTTTAGCCACCTCCCTGGTTCGGGTCCCGCGTCGAGCAAGACCAGGGGGCCACTCGTTCAAATTCCGGGCAGGATCACAGCCTGCCCGAGTTGCCGGCCAGCGTACGGCCCCCTGATCATGCTCGACCCCAAACCGGGCAGGCCACCGGCCAAACCCGCTCCGCCGACCTCCTCTCCCAGTGTGTCGGACTCCTGAGCGCAGCAAAGCACGGGTTACCTCGTACCAATCCGTACAAGCGACTTCACAACGGGTAATCTTCGAGGCTAAGCTTGGCAACCCTTTATGTTGTTGGTCGACTCACCGGGGGCCCGCATGGCCGACTATTCTGCCAATGAATCCATGCTCGGTTACCTATATCAGGCAAGATACGCACTGCACGCCGCCCTGAGTCGAATCCAGTCCGGATCAAGTGCAAATGTTCGAATTGAACAATTGGACGATGTCAGCTTCGATACTCCCGGGACGCCGACGGAACTGCTGCAACTGAAATATCACACGGATCCGACCACTACGATCCCTAATGCCTCGGCCGACATCTGGAAAACTCTAAGGGTTTGGCTAGACCAAGCACCCGGACATTCCTTCTCGCAGGAGAATCCTGTTTCTCGCTATCTGATCACAACGGGAAGGGCAGCAAAAGGATCAGCCGCGCACTATTTGCGTGACCGCGGGCGCGATCTGAATGAGGCAACAAAGATACTAACGAATACTGCAGAGACTTCCAAGAACGACAAGCAGCAAGACGTCTACAGCATGTTCCTCAAGTTGAAGCCAGAGGAGAGAAGCGCCTTGGTTTCAACATTTATTGTGGTTGATAACGAGCCACTGTTGGAGAATCTTGAAGTCGAACTACAGCAAAAACTGTACTTCGCCGCCTCTGAAGACAAGCGACCAGCTTTTCTTCGTCGACTAGAAGGCTGGTGGTTCCAACGATGCGTTCAGCACCTTAAGGATAAAACCGCCCCGCCAATTACGGTCGCAGAAATCCAGGAAGAGCTGGAACTAATAAGAGAGGAGTTTAGGCGTGACAATCTTCCCATCAATCCGGAGATTTTCGATATCGTCGAGGAAGAGGGGGCGGAAAGTGATTTCGTTCGCCAGCTCAAGCTAATTAATGTCACCGGACCGCGGCTAGCCGGAGCCGTTTCTTGCTACATTCGAGCTTTTGCGCAGCGATCAGAATGGGTCCGAGATGACCTACTGACACCGGGGGAACTCTCTCGCTACGAAGACCGGCTAAAGGAGGCTTGGCGAGTGCGATTCTGGGAGTCGCGAGAGGAGATCGGAGAATCCGCCGCCGAAGCAGAAAAGATCAAAGTCGCACGGGCGCTATATAAGTGGGTTGAACAAGAAGCTGACATCAGAATCCGTGATATGTGCCGCGAGGCATTTGTGATGCAGGGCACCTATCATGGTCTCGCTGACCACCGAGAGGTCGGATGGCATCCTGACTTCGAAGTGAGGTTGGCAACCTTGCTTGAGAGTGAGTCTGCATGACCCAGTGGCTTCAGCCGTTCACCAGCCAGGAAGAATCAGCTCTTTTCAATCCCGCCTTCCTTGCCGTTGTCATCCGCAAGTCTGCTGAATATTACGAAACCGAGGCAGATGGGCCGATGCCAATTTCCTTGGCATTCTTGGTAGTTCCCGCAGCCATGAGTAAACAGATTCGCGACACATTCCCCGTCACCAAAGCAACTTCGCTTGTAGTCTGGATTGACGCCCACGA
This sequence comes from Streptomyces sp. NPDC060035, assembly GCF_042736635.1. Taxonomy (NCBI): domain Bacteria; kingdom Bacillati; phylum Actinomycetota; class Actinomycetes; order Kitasatosporales; family Streptomycetaceae; genus Streptomyces; species Streptomyces sp. NPDC060035. Next base: position 94,914 of record NZ_JBHWVO010000008.1, read on the forward strand.
GAGGGAGCGTTTGATCTTGCAAAAAAATGCTCCTGCTCTGGCGCCGGTCGTGAGAAAGGGGCTGATCCTGGGCGCACAAGCTGATCTATTTTCATTGCGAGACGCAAAAATTACGGCAACTTCGGCGCGAAGAATCAAAAATTTGGTATCACTGTCACAAGGCTCCGTCGAGGTGGCACACATCCTCAAAGTAGCCGAGCGTCTAGGGAAAAGCTTCGCAAGATCCGGTGACGTAGCTTCTATCTTTTCGACCTGGGGAGTCAGCGCAGGATGATGCAGATCCGTGAAATTGTGCTCTATTCCTGGACCGGGAAACAGCGACGCCTCCCCCTAAAGCTAAATTCTGTCAACATCATCACCGGAGATTCCGCGACCGGAAAAACTGCCCTTACGGACGTCATTGACTACTGCCTCGGTAGTGGAACTTGCGAGGTCCCTCGGGGAAAAATCACTGAGACCGTGTCATGGTACGCGCTCCATCTGCAAGTGAATGACTCCGAAGTTTTTGTAGCAAGGCAGGCGCCTGAAGAGAAGGCGCAATCGTCACAGCGAGTTTTCATTAAACAAGGATCGACAGTAAGCATCCCCAGCTATGCGGATCTTGGGCAAACCACGAATGTCGACGGCCTCATTAGCCTTCTGTCGCGGCTGCTTGAGTTCCCGGATACCGGGAACTCCGAACTGCAAGGAATCCCCAACTATGCTGTGACCTTGCGTCACGCGGCATTCTTCCTTTATCAGCAGCAGGACGAAATCATCAGCCGGCAGCGCCTTTTCCACCGCCAAGGCGAACCTTTCGTCTCAAACTCTATCCGCGAGACGCTGCCGTTCTTTCTGGGCGCTATTACTGCGGAGGACGTGCGGGTTGCGCGTCGAATCAGTCGACTAAAGAAGCGTGTGAGGGACACCTCTAAGGAAATAGCTGACCTTGAGGCAGCGGCTGATCGCGGCGGCATGCGAGCCCAGCAGCTTCTGGCCGAAGCGGCAAGCGCAGGTTTGACCACACTAATCTCTTCGGATGACGGTTCTTTGACCGTCGATGCGCTGGCTGAATTGCGGACCATTCTGGCCCTGCGGCAAAACACAAGCGCCAGATCTGGAGAGGTTGACAGTGCGCAACTTGGCAATTCCAACAGGGCACGTCAAGCTCTACTTGAGGAACGCGATCGAATCCGGAGCAGGTCCAAACGAGCTCAGAGCTCCCTTGAATCAATCGCTACGGTGCTAAGTGATAGAAGAAGCTTCGAGAGGGAGGCAAGCGAGCAACGGGCTAGGCTTTCCTTTGTACAGCTAATCCCCGACACAGACAACGACGGGTGCCCACTATGCGGATCCCAAGTAGAGGGGCACCGGGAGGAGATCGCGGGGCTTCGTGAGCATTTTGTCTCACTGAATCACATGCCTCGGTCTGTTTCATCTGAATCGCCTAGGCTTAAGGACCTTGCCGAGACCCTCAAGCGGGAGATCGATGATTGCCAGCAGGCAATTAGAAACAACTCCGCGCAGCTCGAATCAATCGAGCGGACGAACGAGCGGGAACGAAATCTCGCCCTGCAGGAAAGTGTCCAGGCGACCGTAATTGGTCGTATCGACTTCTACCTTGAGGGTGTTGGAGGGGACGAGCGCCTTCGACTACTCAGGCAAGAACTTGAGTCTCTGAAAATTCAGCTTGAAGCGGCTGAGAGTGAAGTCGACTCTGATGTCATCCGCGATAGGACGCACTCAATCGTTTCGCGACTGAACCAGCGGATGACGAATTGGTCCAGCCAACTCCCAATCGAGCATTCGGCAGATCCCATGAGGCTCGACATCAAGAAGCTGCAGATCGTGCTGGATACTCCGACTGGGCCGCTAGCAATGCCTCAAATTGGTAGTGGGCAAAGCTGGGTCGCCTATCACTTGCTAGTACATATGGCGCTCCATGAATGGTTCGCTGAACACAGCAGACCAGTTCCTGGGGTTGTGTTTTTTGACCAGCCTTCACAGGTCGGGTTCCCTGCGGATTCTGAGTACAGAGACAATGATGTGGCATCAGGCGATAGGCATACGATCGCCGACACATTCCGCTTTATAATTGACGCTGCAGGTCGAGCTGAAAGATCCTATCAAATCATCATCGCCGAACATGCTGACTTCGACGAGCAATGGTTTCAAGACTGCGTTCGAGAAAAATGGAGAAATGGCACTGCCCTAATTCCTCAAGATTGGTGATGAACTTCAGGCGCGCCAGACCATGGCAGAGCTACGTACCCAGTTACTTCGGGACGAAGCAGTCCTCAGGCCGTCCAAGGTCGACGGAAGTCGGCTGACAAAGCCAGAAGCCCATGGCATCTGATCTGGTCAGAGCCATGGGCTTCCCGTGCTGTGCTGGCCGGCGGGGCCTTGGATCAATAGGCGGACTCACGCGGATCGCTCGTTGCCCGGAGATGGCCGCGGCTCGTTGCGATGCGGTAGACGTCCCGCAGAGCCCCGGTCAGCGCACTGACCAGGCACCGCATGTCGTCGAGTGACGTCCCCTGGTCGTCGAGAGCGTCTGAGGCCTCTCCCAACAGTTCGCTCGCTGTCCCGAGTTGGATCGCTTCGATGCCGTCCGCGAGGCGAGACATGTAGCCGTCCGGGTCGTCAGTGCTCAGGTAGCAGGGCTTGTCCCCCGGGCCCGACCATGGGAGGAGCCGCAGTTCGTTCGGTGTCGTCATCCTTGAGTCGGCCTCTCATTGAGCACGTGATGGGCGGTGAAGACGGCGTCGGCTCGGTCTCCCGGAAAGGCCAGGAGCGCGGCTTCAATGACGCGGCCGGCGGCGTCGGTGGCGATGCGGGTGATCCCGAGAACGGCCATGTTGGTTCCGATGCGGAGGGCCGACGCTTCGTCTGGGGTGGGAGAGCGGGCGGAGACCGTCTCTCGGATGGTGGTCGGCGACGGGCCGAGGACGGCGAATCGCGTGGCTGCCTCCCGGCACACGGAGTCGTCGTCGATGACTCCGGCCGGGGCCAGGTCGCGCGGGATGTAAATGCGGGCCAGGCCGTGCGGTGACCCCTGTTCGAGGCTGAGGCAGGTGTACTCCGCGAGAGGGCTGCCCGTTGGCACCTTCAGCAAGGTCGTCAGCTGCATGGAGGCCGGAACCGTGGTGCTACGAACCGTGATGCGCAACGTTGGCTCAGCGGCGATCCGGGGGTCCAGCGTGCCCCAGCCGCCGACGTACATGATCTTGCGGCGGGGGTGACGTACGTAGTTCCCCTTGCCGTGGATCTTCTCGACGAGTCCTTCGCCCTGGAGCACGGCGAGAGCGCGTCGCAGGGTCACCGTGCTGACCCTGTACCGGGCAGCAAGACCTGCTTCGGACGGGAGGCGTTCGCCAGGCTTGATGCTGCCTGTCGTGATTTGGTGGCGTAGGTCGTCGGCGATGTCGTGATGGCGTCGGGGCACGGAGCCGGTCACCGCCTTCTCAGCAGTCGCAGGGCGATGAGCCGGGTACGGGCGTGTATGGCCAGCAGCTCGCCCGACTCGAAGACCAGTTGCTTGGCTCCGTGAGGGAGCTGGAAGAGGTCGCTCACTCGGCAGGCCTGACCGCCGAGTTGGATGATGTCGCCACGCTGCACGGTGGCCGCAGTGACCTCGACGGAGGAAACCAGTGCACCGCCGGGGGATCGGACCTTCACGCCATCACCTTCACGGGCACAGACGGGTCGGGGGTCGAGTGACACGGGCAGATGCACACCTCGTAGATCACCGGTACGTCGTCCGTCGTCGAAGGCGGGGACGGCTCGATGCAGGAGTGGTGCGTGCCAATCCAGCACGCGATCGAGCGGTAGGGGACGGAAGCTGCGCCCGTTGGGTGCGGTAGGCGGCGAGGAGGCATCAGTGGACCCCCGCGAGGGCCGACCAGGCATCGGCCGGCAGGTTCGGGGCAACGAGCACCGTGCGCGTCCGTACACGCTCTTCCCACGCCAGCAGGTACGGACGGACAAGCGCGACGTCCTCTCCCCTCAGCGGGTAACGGTGGACCGTGCCGACCGGAGCCCGCCCCAGGACGACGGTCGAAGCGTCAGCGGGTGCGAGGCGGGCGCGAGGGGCCAGCGGCCGGGAGGGCGTTAAGGGGCGGCGATGCCGACCTTTGGGGAAGCACCGCACTCTGGTGCGCGAGATGGCATGGCGGATACGGTTGAGCATGCTGTTCAGCCCCTATCGCTGATAGCCCGGTCCCCCGACGTCGCCCGTCGTGGGGACCGTTTTCCGTACGACCGCCCATAAGGTGCGGCCGTTCAAGCTGGTGGCCAGAAGCCCGAATCGATCGGCCTCAGCCACCGCCTCCAGGACCTCCCGCCATGAATCGACGGAGAGCGTGTCCGGTACTTCTGCCTCGACTGTCGTGAACCGGGTGTGCTCCTTCACGCGCGTGGGGAGCCCGGCGGCAGACAAGCGGGCAGCGAGAGCCGCTGCGGTCACTCCCGAAGCGGACACAAGGCAGCCTCCGTCACCAGCGATCACTTTCAGTGAAGCTAGTTAACTAGATTAGAGCTAGTGGACTAGATTTTCCATATGTCTGAGCAACCGCCGTACCTCCGCATCGCCGACGAACTCCGGCAGCGCATCGCGGAGCACGTCTGGGAACCGGGTGACCGCCTCCCCTCCCGCGCCCAGATCGGCCAGGAGTGCGGCGTGGGCGAGAACGTGGTGCGCAGGGCACAGGAGTTGCTGATCTCCCAGGGAGTGCTGGAAGGCCGGGCCGGATCGGGCACCTACGTCGCCGAGCCCCGGCAACGAGTGAGAGTCGTCCGGTCGTCGGCGCGTGAGCAGTCCAGCGGATCCCCGTTCCGCGAGGACATGAAGGCCCTTCGCCGGCAGAGCGACTGGGAGAGCCGGACCGACGCGAAAGTGCCGGCCCCGGCGGAGATCGCGACGCGGCTCGGAATCGTCGAGGGCGAGCTGTGCGTGCGTACGACGTACGAGTTCCTGGCGGACGGAAAGCCTGTCCAGCTGTCGACAAGTTGGGAACCGTACGCCGTCACTGGCGGCACCCTCGTCGTTCTCCCCGAGGGAGGACCACACGCGGGGGCCGGGGTCGTGAACCGCATGGCCGCGATCGGAGTGACTGTCAGCCATGCGGTGGAGCAGCCCGAACCGCGGCACGCGACCGCCGAGGAGGCATCGCTACTTGGCATCCAGAAGGCCGCACTCGTGACGCACATCCGGCGGACGTACTACGGCGACCAGGGCCACCCCGTGGAGACGGCGGACATCGTGGTGCCCGCAGCGCACTGCGAGATCGTCTACGAGATCCCGATCAACCGCTGACGAGCTGACCCCGGCAGCTCCAAAGCCGTGCCCCCCGCGTGCCCCTTCCGTGCCCGACAGAGCGGGAAACCAGGGGGAACAGCGGCGACCGGCAGGAACCGGGCATGGCAGAAGCCCTCGACCATACGTACTGGTCAGGGGCCTCTTGCCTGCGGTGGGTGTGGGATTTGAACCCACGGTCACATCGCTGCGACGACGGTTTTCGAGGCCGTCGCTCGGGCTATCCCACTTCACACGTGACCTTCTCGAACGTTGATTTAGTCGTAGTCGACTAACCTCTCGGCCCACAGGCGGTTCATGACGCCCCGCCACTCCACCTTGACGCAGGTGCACTCCTTCTAACTGTCCGCGTGGTTGTCCAGGGGCGTCCGTGAGTGTCCCAATTTGCAGGTCAGGCGGGGTGCGCGTCACGGCGGGGAACAAGGGTGTCTATGGGTGCACTGAGTAGAGATATAAGGGCGTCCGGAGGGTCACAGGACCTTTCCCTGTGCAATGACGATCTGTTCTGCCGCAAACCGCATTAGGGGAATTTCGCGAGCCAACTCCTCATCGTGCGCGAAAGGTGCGTACTTTGGCAATTCCCCCTCTTTGGCGTGCACCAAAGCATTCCTGACTTTGTAAATCCTTTTTGCGATTGCGCCGCGTACTGCCTCTTCATCATGCGCGCGAATGTCCACCTTACTTGCGCCAGCAAAAGGAACGTCTCTATTTGCATAGTGGCCCACCAAGTCGGCGTCGTAGGCGTCAAGGTCAGATATAAGGCGAGGAATGCTGATGAAGCTATCGAGTACCAATTGCAGGGACCGTAGTTCGTTTACCCCGCCTTCATCCTTGATTCGACCCTTAACTTTGGTGACGATGTTAACGATGGACTGGATGTCCTTACTTCGGCGGGCAGAGAAAGATGGGTCGGTGATCCCTGACCGCACCTGGCTTATCAAGTCCTCATTGAACACCTTCACGAAAAAATGCTCAGCGATATGATAGTAGGCAAGGTATTCCAATAGTGGGATTTCCGCTGCTACACCCATGAGGTAGTGATGTACCAGGTCTGCGTCGTAGGTCTGCCTGGGCGCGTCAAGAGAACCGTTTTGGCTCCTGCGCACCCGCTGGAATGCTTGGGGCCGAAACATCGCTTCTAGCCCGATTCGAGCCGCCGCATCTGTGTTATAAGCAGCATGGAAAAGGAAAGAATTGGCGAGTGTTTCAAAATCTGCGCGAGATTTTACGGCGGTGATCTGCAACGTAGTGGCGCGAAGCCCCTCGGCGATGACATCGAAAAGCGAGTCACCTTCGATTGATCGCCGACCTGTTGAAATGCGATCGCTACCTATTTGGCGTATCCGGTTTAGTATCATCCTGGCTCTCGGGGAGGTCAGGAGAACCGGATTTTGTGCAAACTTGCACAGAAGATAGGCGGCAAATTCTCGGGACGGTCTACCAACTCTAAAAGTTACGGGATTATCACCCTGCCCTTCAAACGTCTCGCCTTCGAAGAATCTATCGAAAGCGCCGACCTGATCGAGTGAGACCAAGGAGAACTCTGCTTCACTTTCCCACTGGAACGAACTCTCGGTCCTCGATTGTGCGCTGGCGAGGCGCGTTGTGATTGCGGCTATTTCGGCACTGCTCGCGCCGAGAATTACCTTTCCATCAGGTAGCGAGATGGGGTCTCGCAGAGTGAAGTCATCGCTTGCTGTTCCGTCGCTGCGGAATACCCGCCGGAGTCCTTCCATGATAGAGGTTTCGTTTATGGCTGACGATGCGCTCATGTCTATCCTTCGGTGCTCTTGAATCGCTTTTCTTGGTGCCGCTATCGAAGTATTCTGACTAGCGGAAAGCCGTTGTGCGGGAGATTGAACAAAGTCGAACATCAGTACGCATCTCAGAGGGGTTACTTGGGATGCACCTACTGAGTGACAGCACGTCTGTGAGCTGGAGTGAGGCGCTGGCGGGCACGGGCAGCCAGCGACGGCCCACCAGAACCCCCGGGCCCGGAGACCGCCTGTCAGAGCCCGGTGGGAGAGTGTTGCCATGCAGGACACGCTCTTTGACATGCCGGAAGAGGCTCCGGAACACGCCGTGATCGCTCGCTTCCATCTGGGCGGAGACGACTTCGGTGAACCTGACCAGAGGTCATTGGTCTTCGACGCCGAGCGGTCAATCGGGGCCGCGGTCGCAGCCGCTGGTGTGGGTGAGGTCGACGGCAATGAGTTCGGCGGGGGAGAGGTTGTGATCTACGCCTATGGTCCTGACGCCGAAGCTTTGTTCCGGGCGATGGAGCCTGGGTTGCGGATGCTTCCGTTTCGGCCGGCACACGTTGTGCTGCGCTATGGGGAGTCCGGTGACGACGTCGTGAGCGAGCGTGTTGAGCTCTAGGAGCGCGTGCCAGATGCGTGCCAGATCGAGCGGTCAGCCACGGTTATTTGGAGAACGTCACGGCGTCAGCAGCTGGTGACAGCCGTCTCAGCACACAGACAGACTGAGCTGCGGTGATGACTCAGAGGCCGATACCAGGCTTACAAAGCAGATGTCGGCGGTTCGAAACCGTCCGCGCCCACCAGTCGGAACGCCCCCGCAGCGAGCCGCTGCGGGGGCGTTGACGGTAGTAGGTGACGGCAGTCCCTCCGGCCGTATCCCGTCGCGCAGGGGCTGAGTAGAAACTTTCTCTGCGGGTTCAAGGCACCCGGCTGCGCTCCGCTCCGCCGGGCGCGCTTCCCGGCTCCGGCCGCGCCGTGCGCGCCTGCCTCCGGCCCGCTCGGCGCTGCCGCCGCCGACGCGCGCCCACGACTGGATAGGCCCGGAGGGCATGAGACGAGAACCAAGCCCCCGGCTTGAAGTCGAATGACCCTGCTGGCCCGCTCGGTCGGCAGCCGTAGGCGATGGACAGCGCGTCCCAGGTCCGCCATGCTGCCCTGGCGATCACGTGCCGACGGTGGCTGCGTTGTGTGAGGGGCGGGTTTTGGTGGAGCAATTGCAGGTCGAGGCTGTTCCGCCGGAGCGCATCCGTTACCGGCATACGCGTCTCCAACGTGTACTGCCTGTTCTGCCCCTCCTTGTCGTCGTCGGGGGCACGATGGTCATCGATTGGGTGACCTTGAAGCGCGCCGGATCTGAGATAGCCGAGTCATTGGGTACGTGGGCCGCCATGGTGCTCGTGCTGCTGATCCTCGGGCAGTGCTTCGGCGTCACTCTCACGGAGTCGACGGTCATCGTGCACGGCCTCCGCCGCCGGACCATCCAGTGGTCGAACGTCCAGGCCATCCGCGTCGAGCGCTTCCAGGGGACCCGAGTCGTTGTGATCTATGAAGCGGGCGGCCGTCGTACTCGCCTTCGGGCACCGATCACCGGGTTCCTCTGCTGGGATCGGGGGTTCGAGGAGAAGTTCCGCACCATCGGCAGGTGGTGGCTGGACCACCGCGGCCCGGATTGGGCGCCTGTCCTGCTTCCGGGGGCGCAGTGGAGCGGCCCAACGGTTCCCGACGGGAACCCTTTCGCCGCTCCCACGTAGTCGGAGGCTGGTCCACGCACCCTCGGGCGGTGGAGCGTCTGATGGCCGTCGCCGGCCGTTCTGGCCAGAGCTACGAATCCTGGCCCGTGGGGCAGACCTCGGCGGGCGCTATCGCAGTCGGTGCGGCGCGCGCTCCAATCTGCGAATGAGCTGCCAGACGACGAGGATCGATAGCGCAGCGGCACAGATGCCCAGACCATCGCTGAGCACGTTCTGAACGCAGGGCCTGGCGAGCCTGACTTGCGATGAGGCCAGGTTCACATCCTTGTGCTCCTCGCGGCTGCGCCCGAAGTGCGCTCGCATCCGGTGGAGGAGGCAAGGGAAAAGCCCCAGGCCAGCGGCCCGGGACTTCTTGTTGTCTCGGAGGTTCTCACTGCCGTCATCAAGCTACCCCCGAGCTCCCTTCAGGCACTCGGACTGAGGAAGGACAGTGCGCCACTTGTCGGTAGAGCGATCGCCGAAGCCGATTCCAGTCCAGTAGATGCCGATAGACGCGCGGGGTATTCCGTTCGGAGCAGTAACGAAGAAGTGAGAGACGTATCGTTGCCCGCCCCTCGTTCGGCCCTCCACAGCCAGGACCCATCCAAAGCCACGGTTTGGCTTCCTAGGCACTCGGGCAGAGTTCACTACTTTCGGCGCTGCGCCAGGGGAGAGGCATTCGGTCCGCGCCTCGTCCAACACATCTTCACAAATTTCAACCTGAACAGTGGATTTCTCGCAGAAGTGCTCCGTGGTGTTGTCTGCAATGTCGGAAATCGCGTTCTTGAGGACTTCTCGCGCCTGGGCTTCCGTGACGCTCGACGGTCCGGGCCTGTCTTCGTTTGCACAGGCCGCCATAAAGAGCATGAGGCAGACGCCCACGAGGGCGACGAGCCACTGCCGTCGGCGGCTCGCGCGAACAGCGGGTTCCCCCAGCGGATTCATCGGGCAGTCCGCACCAGCCACAACAACCCCCACAGGCCAAGCCCCTGATCCCCGTGACCTGGCGGCTGACGGATCTTGCACCACCAGCCCGTCCCCGAGCGAGGAATTCACAGGCTCACCACCGTCGCCTCGCCACAAGAGGACGACGATCAGGAGGGCGATGGTGCCGGGACTCGGCCGGCACAGTACGGTCCGGGCATGTCGTCCGACTCCCCACCCAGGTGCCCTGAGTGCGATCAGCCGATGCGGTTCGGAGCCTTCGTGCTCTCCCGACGTACTGAGGACGGCAAGCGTGTCTGCCGCAGCGTGTGGGACTGCTCTCAGCGCCACATCTGGTGGCAGTGGGCCGACCGTCCAGACGAACCACCGGAGCCCTGTCCGCATCCCCAACTCATCAGCCCCTGATATCAGTCGGTGACATCAACGGCGACGGACGACAGCGGTACGGGACGACCAGTCGCAGCCCTACTGTCGAGGGCGGCAACACAACCAATTCAACGCCCCTCACCCTGCGGAGCCAACGCGCCATCACATACAGAGATGCGCCAGCAATGCTGCACGGCTCCCACACCTCGGTGCCAGTGCAGGCAGGCTTCCATCGCCGACGATGTAGATCGCCTGTGCGCCTACGGCGGGGGCGATGTAGCCATTGGTGCGAGATGAGGCACGCAGCAGCCAATCCACCGGCCGCCACGCTGGCCGGGCGAGATCATGGAGCCGCGCGCGCACCGCGGCAAGCAGGAAGCCCACAGCGAAGAAGAACTGCTGCCGGGGGGAGAAGACCATCCCGTCCTCGGGTGAGCCCTCGATGATGGCCGCCCACTCCGTTCGGAGGCGCATCCGCCGCGAGCCCGCGATGCGAACGGCGAGGCTAGTGTGGCGGCAAGCGCTCCGAGGCGCCGATCCGCGCGAGTGCCGTTGCGCCTGTAGTGACCACGACCGAGCTTCGCATTCTCGAAGCCGGGCGGGCTGGTCGCTGCGGCTGCAATCAACCGTTACAAAAAATCGTTGGGCGAAGGTGAATAGCCGATGACCCCAATGCGGATCGCGATAGCTGGGACCCCCCATCATTGGGGCGCACACGTCCAGGGCAGAATAAGGGCAGGATTCAACTCTTTCTGCATTCTGGTCCAGGGAATGCAGCGTTATGCTCTCCGAATGGCGATCCGGCGAATCTCATTCCAGTCCAGTAGGTGACTGTCGACGCCTTCGGTGCATCACTATCGAATGCAATGAACATCTCTGTTCGATAGCGAGCTCCCCCGAGTGTCCTTCCGTCGAGCACCAGGAGGCGGCCCCCTTGCTTCTCTTTCGTGTCTGGAATGCCAATAGAGTTAATCACGCTGGGGGATGGGCCGGGATTAAGGCAAGACGCTTTGGCGTCTTGCAATTGTGCATGACATGCCAGTCGATCGAGAGACAGTTCATCGCAAAGTGAATGCCCGTTCCCTTTAGCGCCAATTATCGCCTCCAGGACTTGCCGGGCCTGTTTATCAGTGACCTTTCCTTGAAATCTTGAGGATGCGCAAGAGCAGATCACCAGGGCGAGCGTGAAGACGGCAAGTGTGCGACGAGCGATCACTCCAAATGCTCCTGTCCAGTTAACGATGAACGCCTGGTGCTGCAGCGGCAGTTGATCTGGGTGCGCGTGGGAGACTCGTAGATGCAATCAGTCGGCGCCGGATCCGTGCACGGCCTGTTCCCAGAGGTCCAGCCCCACGCGGAGGAGTTCGCGCACGACCGCGGTCTCCTCGTCCGTCCAGGCTCCCTCGCCGGCGGTCGGTTCGAGAGCGTCACCGCCGAAGATCTTTTCGTAGGCGCTGTCGTGGATCGATCCTTGCGAGGGAAGGGGTGGGCCGACCTTTAGGCTGTGGGAGAGGTCTTCGAAGAAGTTCCATGCCTCCAGCAGCAGTCCTGCCGAGACCGAGTCAAGGTCAGGGTGCTCGACCCACCGACGTACGACGCCCAGATCGAGTGTGGCTCCGCCGTCCCAGACGAGCTCCCAGTCGTTGCGGTCACAGTATTTCTGCAGCGTCTTGAGGTCATGGAACGTGAGGAGTCTTCCGCGTTTGTCAACGGCGAGCTCATCGGAGGCATTGCCCTCCCCGGGCCGCCAGATCAGCGTCAGGTCTCCTCTCCTGGTGGCGATTTGGTACGGATAGTAGTCAGCCATGCGGGGTCTCCCTGGTGCCGCCGCGGTAGTCGCCGTGTGGGTCATCCTGCATGCAAATATCGTCGTGTGGTGACTTCGGATCAGGTGGAACTGTGGGGTGCGGAGCTGGCGGGTCCGGGGCCGTGGGTCGCTGGGTGTTTCGAGCGGTTGGAGCCGCGGGCGACGGCGGTCGCCTATGTAAGCGGGCTGCTGGCGGACGTGCCGCGCAAGAACGGGTGGCAGTTGGCTGAGCAGGCCGGTGCCGCGACGCCCTGGTCGACGCAGCGGCTACTGGGGGCCTCCGCTGGGATGCGGACGGGGTCCGCGATGTGGTGCTTTCCTGCGTGGTCGAGCGTCTGGGCGAGGCCGACGCGGTGCTGGTCCCTGGACGAGACGGGGTTCTTGAAGAAGGGCAGCCCGTCGGCGGGCGTTCAGCGGCAGTACACGGGCACGGTGGGGCGGATTGAAAACTGCCAGGTGGGGGTGTTCTTGGGCTACGCGTCCTCGCGCGGGCGGGTGCTGATTGACCGGGAGTTGTACCTACCGGACGAGTCGTGGGTGCGTGACAGGAGGTGGGCTTCGCCTCCACGCCGGGAGCTGGGGCGCCGCATGCTGGCCCGTGCGCTGTCGGCCGGGGCTCCGTTCGCGTGCGTGGCTCGGGTACCGCCGCATCCATGCGCCAACCGCGGCTGTCGTCGTGCGCCCGCCAGGGACTACGGGACAGCCCTTAGCCACCTGGTGGTCAGGGACCCTCGGCCTGCGCGGTGGGTGTGGGATGTGAACCCACGGTGGCTCGGGCCGCGACGGCTTTCAAGATCGCGTGGTGAGGGACGCAGCCCGACGGCGCAACCCCCAAGCCCTGAACCGGCTGCTGACGAAGATGCCGACGCCGGCGGACAGGGCGATGAGCGTGGATGAGGGCCCAACGCCAAGGGAGACCGGTTGGTGCCCGGCTGCCGGCGACAACGAAAACGTGATCACCACGAGGGTCGCTGCTGCTCCGGCGAGAAAGACCGCCAGTTCGGCCCACCACATCGCTCGTGTTGGTTGAGTCGTCACGGCATCGTTGTACACCATCAGTGTCTTGGCCGACCCTTGGCAACGGTTCGTCGCCGGGCAGGCCCGGATGTGAGGCGTGAGGCACTCAGGGGACCCCGACCGATCATGGTTGGCGGCCTTTGACATCCACTTTTGACATCAACGGGTGCGGTCACCCGCGGTCGGCACGCTGCGACTTCAGCATGCGGTCCAGGTGACTCGCTGCCGCGCGCCGGGTGTCCTGGACGACGTGGGTCGTCAGCCGGCCGCCTTGGCGATGATGCGCTCCATCTCCTCCGGGCCGAAGGCCCGCAGGGTCGTGGAACGGACGTTGCCCACCCCGCCGAGTTGCAGGAGGGCTGCCGTGGCGGTTTCGTCGTCGGGCGCCTCGACGATGGCCACGAGGTCGTACGGACCGACGGTCCAGTAGATGCTCAGTAGCTTCGCCCCGAGCTTCTGTACCGCTGACCCGAAGGCCTCGGAGCGCTTTGCGGTGTCCTTGTAGTTTCGGACCCCTTGATCGGTCCAGCTCAGCAAGGTGACGTACGTCGGCATGTTCTTTCACCTTCACGAGGAGACATATCGTGAGGCCAAGCCTGGACATCTGGGCTGAAACCTGCACGAGATGCGCACCCGAACGAGCATGGCGAGCGACCGCAGGCGTCGAGGGGCAGGCTGACATCCACGCCTGACATGAACGACAGCGGACACCGATGGTCGCCGCAGTTCTCTGCGGAGTGGATGCAGGTGCAGTCATGCAGGCGATCCAGGGTCGCTGTTGTCGCGGATCGAACGCACAACGTCCGCGCCCACGAGTGCAAAGGCCCCCAATCGATCATGGTTGGGGGTCTGTGACACGTCGTCCTGCGCGAGGCGGAAGGCCGACTGTCCACGACGCCGGAGGGCACCCCGCGCCCAGAGCCGCGTACAGATGGTGCGCGCCCTGTACGAACGCCCGGACCGGCTTACCGAAGCCTCCCCATGTCCGCCTGTGACGGCCAGGCAGCAGCTTTCCCGGGCGCGCACCACCAGGTACCGGGGGCATAACGAGGGGCTGCTGCCTCGCCCTTATGATCAGAGGAGAATGTGTGAAGCCTCCGTGTGCCTGGAGGGGGGGATCGCGGACCGCCAGGAGCAGCGACGACTGCACCCCGCGCGGCCGCCCAGAAAGCAAGAGGCAGTTCTGTGAACGTACGCAAACGGCGGACAAGTGCTCCCATCGGGGCCGGTCTCGCGGTGGTCCTGCTGGGCGGCTGCGGCATCCAGACCGACGGAGGTGTTGCCGAGCGCGGCGACTCGATCGTCGTGGGCATGTCGGATGACGTCCTGGCCGCGGATCCGGCCTCGGGTTACGACCCGGGGTCCTGGCTGCTTTTCAACAATGTCTTCCAGTCCCTGCTCAGCTTTCCCCGAGGGAGCTCGACCCCTCAGCCGGAAGCGGCGAAGTCCTGCGCCTTCGAGAACGGCAGCAAGGTGTACCGGTGCACGCTCCGTGACGGCCTGACCTTCAGCAACGGGAACAGCCTCACCGCCGAGGACGTCAAGTACTCCTTCGATCGGGCGATAAGGATCGATGACCCGGCCGGCCCCGCGCCGCTGCTCTCCTCGATCGCGAAGATCACCGCTCCGGACCCGCGAACGGTCGTCTTCCAGCTCAAAGTTCCCGACGCCACCTTCCCCAGCAAGATCGCTTCGGGCGCCGGCTCCATCGTGGACCACAGCGAGTACCCGGCGAACAGCCTGCGCAAGGACGGCAAGGCCGTCGGGTCGGGACCCTACGAGCTGAAGTCCCTCGACAAGTCGAAGGCCGTCTTCTCGGTCAACTCCGGCTACCGGGGCACAGCGCGGACGAAGAACTCGGGCGTCACCCTCGAATTCTTCCGGGGCAACCAGAAGAAGCTGGCGTCCGCGCTGCAGAAGGGGGACATCGACGTCGCCTACCGCGGTCTGGCCGCGCGGGACATTGCCCAACTGGAGGATTCCAGCGCTGCGGCCGACAAGGGCATCGACATCGTCGAAGGCACCAGCGCCGAGGTGCAGCACCTGGTCTTCAACATGAAGGACCCGGTGGCCAAAAAGCTCCCCGTGCGTAAGGCCATCGCGTACCTGGTGGATCGTGATGCCCTCGTCAGCGAGGTCTACCACTCCACGGCCACCCCGCTGTACTCGATCGTCCCGGCCGGTATCACGGCCCACAACACCGCGTTCTTCGACATGTACGGCGGGAGCCCGCAGCCGGCCAAGGCCGAACAGGCGCTGCGCACCGCGGGCATCACCGACAAGGTGAAGCTCACGCTGTGGTCCACGCCGAGCCGCTACGGCCCCGCCACCGACAACGAGCTCACGGCGATCGCCAAGCAGCTCAACGCGAGCGGACTGTTCGACGCGGAGGTCAAGTCCCTGCCCTTCGATCAGTACGAGGAGCGGATCGAGGCCGGCGAGCTCGGCGTCTATGTGAAGGGCTGGGTCCCGGACTACCCCGACCCGGACAACTTCACCCAGCCGTTCTTCGGCGAGGACAACGTCCTGCAGAACGGCTACGTGAGCAACGACATCACCGGCCGGATCATCCCTGGCACCGCCGCACAGGCCGATCGGGGCACCACCCAGAAGGCCTTCGGCGAGCTCCAGGACAAGGTGGCCGAGGACCTGCCGATCCTGCCGCTGTGGCAGGGCAAGCAGTACGCGGTGGCGTACGACAACATCTCCGGTCTGGAATGGACCCTGGACGCATCGACCGTCTTCCGCTTCTGGGAGATCAGCAAGTACTCGTAGAGCTTTGTCCGCTCGATCGAGCTCCAGTCGATCCCTGCGCGCCGTGTGTGTTGGTTCCGGCCGAGAAGGGTGTCGACGGAGGCCGGGAGTTCGTCGGGCAGCGTAACCCGCTGCCCGACATCGTGGCGGACCCGGAGTCGAACCGACCTGGCAGGACCGCTTTGAGCTCGGCGCCAGGCCTACAAGCAGATGTCGGCGGTTCGAAACCGTCCGCGCCCACCAGCCGGAATGCCCCCGCAGCGAGCAGCTGCGGGGGCATTGACGGGAGGAGGTGACGGCAGCCCTGAGGCGCCTGGAGTCGCGCTGGGTTGCGTGAGTGGACATGTCCCCGGCGGTGTCGCCCATCGATTGTGGGCGGCGGCCCACCGGCTCGACTCGTTCATGGGAACTCAACCGACCTCAGCTGTCAGTGGCAGTCGAAGCGCCAGTCCCACGGGAGGCCGGGGCACTGGCGGCAATGGAAGAAGTAGACGCCGCCGCAGTCTCCCAACTGGATGTCGCCGGTGATGGTCAAGAGGTGTTCCATGCGGTGTCCGCTCCCGCAGTTCGGCCAGTCGGCAGGCTGCGTCCAGGCGGGCCAGCCCCCGACCTTCGTCCCGATGATGTTGGAGTCGGGTGGCCACACGGAGCCGCCCGTCGGCGACCGGAGACGAGGCTCCCAGGTCTCCCACATGTCCTTGGGCAGATCCAGCCACCTCGGGCAGTCCTCCGCGGTGGTCGGGGACAACGTGGACGGTTCCGGCATGTGGTCCTCGTCGTACTCCCCGTCGCTCACCCCGGGGATCTCGGTCAGCAGCCCTCCGGCCACGACCTCCGCCTCGTTGCGCCAGTACAGCTGCGGCATCACCGGCCCGGGATCCTGCTCATGTATCAGCGCGCACCACACCAGCTGAAGCAGGTCCTTCCCTTTCGGGAACTCCAACCCCGGCACATCCTGGGCGAACAGCTGGAGGATCGGCACCATCGGCACGGCGCCCGGGACGATCTCGGTGCGGTTGCGCCAGTCGGATCCGTACGTCCAGTGGTCTTCCTGCGCGCAGTACGGCCACGGCTCGTCCGCCGGCCACAGCAGCTCGCCTCCCAGCGAGCTCTCCCGCACACCAGGGTCGCCCGGCTCCGGGTTGAGGAGGGTGGCTTCCCGGGCAAGGGCCGCGTACTCCGGTATCAGGGTCCGCAGATCCTTCGCGGGCAGCTCGGGTGTGTCTCCGGACATCGTGGCTCCTCAAGGCGTGCAAACAACGACGGAACGCTGCGGGCACGTTAGTACGTGCCACCGACAACCCCAGACAGCAACGGTCGCCTCATCACACCCCTCTTCCTCCGAGAGCCCAGGTTCCACGGCCAGGAGGGTGATCGCCGGTTTCACTCCTGCACAGCCGGTCCAGCTCGCCGTTGGCCCTCAGTCATCGGCCGGCATTCGGCGTCAGGGTCACAGCTGCCTACCGACCGAGCTCGACAGCCGACTCGACCAGGCCGGTACGGAGCTGTTCGACTCCATCGGCTGCTGTGCCCACGACTCCCAGCACTCCGCGGCTGCCTGCACTCACGTTTCCACCACCCCGAATTGATCCGTCCCCGCGGCCGGCAGTACAGCAGAGGGAGTTGAGCACGGTGCGAAGCCGCATGACGTTCGACTACCGCCGGGCGGATGCGTCGGCGGAGTATGCCGAGACGGACGTCGACGGGAAGAGGAGGACGCCGTCGAGTACCCGTGACACCAACTACCGACGCCGGCATGAGCGTACGGCGACGATTCGGCCCGATCGCGGGTACCCGGGCAGCCGGCCGCTCAGACGTAACACCTGGTCCAGCTTCCACCAGTGTGTACGCCACCGACCGCAAAACGGTCCAGGAGTTCGAGACCACTGTGGCCTCCTACGAGGAAGTCGTCGAGTTCCGGCGGTTCTTCGGCCGCCCCGACTACTTCCTCCGTGTCGCCGTCGCCGACCACGCCGCCAATGAAGCCTTCCTGACCGGCAAGCTCACCGGACTGCCCGGAGTCCTGCGCACCGAATCGCACCTGACCATGAAGAAGATCAAGACCGAGTCGTGACCAGCACAGCACCCGCCCCCACGCCGCTGTGAACTCCGCTGATCCTGAAGCGCCACCCAGGGTGTCCGCTGACGGACGATCACCCGCTCCAGCACTCGTTCCTGATCGGCACGAGTCTCAACTCCGCCCGCACCAGCCCTGCGGCCAGCAGCTGCCACCTTGGAATCGGCTCAACAACGTGTGTTCGTCCAAGAGCCGGCGGTCATGGGCCTGGGGTGAGCGTGCGATCGGGTGCTCGTGGCAGGGCCGAGGTCAGGGGCGGTTCAGGCCCCACGTCTGCAGGGCGTAGGGCCGCCCCTTCTCCTCACCCGTGATCAGCGGCACGTCGAGCAGTCTGAAGCCCGCCTTGGCGGCCACGGCGACGCTGGCGGCGTTCTCGGCCTCGAGCTCCAGGATTGTCTGCCCCGCGCCCAGCTGCTCGAAGGCGTACGCGGCCATCACCCGCACCGCCCGCGCCGCCAGCCCCTGGCCGCGGTGCGCCGGGCCGACCACGTAGCCGAGCTCCGTGCCTTCGGGGGCACGCCGCAGCATCACCTCGCCGAGCGGTGCTCCGCCATCGACAGTGATGGCGAGCAGGATGGTCGTGCCTTCCGCCCGCAGTTTCCGGTCCCGGCCCAGCCGTGCGCGGGCGGCCGCTTCGTCGAAGGGGGAGACGATCGGTGTCCAGTACGCGATATCCGCGTGGTCGAACAGCTCAGGCATCGCGGCCAGATCTGCCTCCGTCCAGTCGCGGAGGACGAGGCCCTCCCCCGAGAGCTCGATCCGCTCGGGAAAGGACGACGTGGTGCTGCTCATGGTGGGGTTCCTCCCTGGCCTGTTCAGGACAAGGCAGGATATCCGGGGGCAGGCAACAGCTCACCAGTTTTTTCCTGGGGGCTCTCGCGCCCCGGCCGTGGTGATGTCCGTAAGCACCACCGACGGCTCCCGCGGCCCACCTGCTGCAGGCCAAGCACGACCACTTCCTCTTGGGCGCCCGGCATGCCACCAGGCTCCTGCGGATCCTGCTCGTGGAAGTGGGTTCCGGAGGGGCGGACCCTGCTCGTGGAAGTGGGTTCCGGAGGGCTCGATCCGCGGCACTCATGGTCTGCCTGCGGTCCGTGGACCCGTGAAGCTCGTAGGCGAAATACCTGCCTGGGCGAAATTGCACAGCGGATGTCGGCGGACTCGCGTGCGGCGTCCTGACCCAGCCGGCTCTGGCCGACTATGTGCCGTGCGGCGTGTTCGGAACGAGTTCATCAACGCGATCCGCATCCTCGATCGGCCCTCCGCCCGCCCGCAGCAGGTGCTCCCCAAGGGCGCGGGTCGCCTCCCTGAGCTCTCGGGGCTTGACGACGCGGAAGGGCGCCTTGATGGCCGTGAGCTGCTCCGCGTACCAGTCCGGTTCGTCCGTGGTGGCGATCAGGCGGGTGGTGGCCGCGTCCATCGGTTCGCGCCTGCCCAGGTTGCGCGGGAGCCATTGGGCGACCACCGCGGCGGGGGCGTCGATGATGATTTCGACCTCGTACTTCCAGCCCTCGGCCAGGTGTTCCTCGAGCACCTCCGCCGGGTTGAGGCCGGCCGGAGGGGTGCAGGCGGAGTCGAGGACGTCGACGCCGGTGATTCTGTCCACGCGGAGGACTCGTCTCGCGTCCTTCGTGTGCGACCAGCACAGCAGATACCAGCGGCCATGGCGCACGACGACCGCCCACGGATCGACGTCCATCGTCCGTTCCCGGCCGGGCCCCGCCCGGTAGCCGAGTCGCAGCCTGCGGTGCGCGGCGCAGGACTGGACGAGCGCGGCCGTGGTTTCGGGGCTCGGGGGGGTCGCCCGGGGATCTGGAGCCGGCGCGGTCACCGTCCGTACCGCCTGCGCCGGGTTGGCGACCGGTCCAGGGAGTACGCGCATGATCTTGCCCAGTGCGCTGCCCACCGGGCCGGCCGCGTCAGCCGCGTGGTGATGGCCGTCCAGGACGGCCATCACCAGACCCAGCGCCTCGGCTCCGGTGAACATCAGGGGAGGGACCCGAAGACCACGTCCCACGCGGTAACCCCCGTGCGGGCCGCGGGTGGACTCGATCGGAACACCTGCCTCGCGCAGGATGCCGACGTACCGGCGCGCCGCCCGGTCCGAGACACCGAGCCTGTCGGCCAGTCGGCTCGCCGTGATGCCCGGGCTGTTCTGGACCAGTTCGAGGAGCAGCAGCGCCCGGGCGGTCGGGCTCTCGTCGTGCTTCACAGGTAACCCCGGCATTCCGGCAGTGGATCGTCCGGAACTGACCGTAGCCTCCCCGCCATGACTGAGAACAGCGAGGCGGTTCCGCAGGAGCCGCCGCTCGCGGGCGACGAGACCGACACCCTGCTGGGTTCCCTGGAACGCCAGCGCAGGACCTTGGAATGGAAGTGCGCAGGGCTGGACGCGGCCGGGCTGCGGGTGACCGTCGGCGTCTCCTCGATGACCCTGGGCGGGCTGCTCAAGCACGTGGCGCTCGTGGAGGACGACGTCCTCTCGCAGAAGCTGCTCGGGCACCGTCCCGCGGCCCCGTGGGATGCCATCGACTGGGACGCCGATCCCGACTGGGAGTGGCGCACCGCCGCCGAGGACACCCCCGAGCAGCTCCTGGCGCTCTGGAGGGACTCGGTGGCCCGCTCCCGCGCCCACGTGCGCCAGGCACTGGCCGACGGGGGGCCGGGACGGATCGGGGCGTTCGTCCACCCACGCGGAGGGTCACCCAGTCTGCGGCGCCTGCTCGTCGACCTCATCGAGGAATATGCGCGCCATGTCGGGCACGCCGATCTCATCCGCGAGTCCATCGACGGGCTGGTGGGAGAGGACCCACCGCGATGAGGGGCTGACGGTGTCCGGCAAGAACCCGCCGGGCCCCTCCGGACGGGCGACCGGTACCGAGCCGCTACGGACTCCGCGCAGGAGGACGGATTCACCGCCCCCTCGGCCTGCTCGAACACCGGGTCAGCGCCACCAGGCCGCCGGCGGTGGCGGTAGCTCGGCCTGTCGGCGCGACAGTCCCTTTCCCTCCGGCGAGTGACCTGCCGCGTGGCCGCCGGGGCGGGCGCGGCACGTCCTGCTTGGCTGGGTTTCATGACCACCTTGCGCATGCCACCCCGCATCGCCCGGCTCGCAGCCGCCCTGCCACTGATCGCAGTCCCGCTGCTCTTCACCGCCGGCCCCGCCCACGCGGTGCCCGAACCGTCGGCCAACCCCTGCGCGGCCGTCACCGTGCCCGAGGGCCACATCTGCCTGCCCGAACCCAAGTACTGCATCACCACCCCCTGCCCCCAGTACGCGGTTGTCCCCGACGGGATCGGCCCTCGCGTATTCCCGATGAGGTAGCCGCTTCGCTCAGCTCAGAGGCGGACGACGACCAGGGCGATGTCGTCACGGCCGCCCCCGGCGACACCGAGCTTCGCGAGCAAGGCGTCCGCCAACTGCCTGTGACCGAGGTCGGTCAACCCGCTCAGTGCTTTCCCGAGCCGATCCAGGCTGATGTCGATGTCCTCCCCACGACGCTCGATCAGCCCGTCGGTGTACAGGACCAGGGTGTCGCCATGGCGATAGGGGGTGCCGGCCTGCGGGCGCGGCACATGTTCGGGCCGTGCGCCCAGAGGCGGATCGGTGGCCTTGTCCAGCAGCTCGCACGTGCCGTCGGTATGCAGCAGCACCGGCGGAGGGTGCCCGGCGCTGGAGTAGACCAGCAGTTTCGACCGGGAGTCGACGAGCACCGTGACCGCAGTGGTCGCCAGTGCGCCCTCCACCGAGCGGGCATACATCCCCAGCACTTCCAGGGCCTGGGCAGGCCCGGCCACCGCCCGGCTTGCCGCGGACAGTGCGCTGCGAAGCATCCCCATCACGGTGGCGGCCTCCAGGCCGTGCCCGACGACGTCACCGACGGCAACGGTGAACCGTCCCTCGGTCAGGTCAACGGCGTCGTACCAGTCGCCGCACACGTTCAGAGAACCGATCGCAGGCAGGTACCGCACCGTCACATCTTCGTGGCGGGCAAGATCCGGGGCGCGCAGCATCGCTTCCTGCAGCGTGACCGCGATCTCCCGCTCCCGCGCGTGCGCCGCCCGCAGCTCCTCATTCACCCGTTGCAGCTCACGGGCCCGGACATACAGCTCGGCCTCCATCCCCTCCGCCCGCTCGATCCCCTCCGCCCGTTCGGTCAGCTGCTCACCTGCCTCGTGGTTCCGGAAACGGCGGGCCTGCACGAACGCGGTCACGTCCTCCACCCGGTGGATGATCCACATCACCTGCCCGTCCCGGCCGAGAACGGGAGTGTTCACCGTCGACCACCAGCGCTCCTCGAAAACCCCCGGCCGTGCGACCACGGGGATGCTGTACCTCTGCACCGCCATCGCGTCGGCTTTCCCCGCGGCCAGAACCCGCCCCAACGAGGCCTCCAGATTCCGCATCCCGTCCGTACCCGGGTCGGCCGGGTACGCGTCGAAGACGCCTTGGCCGACCAAGTCCTCCCGGGTACGGCCGGTCGCCCGCAGATACGCCTCGTTGACATCGACGATCACAAGATCCGGCGCCAGCACCAGATTGGGGCTCGGCGTCGCTGCGAACAACGACCTGTAGTCCAGCTCGGGCCTCACATGCTTCCGTCCCGTGCGCACTTCGGCCTCGGCAGCCCTGGCCCTCCCACGCTATGCAGCATCAGCACGCCCCGCCCGCTGTGGCGCCCACCCGCGTGAGCCGCAGGATGCCGTTGGCCACGATCTCACCGGGGGGACATGCGCCCTTTCCTGAGGCGCTCCGCGGCGCGGCCAGGTGCGCTGCGTATGTCGGGCATCCAGGTTAGGAGGACACTGATCGCATGGCCCTACCCAAAACGCATCATTGCTCGGCCTGCTCGGACAGTGCCGCGCAGCACTCGGTCCTTCACGAAGACCTCGTCGTCGGAGCACCGCTGTCGATGGAGGATCTCACCGACGCTCAGCGCCTCGACCGGTTCGCCCGCAAGTATGCCCACGACGGTTGCGAGGTCACAGAAGTCCGGCGGGTCCCGCACGACAGCCTGAGCGGCTACGCCTGGTCCGTCCGCTTCACCGAGAGTTCGTGATGAGCTGATCGCCGGGCAGCGCAGGGAAGATGTCCGGGAGGAGCAGTCGGCCCGATGCGCAGCTTCGGACTTCGCGTAACCATCCGCGCCCCCAGCGGCAAACAGCAGGTGAGAGCCTGTTCCGGCCCTCCGGTCCACATGGATCGGGGGGCCGTTTTCCTGATCGATGCCCCATGGGGTCCACATCCCCGCGCGGTGAACCCCGGCCGACCTCGTCGGCCGGGAGAACCGGCGGCAGGTCATGACCCGTTTCGCCGACCGGAGGCGCCGTCGTTCCGCACCCGTCGGGTCGGCGGAGACGGGCCGCGCGGAGGTCACGCTCCGGTACGGCGGGACGGGCCGCCCGGAGCGGGGTGGGCACGGGGCGTCAGCGAAGCTCGTACGCGACCGACTCACGGATCTCGTCCGGCAGGCCGTCGTACGTGGCGAGCCGGGCGAGGGCGGCGTGGCTCTCGGGAACGGACTTGGTGCAGCTGAGCGCGCCCACGGCTTTCGCGGCGGCCATGCCGCGCCGGGCGTAGAGCTCGGCGAGGTCCATGAGCCAGGGCGTGAGGGCGGCCTCGTCGTCGACCATGAGGCCGCACCAGTACAGGGTCTGCTCCGCGATCCAGGCGGTGATGCGGCGGGTCCAGACCTCCTGGAAGCCGGTCGTGGCGAGCCCCCGACGGGCGCACTCGGCCTCGGCGTCGGCCATGCGCTCGGCCGTTACGTACCGGGCGTAGGGCATGCGCTCGCGCAGGACGGCACGGATCTCGGTCCACTCGGGGTACCCGTCGTCGGAGGAGTCGTGGACGACCGCTTCCTCCGGCGGCTCGGGCTCGGCGAGCGGCTCGGGCGGCAGGCAGGCTTCCAGCACGGCCCGCGCGTAGGCGAGGGTCTCCTGGTCCTCCTTCTCCGAGGTCCAGATGAAGGCGTTGTTCCACGGGTACGGGTAGCTCTGCAGCACCACCGGCAGCAGCGGCGTTCCGTCGGCGGCGGTCACGTGACTCCCAGGTATTCCATCGCGCTCTTGGGGTCGTTCATCTTGCCGGAGTCCACCGCCGCCTTCTTGTCGGCGTCGCTCTTGGCGTTCCACGCGTCGTCCATGGCCTTGACCTGTTGCGGCGTGAAGTCCTGTCCGGCGATACGGACGTTGAGGCCGTTCTCGGCGAAGGTCCGGGCGGGAGTCCCCTCAGGGGTGACGTTGTTCTTCTTGTCCGTCTGGTAGCCGTCGAAGATCTTGTGCCAGTCCTTCTTCTGCTCGATCTCGTAGCGGGCGACCCGCGGCGGGGTGGCGCCGTCCTGCTTGGCCCAGTCGGCGAGCCGCTTCGCCTGGGCCGGGACGGTGTACTTGGTGGCGGCGTTGGCGGTGTTCTTCACCTCGACGGCGTGGATGTTGCCGTCCTTCCCCTTGTAGAGGACGTCGACGTCGTCGACATCGCCGACGTCGACCGTGGTGCCGTCACCCATGTCGACGGACTGGCGGCCCTTCTTGGCACCGACCGCGCCGTAGACCTTGGTGCCGTCGGCGGCCTCGGAGACCGCGCGCTGGGCGGCGCGTACCTCGGCCATCGACTCGGCCAGCTTGTGCCGGTCGCCGGCCTTGAGGACCTCGGACGCCAGCGATCCCCGGGTCTGGGTGTCGATGGACTTGTTCTTGAGCATGTCGTCGAGGTCCTTCAGCGCGGAGGCCAGCTCCTCCTTGCTGTACTCGCCCTTGCTGCGGTCGGGATTGTCCTTGGCCTTCGCGACCAGCTTGTCGATGCCCTTCTCGTTGAGGGTGAGGCGGTCCTCCTTGGGCGTCTTCTGTTTGTCGCGCGCATCGATGATCGACTGCTTGACCCGGTCGGCCACATCGCCGAGTTCTGCCGCGTCGGCCGTCCTGTCCGCCTCGTCCGCCTGCTTCTGCGCCTCGGCTGCGTTGTCCGCCTCGGCGCCCGTGCACGGGGTGGGGCCGTCCTCCGCGGTGAAGCCCACCGGAACCGCTGCGGGAGCGGCCGCGAGGACGACGGTGCCACTGCCGGACCCGCCGAGGGGGCGCGGGATGCCTCCGCCGTACGGGACGAGGCGCGCGCCGCCGAGGGCGGCGAGCCTGCATTCGCCCGCTTCCTCGACCTTCTTCTTCGCGTCGTCGGCGACTTCCTGGGCGTCGTCCGCCGCGTTCCGGGCGCCCTTGGTGTCACCCGCGGCCGCGGCCTTGCGGGCGCGGCCCGTCGCGTCCTTGGCCTTGTCGACGGCCTCGGTGATGGCCCCGGCGATCTTGCCGAGGCGGCCGAGCTTGCCGAGCTTGGCGGCCGCCTTGGCCTCGCCGTAGCCGGGGATGAACAGCGATCCGACGTTCCAGACGACGTTGCTGACCGCCTGGGTCTCCTCGCCCCGGTTCCAGCTGTCACGTACCTCCTCGCCGATGAACATGTCGTCCAGCGGCTTCACGACGACGTCGACACCGCTCCCGCCCCAGTCGGTGAGCGCGTCCCAGTAATCGCCCTTGTCCCACTTGTCGCCGGCGTCCTTGGTGCCCTCGCTCCAGGTGTCGCCGAGCACCTTGCCGTAGTCGACGAAGCCCGTGATGCTGTCGATCGGGTGAATGATCGTGTCCCAGGCGTCGGTGACGTCGCCCCACACGCCGTCGACGAAGATGCCCTCGCCGACCTGGCCGAGCTGGTCGAGCGTGCAGCCCCAGAAGCCGGAGCACTCCTTCTTCTTGTCGCCGCCCCCGCCGCCGACCTGCGTCGCCCCGCTGTCGCCGATCGGCTCGTACGGGTCGGTCGGATCGCCGCCCTCGTCGTCCTCGGAGCCGGGCGGGCCGTCACCGGGGACGTCCTGGGTGTCCTCGCCGGCCTGCCCGTCGGGGTCCGTGTCGCCCGGGCCGCCGGTGTTGCCGCCGGTCGCGCCTTCGTCGGCGCCCTCACCGGTGGAACCGTTCGCGCCGTCGTCCGTCTCCTCGCCCGCCTGGGTCGTCTCACCGTCGCCGTTGCCGGCCGGGCAGGACTCGCCGGTCAGGGAGCAGACGGCCTCCTTCAGCCCGCCGGAGATCTGTCCGCCGATGCCGCTCAGCACCAGCGCTGAGACGATGGCGACGACCACCACGACCAGGCCGGTGTACTCCACCGCCGACTGGCCGCGGTCCCGACGCCAGGTGATCATGTGGGGGAGGGAGAACGGCGGCCGTTCCTGCCGTTCGGAGGGCGCCGAACGGAACCACTCCCGTGTGTCCTTCATGCACAGGAAGACCAGGATCACGACGGGCAGCAGGAGTTGGGTGAGGCCCTGGAGCGAGCCCTCCCGCAGGTTGGCCAGGCCGCCGGAAATCAGCCACGCCTGTACGGCGATCAGCCCCCAGCGGATCCCGTTGCCACCCGTCCACACCCGGCGTGCGAGCAGCCATCCGGTGATGCCGGGCGCCGCCGCGTACAGCAGGGTGCCGAGCACCAGGCCGCCCAGCGCGTCCACTTGGGCGGCGGAGAGCAGCAGGCCGAGGCCGCCCACGATCGTCGCCCCGAACAGGACGTACACAAGCCAGCGTGCGACCACCAGTTGTTGCGGCATGACGCGTCGCGCGGCTCCGCCCACTCCGGCGACATCAACGTAAAAGGACATACTCGTCCACCCCCCAGCGGCCGAGAATAGATCACCAGAGCGAGTGTCAGATGGGTCCCTGGGCCCAAATCAGGGCCCAACTCCGGTTTCTCCGGCGCTGAATCGTGCCGGCATCGGTGGGCGAAGCCTTCGGCGCGGAGCGGGTGGCGGAGCACGCACGGGTGTGCCGGCTGGTGCAGGGTTCTGATCGGCGCCAGGCCTGCACAGCAGATGTCGGCAGTTCGAAGCCGTCCCCGCCCACCGGTCGGAACGCCCCACCAGCCATCTGGTGCAGGGCGTTGACCGCAGTTCCTCAGGCACATCGGGTTGCGGTGGGCTGCGTGAGCAGACACCTTCCCCACGGATGGAGGTCGAGCCGGCCCACGATCCGGCTGCGCTCGTCGGCGGTGAAGTCAGGGCGTGTGCGAGGAAGTGGCATGGGCGCCGGGGCCGGCTCGGCCGGGCACCGGGCGCATCGGTTCTTCCGCCCTCGCGCCGGTGCCCTCACGCGGAACGCGGAACGCCCGGACGGGCACGTCGTCCGAGGCGGCGGAGCGTTCGGGCGGGCCCCGGCCGCGGGCTTCGAAGCGCCTCCCGGGATGCGGGCGGGCGGGGGGCGGGGGACCGTGGAGGCATGTCCGGACATCCACCTGTGATCGTGTATCCGCCCTCGCCGACCGGTGGGCGGCGGGTGACCGTGCGGGGGCAGATCGTCGGGCTGGCGCACGGGCGTGGGGACGTGGCCTCGTTTCTTCGGCAGGCCGGGTTTGCCGTGGGGGTGGAGGAGATCGACCTGGATCAACCGGAGCTGATCGAGTGGCGAGGCGGAGACCTCGATACCTGGAGGTGAGCCCCCATGAAGCCTCGTCGAGCGCGCCGGGGCGAGTCGTCCCTGGAACCTCCTCCCGGGTATTACGGGGCGGGCGGGGCGGCGCCCGACGTCATACAGCGGGGGCTGATCCTCGACTGGGTGGTGAGTCAGCGGATCGCGAGCGGATGGCATGTGGAGTCCCGGTCGGGGACCCAGGCCGTCCTCGTACGCGGGCAGCCGGTCAACCATGTGCTGCATGCCTTTCTGACCGTCTTCTCGTGCTTCGTGTGGGGCGCCGTATGGGCCGCTCTGGCGCTGACGAACAAGGTCGAGAGGGTCGCTCTCACCGTCGATGCCCAGGGGCAGGTCGTGAGCGTCGGCGGCCCCTGAGCGCCGATCGCCCGAGGGCAGGGCCCCTCACCCGAACGGATGCGTCCGGGTAGTCGCGGGCGGCGGCGTCGCGCAGCGTCGGATCTGCCCTGCGGCCGGCGGGGCGCCCGTCGGACGAAGGAGTTCCCATGACTCAGTCAGCACCCACGCCGGGCGCCTCCCCGCGCTCCGGATCCGGCAGTGCGTGGGCGGCCGGAGGTGCGATGTTCGCCGGCGTTCTGCTGCTCGTCGACGGAGTGCTGGCCGTGATCAAGGGAATCGCGGGCATCGCCTCCGACGAGGTGTACGCCCGCATCAACGACTACACGTTCAAGTTCAATGTGACGGCCTGGGGCTGGATCCACCTGGTCCTCGGGATCGTCCTCGTACTCGTCGGCTTCGGGATCCTCAAGGGGGCGCTCTGGGCCCGCGGCGTGGGCGTCGGGCTGGCCGCGCTGAGCCTGATCGCCAACTTCATGTGGCTGCCGTACCAGCCGGTGTGGGCGATCGTCTCGATCGCCATCGACGTGTTCGTGATCTGGGCCCTGTGCACGGACCGTTCGAAGGCGGCTGTCTGACGTGAGTGGCGGCGGGCACGGCCGGGAGCGGGACGGGACTGCCGCCCTTGCTGCCGAGGCGTACGTCTACGGCTCCCCGCTGGTCCTTGCGCTGTCGGCGGTCGAGGCGTGCCTGCAGGAAGGCTTCGGGGGTCTGGCACCGGCGCCCTTCAACGACTTCGCCCATGCCGTCCGGCCCGCCGCTCCCGCAGACGGTGTCGCGGCCGCCGCGGTCGACACCGTCGACGCGATCGCGCAACTCGACCTGTCCGGCGGCCCGGTCGGACTTCATGTGCCGGACACCGGCGGTGCGTACTACTCGCTGCAGTTCGCGGACGCGTGGAGCGGCACGTTCGCCTATGTCGGCCATCGGGCAACCGGCACGCGCGAGGGCGACTGGCTGGTCGTGCCGCCCGGCTGGTCCGGCACCGTGCCCGACGGGGTGACGGGGGTGATCGACGCGCCCACCTCCGTCGTCTCCCTCGTCGGCCGCATCGCGTGCGACGGTCCGGACGACATGCCCCGCGTCCGGGCGCTCCAGCAGGAGCTCACACTCACGCACCTGGGCGCTCATGCCCACCGCACCGGTCTGCCCGCGCCCGACTCCGACGTACCCGAGGCCCTTCGGTTCTTCGAACAGCTCCGGGTGTGGATGGCCGACTTCCCGCCCGCTGCCGCCGACCGTTCCTACCAGGACCGGTTCCAGCCCTTGGGGCTCCTGGAGGAGGGCCTCTCGCCGTACGTCTCGGCGAGCCCCGGTCTCCTGCGTGCGCTGACACAGGGGCTCGCGCTGGGCAGGGCACGGGTGGCGGAGGCCTGCCGTCCCCCGGAGGGCGCGGACAGGACGCCTGGTGCGTGGGAGACGGATCCGCACCTCTTCGACCACAACCTCGACCACTTCGGTGTCGGCACGATCGACTCGCCGGAGTGGAAGATCCCGGACCGTGAGACCTCGTACCTGGTCAGGGCGGTGGCGGCGCGGCAGGCGCTCTGGGGACCACATGGATACGAAGCGGTGTGCGCGCAGACCCGCAGCGACTCCCGGGGGCGGCAGCTCAGCGGGGCACACAGCTACGCGCTGCGCCTCGGCCGGCCGCCTCCGGTCGAGGCGTTCTGGTCCGTGACCATGTACGACGTCCCGGGCCACCACCTGGTCGAGAATCCGGAGGACCGGTACGCGATCGGTGACCGCACCCCCGGCGTCGTGTACGCCGCCGACGGCTCACTGACGCTGTACCTGTCCCGGCAGCGGCCGACGGACCCCGGCAGGGCGGCGAACTGGCTGCCCGCGCCCGCCGGTGACTTCCGGCCCGTGATGCGGCTGCGCACCCCTGATCAGGCCGTTCTCGACGGAAGTTATGTGATCCCGGCCGTCGAGCGGCTCGATGACCGGTAGGGCTCGGATCCTCGTCGGTGCCGCTGTCGGTGCCGCGGTCCACACTGGAGTCATGTGCCGCAGCATCAAGACGCTTCGTCCCCCCGCCATCCCCGAAGAGGCCACCGAGGAGGAGATGACCGCCGCCGCCCTGCAGTACGTACGCAAGGTGTCCGGCTTCCGTGCGCCCGCCGCGCACAACCAGGAGGTCTTCGATCGCGCCGTCGCCGAGATCGCGGAGGCGACCCACCGACTGCTCGACGGCCTGGAGATCCGGGGCGGCGCGGCCCGGGTGTGATGCCCGGGACGGCCTGACCGGCCGGGGCGGGTGAACCGACCGCCGGCCGGAGGACGACCTGACCGGCCGCCGGGGCTGTCAGCCGCCGGCCGGGGCTCCGGTGACCGGTGCTCGCCGGCTGTGCGCCGGCCGCCGGACGACGAGTGCGGCCAGGGCGCCCGCCAGGAACAGGGCCAGGACCGAGACGGCCGTGCCCAGCCAGCTCGCGCCCAGCCACTGACCACCGAAGTAGCCGAGGCTCACGCTGTAGCCCGCCCAGGCCACCCCGGCCAGCGCCGACCAGGGCAGGAAGTCCCTCACCTTGCGGTGGGCGGCGCCCGCGGCAAGGGACACGACCGAGCGGCCGGCCGGGGCGAAGCGGGCGACGACGACGAGGGCGCCACCGCCGCGGCTCAGCGCCGTGCCGAGGCGCTCCTGTGCGGTGGTGAGGCGGCGGGAGCGGGCGATGGCCCGGTCCAGGCGTTCGCCGCCGCGCCAGGCGAGACGGTACGCGACGAGGTCGCCGAGCACCGAGGCCGTGGCCGCGCTCAGGGTCAGCACCAGCAGCGAAGGCACCTGCCGCGTGGCCTCGTCCGCTGTGGCAGCGACCGTCGTGGCGGCGACCGTTGTCGAGCCCGCCGCGGCAGCCGTCGCCGCCGTGATCACCAGCACACCGCTGGGCAGGACGGGCAGGAAGACGTCCAGAAGTACCGAGAGGGCGACCACTGCGTAGATCCATGGGCTGCCGGTCAGCGCACCCACACTCTCGAGCACTTTCTACTCCCCGTTCCGTGTCACCTTGTCAACGCCGCGACGTCGCAGGGGAGCGGCAGGGGCGGCAGGGTCAGCGGTTCAGAGTACGCCTGCGGTTTGCCCGGAGTTCGCCGTGGGCGGGTGATGTTGTGCAGGTCACGTACGCCCCCGCCCCCGCGACGGCAGGGGGGCCGGGGCGTACGTGCGCCGGGCCGGGGCCGGTCGGTCAGACCGGGACGACCGGTGAGTTCTCGCGGGGGCGTTCGCCCTCGCGAGTGGTGCCGGTGCGGGTGGAGAACAGCCGGTCCACGGCCACGGCGCCGGGGCCCGTGAAGACCAGCAGCAGGAAGACCCAGCAGAAGACGGCCGACGCTTCGCCGCCGTTCTGCAGGGGGAACAGCGATTCAGGCTGGTGAACCTTGAAGTACGCGTACGCCATGGATCCGGAGGCGATGAGGGCGGCTATACGGGTACCGAGGCCGAGCGCGACCAGCGTGCCGCCGACGAGCTGGATCACGGCTGCGTACCAGCCCGGCCAGGTGCCGGCGGGCACGGTGCCGTCGCCGCCGAGGATGCCGAAGAGCGAGGCGGCGCCGTGGCAGGCGAAGAGGAAACCGACGACGGCGCGGAAGAGGCCGAGTGCGTAGGGCTGTGCCCTGTTCAGACGTGCGGACATGGGGGGTGCTCCTTCGGTCTGGGGACGTGAACCGATCGGGGCCCCTCAGGTTAGGTACACCTCAATATTACTTGCAAGTTCAACATATTGTCGGCTGGCCGGAAAATGGTCATGGGTTCGACGTCAACGTGCGCTCCAGGACCGTCACCAACTGCGCGCCTGCGGGCTTTTCTCTGGCCTGAACCAATGTCAGCGCAGCTTTCCGGCCATGCAGGGTGAGGGCCATCAGCTGGTTGCCGAACCACGGTCCGCCCGTCCTGCGCCACCGCATCGGCGGGTCTCCCGCCCGCCCGTGGAGCGCCAGCGCGCGCCCCAGCCACCGGCCGGGCGTGCTCCAGCCGAAACGGAAGCCGGCTCTTATCGTGGCGGGGATCGAGTTGTGCACGGGAGAGCAGGTCAACTGCAGGATGCGTGCGCCGGGAGTGGCGTCCGGTGCGGAATCCTTCCAGTGGGGTTCGGCGATGTACGCATGGTGCACATCGCCCGAGAGTACGCATACCGTCGCAGGAGCGTCGGGGCCGGTGGCCACCTCCCGCAGCAGCTCCGTCAACTCGTTGAAGGACTCGGGGAAAGCCGCCCAATGTTCCAGGTCAGAGGCGCGGCGTACGGTCTCCCCGAAGCGTGCCCAGCGCCCGTCCGGGCCGCCGCGCTCGCCCCGGCACAGCGCGGCGTTCCAGCTCTCCGCGTCGTGGATGAGCGGCGGCAGCAGCCACGGCAGCGAGGTGCCGATCAGTAGATGGTCGTACGCATCCGCCTCGGCGAGGGCCTCGTCACGCAACCAGCGGGCCTCTCCGGCGTCGAGCATCGACCGCTGTTGTTCGCCGAGAACACGGGCCGCCCGGGTGTCCACCATCAGCAGCCGTACTCGGCCGAAAACACGCCGGTAGCTCCATCGGGTGTGCGTGGGGTCGGCGTCGGCCCGGGCGGCGTGGTCCCGCAGCGTTTCGGTGGCGTCGGGGGCGGCGCGTACCGCCGCGTACAGCGGGTCGGCCGCAAGGGCGTCGGGGGAGAGGTTGCCGAGGTGCTGGTACACCCAGTACGACATCAGGCCGCTGACGATCCGTTCGTGCCACCACGGCGTGCGCCGCATGTCCGCGAGCCAGGCGGCGCTGGTGTTCCAGTCGTCGATGACGTCGTGGTCGTCGAAGATCATGCAGCTGGGGACCGTGGACAGCAGCCACCGCACCTCCGGGTCGCGCCAGGACTCGTCGTAGAGGTGGGTGTACTCCTCGTAGTCCGCGACCTCCGCACCCGGCGCTTCGTTCAGATCGCGGCGTGCGGCGAGCCGGCGCCGGGTGGCCTTGGACGTCTCGTCCGCGTACACCTGATCGCCGAGCAGGAGGAGCACGTCGGGTCGTACGGCTTCGGGGTCGGCGGCGAGCTCGGCGGCCAGGGTGTCGAGGGCGTCCGGGCCGATGGGGTCTCCCCTGCTCGAGCGCAGCCGAGAGTTCGGGGAAGGGTCGTGCTCCTTCGCCGGCGGGGCCGCCCAGCGGCAGGAACCGAAGGCGATCCGGACGGGTCCGGCCTCCTCGGGCTGTGGAACGGCGGGTGCCGTGATGGTGCTCGCGGGGAACCGGGAGTCCTCGGGCGGCCAGACGCGGCGGCCGTCGAGGAGCACCTCGTAGGCCGTCGTCGAGCCGGGGGTCAGGCCCGTGACCACCACCAGCGCGTAGTGATGGCCCTCCACCGCGAAGGTCGGGGTGGAACCCGATGCGCCGTCGGCGCAGCGGACCTCGGCCGTGCACGGCCGGCTTGCCTCGACCCAGACCGTCGCCCGGGAACCGGATTCCCAGTCGACGTACCGCAGCAGTGGTCCCAGGCGTAGCCCGGCCATGTGTGCCCTCCTCGCGTCGCCGTGACCGATGGCTCCGTACGGTACGGAACGACGGAGGAGGGCGGGTTGGTTCCGCTCGGCTGCCCGGGCCTTGCGGCAGCCGGCCGGAGCGGCTCTGCGGCCGCTCGGTGTCAGCAGCCGTTCAGTTGGCTGTCAGCAGCCGTTCAGTACGGACTGCAGTGCGCTCTTCTCGGCCGAGTCGACGCTCATGCCGTAGTAGTGCTTCACGTGCACCCAGGCGCGCGCGTAGGTGCAGCGGTACGCGGTGCGCGACGGCAGCCACTCGCCCGGGTCCTGGTCGCTCTTGGACTGGTTGACGTTGTCCGTGACCGCGATGAGCTGGGGGCGGGTCAGGTCGTTGGCGAAGGACTGGCGCTGGGCCGTGGTCCAGCTGCTCGCGCCGGAACGCCATGCCTCGGCCAGCGGGACCATGTGGTCGATGTCCAGGTCGGCGGCGGCGGTCCAGGTGGCGCCGTCGTACTGCGAGTACCAACTGCCGCTGGTCGCGGCACAGGCGGAGTCCTGGACGACATTGGTGCCGTCACGCTTCAGGACGACTTCGCGCGTGTTGCAGGCGCCCGACTGGGTGATCCAGTGCGGGAACTTGTCGCGGCTGTAGCCGGTCGAGGAGCCCTCCGCGGAGACGGTGAGCTGGCCGAGGTACGTGCGGGCGGTCGACGCGCTGACCGGGGTGGGCATCGCGGCCTGGGCGGCCGGTGCGGAGAGGAGCCCGGTGGTGGCGGCGAGTGCGGCGGAGGCGGCGACGACGGCTATGCGACGCGCGTAGATACCGGACATAAGAACTCCCTTGATGTGGGGGGAACTTGGGCGGGCGACCTGTGGGCCAGGCCATCGTGGCGGCGCCGGGTTTCTGCAGGATGGTCGCCAGGTAACAGAGTGGCGACATGCGCACGTCACATCAAGGGGTAGGGCGGCTCGGTCTGACGTCCGGCCCGAAGTCTGTTCGAGTACGGGACCTGACGGCACGGCAGCCCGGTCGGCCCGTGCGTGATCCGGTTCGGGGTGGTTCGCGGTGGTGTGGGCAGTCGAAACACTCAAACCACTTAGGGTGGCCGGGTGTTGCTTCCGGTCACTCCCACGCTCGGCGTCGCTCTCGCCGTACTCCTGGCGTTCGCCGCCACTGTTGCCGCGGGGGCCTCGCTCGGGCGGGCGCGCGAGATCGTCGTCGCCGGGCTGCGGGCCGCGGTGCAACTCGCCCTCGTTTCCCTGCTCATCGGCTGGGTGGTGCGTTCGCCGGGGCCGCTTCCCGGTTTCCTGGCGCTGATGTTCGCGGTGGCGGTATGGACGGCCGGGCGTCGGATCACCACCAACCGCACCTGGTGGTGGGCCGCGCTGCCGATCGGTGCCGGAGTCGTCCCCGTGGTGGGTGCGCTGCTGCTCACCGGCCTCGTCCCGGTGCGGGGCATCGCGCTGATCCCGGTCGCGGGCATCCTCATCGGGGGTGCGCTCACCGCCACCGTGCTCGGCGGGCGGCGCGCGCTGGACGAGCTCGGGACCCGCTGGGGGGAGGTCGAGGCCGGGATGGCGCTCGGCCTGCTCGACCGGGACGCCCGGCTGGAGATCGCCCGCCCGGCGGCGTCGGACGCGCTTCTGCCGGGGCTGGACCAGACCCGGACCGTGGGGCTCGTCACGCTGCCCGGGGCCTTTGTGGGCATGCTGCTGGGCGGCGCCTCACCCGTGGAGGCGGGCGCCGTGCAGTTGTTCGTCCTGGTGGCGCTGATGGCGGTGCAGGCGGTTGCCGTCGCGCTGGTGCTGGAGCTGGTGGCGCGGGGGCGGCTGCACCGCGGATGAGGGGTGCGGCGGGACGGGGCGCGCGGGAGCTGGGGCGGGCAGGGGCGGGTTACCGGGCGTCGATGTGCAGACGGATCGAACCGTCGCCGACCGCTTCCACCCGGAGCTGCGTCAGGTCCTCGACGTGGGCGTCGGGGGAGAGCGCCGCCGCGCGCGGACCGATGCCCACGATCCGCATGCCGGCCGCCCGCCCGGCCGTGATGCCCGCCTCGGAGTCCTCGAAGACGATGCAGTCCGCCGGATCGAAGCCCAGTTCCGCCGCGCCCTTGAGGAAGCCCTCGGGGTCCGGCTTGCTGGCGCCGACCAGCTCGGCGGTGACGCGGATCTCCGGCACCGGCAGGGCCGCGGCCGTCAGCCTGGCCTGGGCGAGCGCCTCGTCGGCCGAGGTCACGAGCGCGTGCGGGAGGCCGGCGAGGGACGCCATGAAGGCGGCGGCGCCCCCGATGGGCACCACGCCCTCCACGTCGGCGGTCTCCTCGGCGAGCATGACCTGGTTCTCCGCGTAGTTCTGCTCCATGGGGCGGTCCGGCAGCAGGGCGGCCATCGTGGCGTACCCCTGGCGTCCGTGGACCACCTTGAGCGCCGCCTCGGGGTCGAGGCCCTGCTTCAGTGCCCAGCGGCGCCAGCAGCGCTCCACCACCGCGTCGGAGTTCACGAGGGTGCCGTCCATGTCCAGCAGGAGGGCGCGGGCTTCGAGGACGGTGGCCGACATCGGCAGGCTCCAGAGCGCGGGGGGAGGTGCGACCGGCACGTGGCAGGTCAAGAGAACAAGCAGCCCCGCCCGCCGGTCAGGGGAAACGGGCGGAGGCTACTTTGTTCCATCACGATACAAAAACCGTCGCCGGAACGCCAATCCCGCAGGCAGGCCGCCCTTCCCGTGTGTCCGGGCGTCAGGACCGCCGCCCCCTGCCGGTCGTCTGCGCCTCCAGCGCGCGACGGGTCTCCGGCCCGTACACGCCCGGTGGATCGTTCTGGACGGACACCCAGCTCTGGAATTCGCGCACAGCCCGTTCCACGCGGTCCGAGTAGTCCCCGTCGTCCGGCTCCCGGTAGACCCAGATCTCCTGCAGCCGGCGCTGGAGCTCGGCGACCTCCGGGCCCTCGTCGCCGGGCCGCAGTGTGGGTCCGGCGATCTGGACGGGCGGCGCCGATGACGCTTTCGGGGACTGCGTGGCGGACGCCGAGGGTGACGGCGTCGCAGGGGCGGTGGCGGACGGGGATGCCGACGGGCTCTTCGATGCGGAGGTGGAGGGGGACGGTGACGCGGAGGCGGACCGGGAGGGTGTCGGTGAGGGGGACGCGGACGGGGACTCCGACACGGACTCCGCCGGTCCGTCGCTCGCGTCCGGGACGCTCGTCGTGACCTCGGGCAGGGCCTCCTCCCGGCTGTCGTCCCTGTCGAA
Source organism: Streptomyces sp. NPDC060035 (assembly GCF_042736635.1). NCBI lineage: Bacteria > Bacillati > Actinomycetota > Actinomycetes > Kitasatosporales > Streptomycetaceae > Streptomyces > Streptomyces sp. NPDC060035. Next base: position 131,148 of record NZ_JBHWVO010000008.1, read on the forward strand.
CAGGCCGCCTGCGAAGGCGGCCGTCCCCACCACTGCGACCACGGCCGCCCCCACGGCCAGGACGGCGAACGGCCGCCGACGGCGCGGTTGAACGGGTTCGGGGCCGCTGCCCGCGTAGGTCGCGGCGGTACGCCGGTGGGTCTCGTCCGCCGGTTCGGCGTCGGGCAACGGGCCCGCGGCGCCTCCCGCCGTGCCGCTTGCCGCACCTCCCGCCGCAGGGCCTGCCGCACCTCCCACCGCACCGCCCATGAAGAGCGGCATCGTCGTGGCCGCGGCGGGTGTGCCGTGCTCCGACGCGTCGTTGCTCGACAACGTCACGTACGGCCGGATCCGCAGCGGGTCGAAGTCCTCGGCTGCGGCCATCTCCGCCGAGCGGGCAGCCCGGAACTCCTCACCGGGCAGTTGGGCCGTACGGGCGCCGCAGGCACACGGCCTTGTGCTCCCGGGTTCCGCACCGGCCCCGGGTCCCGGTCTCGCACTCTGCTCGCCGCCGCACTCCGGGCATATATGTCCGGTCATCGTGGGTTCCCCTCCCCTTTGAACTGCCTGCGATTATGCAGGCCACCGCCGGGAAGCCCAACGCCCGCACCGCTGCTCGGCAGGCCATAACGGGGCACAGCAGCCAGGATGGGGGTGAAGCGGACCCGAGGAGACGTTCATGGCCCAGCAGCTGAGCCCGCAGCCCCTTGCGCCGGGCGAGGGCAGGTCCCGGCGGAGTGTCCTGGTGGCCATCGGCGCACTGCTCCTCGGCATGCTGCTCGCCGCACTCGATCAGACCATCGTCTCCACCGCACTGCCGACGATCGTCAGCGAACTGGGCGGCCTGGACCACCTTTCCTGGGTGGTCACCGCCTACCTGCTGGCGGCGACGGCGGCGACCCCGCTCTGGGGCAAGCTCGGCGACCAGTACGGCCGCAAGAAGCTCTTCCAGACGGCCATCGTCATCTTCCTCATCGGCTCGGCCCTCTGCGGCATGGCCCAGAACATGCCGCAGCTGATCGGCTTCCGCGCGCTCCAGGGGCTCGGCGGCGGCGGGCTGATGGTGCTGTCCATGGCCATCGTCGGAGACATCGTCGCCCCGCGCGAACGTGGCAAGTACCAGGGGCTGTTCGGTGCGGTCTTCGGCATGACCAGTGTCCTGGGGCCGCTGCTGGGCGGCTTCTTCACCGAGCACCTCAGCTGGCGGTGGGTCTTCTACATCAACCTGCCCATCGGCGTCGTCGCACTGCTCGTCATCGCTGCGGTGCTGCACATTCCGGTCCGCCGCACCAAGCACACCATCGACTACCTGGGCACCTTCCTCATCGCCTCCGTCGCCACCTGCCTGGTCATCGTCGCCTCGCTGGGAGGCACCACCTGGGCCTGGGACTCCGTCCAGATCATCGCCCTCGCGGTCCTCGCCGTGGTGCTCATCGTGGCGTTCATCGCCGCCCAGCGCCGGGCGGCCGAACCCGTACTGCCGCTGAACCTGTTCCGGATCAGGACCTTCAGCCTCGTCGCCGTCATCAGCTTCATCATCGGCTTCGCGATGTTCGGTGCGATGACCTATCTGCCGACCTTCCTCCAGGTGGTGCACGGCATCACGCCGACCCTGTCCGGTGTGCACATGCTGCCGATGGTGTTCGGCATGCTGCTCACCTCGACCGGCTCCGGCCAGATCGTCAGCCGGACGGGCCGCTGGAAGGTCTTCCCGGTCGTCGGCACGGCCCTCACCGCAGCCGGCCTGATGCTGCTCCACCAGCTCTCGGAGACCAGCTCCACCTGGCAGATGAGCCTCTGCTTCTTCGTCTTCGGCGCCGGGCTCGGTCTGGTGATGCAGGTGCTGGTACTGGTCGCGCAGAACGCCGTCAGCTACGAGGATCTCGGTGTCGCCACGTCCGGAGCGACCTTCTTCCGGTCCATCGGTGCCTCGTTCGGCGTGGCTGTCTTCGGCACCATCTTCACCACCCGGCTCACCGGCAAACTGGGCGACGCGCTCGCCGGGCGTTCGCTGCCGCCCGGGGTGAGCGCCGAGGCCCTCGCCGCCGATCCACGGGCCATCAGCCGGCTCCCGGCCGACCTGCGCCCCTCGGTCCTCAGCGCGTACTCGACCTCGATCACCGATGTCTTCCTCTACGCGGCCCCCGTCGTCGTGGTCGCTTTCGTCTTCGCCTGGTTCCTCAAGGAGGACCCTCTGCGCGGTTCGGTGACGGCCCCCGACCCCAGCGAGACCCTGGCGTCGAACCCGGTCCAGCGCTCCTCGTACGACGAGTGCGCCCGCGCCCTGTCGGTGCTCGCCACCCGGGAGGGGCGCCGGGAGATCTACGAGAAGATCACCGCCAGGGCCGGATACGACCTGCTGCCCGCGGCCAGTTGGCTGTTGCTGCGGATCAAGCGGCACGGCACCGTCGAACCCGCCAGGCTCGCCGAGGCCGCCCCCGTGCCGCTGCACGTGATCATCGCGGCGGCCCGCCAGGTGGAGGAGCGCGGCCTGGTCCGGCGCGAGGGCATGCAGATGGTGCTGACCGACCTGGGCGGTGAGGCCGTGGTCCGGCTGTCGGAGGCCCGTGAGGACTCCCTGGCCGAGATGCTGGGGGACTGGTGGGGTCCGGAGCGGCCCACCGACCTGGTAGGTCTCGTGGCGGAGCTGACCGCCGAGGTGAGCGGGTCCAGCAAGGAACGGCCGCACATGCCCGAACCACCCCGCGACCACTCGGCCTGACGGGCACGGGCCTGAGCGGGAGGGCGTACGCAGCCCGGGGGCGTATGCGGGCCGGGGCGTACGCGGGCCGGGCACACGCGGGCCGGGCACACGCGGGCCGGGCTCACAGCTCCTTGGCGAACCAGTGCTCCGCGTACGGCCCTTGGTTGAACGCCGGAATCTCCCGGTAGCCGTGCTTCGCGTACAGCCCGCGGGCCTCGACCAGGTCGTTGCGGGTATCCAGCCGGATCCGCCCCACGCCGAAGGAACGCGCCGCACTCTCGATCGCCGCCAGCAGCAGTCCGCCGCCCCCGGTGGAGCGGAATCCGGGGCGTACGAACACCCGGGTCAGCTCCGCGGTCCCCGCGTCGGTCAGCAGCAGCCCCGCGCAGCTCGCCGCCTTGCCCCCGTACCGGCCGACGAGGAACTCGCCGGTCGGCCGCGCGAGGCGTTCGACGCCGTCGCCGGTGAGCCCCTCGTCTATCTCCTCGGTGGTCGCCGGCCGCCCCCAGTAGCGGCTGGCCACCTCGTCGTAGTAGTCCCTGCGCAGGAGCGCGGCGTCGGGCGTGCCGAAGTGTTCGGGGGTAACGGTCCACGTCATTTGGTTCATTCTGGCTTCGGTACGACCGGATGACGAACCATTAATACGCGCAGGGGGCAGTGATGGTGCAGAACTCGGACCCGGCGACCTGGGCAGCAGCGGTGCAGCGGCTCGGCGAGCAATGGATACGGGAGCTGGCGGGGCCCGGCTCCGAGGGCGGCTTCGTCTGTTCGCCGGCCGGACTGTGGCTCGCGCTGACAGCCGTCTCGGCCGGAGCCCGCGGGGCGACGGCCGACGAACTCCGCTCGGTGCTCGGGGTGGCGGACGAGGAGGCTGCTGCCGTGGTGACGGAGGCGGCGCGGGAATGGGGACGTACCGAGGCGCTGCGGGTGGCGACCCGGGTGTGGAGCAGGGTGGCCGTCCGTCAGGAGTACATGGACACGCTCCCGGACATCGGATTCGGGCCGGTCGACACGGACGAGATCGACGCCTGGGTGTGCGAGAGGACCGGCGGCCTGATCGAACGGCTGCCGTTGCGGCTCGATGACGGCGTCGCACTCGCGCTGGTCAACGCGCTGGCGCTGAAAGCGCTCTGGGAGACCCCGTTCGACGTGAACCGCACGCGTGAGGTCCCCTTCACCGACGCGGCGGGCACGACCCGCCCCGCAGCGACGATGCACGCGTCGGTTCCGGCGTGGGACGCGTGGACGGTGGCGGGCGCGCACGTCGTGGAGCTGCGCTGCCGTACGGAGCCGGGCGGTGCGGCTCCGGCACGGATCAGGTTCGTCCTCGGGGAGACGGGAGCGGGCGCGGCGCAGGTCCTTCCCGCGGCGTGGGCGCCCCGGGAGCAGCGGGCCCCGCTGGACGGAGTTCAGGTGACCATCGGGGTTCCGCGATTCACCCTGCGTACGACTGTTCAGGTCACCGAGCAGCTGTCGGCGCTCGGTGTGAGGCTCGCGACCAGCATCGCGGCCGCGGACTTCTCCGGAATGTCGCCGCAGCGCCTCGCCATCTCCGCCGTGGTCCAGGAAGCCGTGGTGAAGATCGCCGAGGAGGGTGTGGAGGCCGCGGCAGTCACGGTCGTGGTGATGCGGACGTCGGTCCCGCCCCGCCCGCAGCCGACGCAGCACATCGCGTTCGACCGTCCGTTCGGGATCGTCGTCCTGGACGGCACTGCGGACGTTCCCCTGTTCGCGGGCTGGCAGGCGGACGCCCCCGTTCACCAGGGCTGACGTCAGGGCAGCGGTGCACCCCGCCGCCGTCGCGCCCGCAGGGTCAGCGGTGCGGCTGCGGCGATGAGCAGGCTCAGTCGGAGGGGTTGTGACTCACACCCCAGGACGAGGAGGTCCTGCGAGCCGCTCGGGATGCGCCCGGAACGCACGAGTGGGTCCAGGACTCACTTGTGCGCACTGGCTAGGATCGGTTGATTGTGTCTACCTCATAGGGTTAATGCGAGGCTTCATCCGCACATACCCGGGTCGAGGGGACGGTGCACAAACGGTGGGAGGGGCGGCGCGCGTGGCGAATGCGGAGCGCAGTGTGCGGGGGAACGCGACGGCGGACCTGGGAACGAGGACCGGGGCGGCCCGGACAGTGCTCTGGCTGCTCGTGGCAGTACTGGCGGTTCGGCAGATGGCGGTGGTGCTGCGGCAGCCGCCCGGCGAACGCCTCACCGACCTGGAGACCTGGATCGGTGAGAACGGGGTCCTGCACGTGGCGGGATCCGTGTACGACGCCGGCCGGTTCACCGGCACGCCCTTCGCGGGACTGGTGCTGAAGCCCCTGACGGCCTCGGCCGAGCAGACCCTCGGCGTCGTGTGGACCTTCGGGTCCCTACTGCTCGTCGCGGCGCTCGGCCTGGTCGCCGCCCGCGCCCTGCCCACCCCCGTGAGCCGGCGCACCACCTTCCTCGCGGCGCCCGTCGCGATCGCCCTGCTCATGCTGTCGCTGCCCGTCCGCAACGCGCTGCACCTGGGACAGACCAGCATCCTGCCCGTCCTGCTGGTTCTCGTCGCCTGCTTCGTGGCGCGCGGCGAACGCCTTCCCGGCGTGCTGATCGGCGTCGCCGCGGCCCTCCAGCCGGCCGTCCTGCTCTTCGCCGCGCTGCTCTGGCTCACCGGCCGGCGGCAGGCCGCCGTGACCGGCGGTGCCGCGTTCGCCGCCTGCACCGCGCTTGCCGCGGCGGCGATGCCACGCGACTCCTGGACCTACTGGGTGCACCATGTCGCGGGCGCCGGACTCGGCGAGCGCCCGGACAGCCTGGCCAACCAGTCCCTGCACGGCGCGCTGCTCCGCCTCGGGTTCGAAGGCCCCCTGGAGATCGCGCTCTTCCTCGCTCTGGCCGCCGGTGTCACCTTCCTCGGGCTGCGGCGCGCGGTGGGCTACGCCCGCGACGGACAGCTGCTCCTCGCCGTCGCCGTCACCGGCTGCGTGGCCGTCGCGCTCTCGCCGACTGCCTGGCAGCACCAGCTGCTCTGGGTGCTGCTCGCCGTTGTCGGACGGGTCGGCACCCGGGCCTCGGACCGGCTGGTCTGGCCGGCGGTCGTGGTGCTCGTCCTCACGCTGCCCGGGAAGATGCTGCTGCCGAACGTCGGCGCGCTCCTTCCCGTACGCGACAACGTGCTGCTCATCGCGGCGCTCGGAGCGGCCTGCGTGGCGCCGTTCCTGTCGCGCACCTCGCCGCACTGGCAGCGGCCGATCCCCACGGACTACGCCGAGCCGGTTGCCTCGCGCTTCAGACGCGTGCCGCTGCTGCCGTTCTGGCGGCGGGTGCTCAGCCGGCCCAACCTGCTACTGGAACTCCTGCTCATCCGGGTCGTCTACTCCGCGTACGCGAAGGTGCGGCTGGCGGCGACCGCGGGCCGTTCCACGGCCGAGGAACACGGCCGGCAGATCCACTCCATCGAGCAGTGGCTGCACATCGACATCGAGCACTGGGCGAACCACGCGGTCGTGGAGGTCACCTGGCTGCGGGACTTCTTCGACTACTACTACTCGACGTTCCACTTCATCGTGCCGCTCACGATTCTCGGGGTGCTGTACGTACGGCGGCCCTCGGACTACCGCTGGGCCCGCAGCTCCATCGGCTTCGCCACGGTTCTCGCCCTGGTCGGCTTCTGGCTGTACCCGCTGGCCCCGCCGCGGCTGATGCCGGGCCTCGGCTTCATCGACACCGTCCACGGTGTGCAGGACTTCGCGAAGCCGGACTACGGGACGCTGACGTCGATGACCAACCAGTACGCGGCGATGCCGTCGCTGCACTTCGGCTGGTCGCTGTGGTGCGGTGTGGTGATCGTGCTGCTCGCGCCGAAGGCGTGGATGAAGGCGCTCGGCCTGCTGCACCCGCTCTTCACGATCTCCGCCATCGTCGCCACGGGCAATCACTGGGTGCTGGACGCGGCCGGCGGCGCGGCGGTCGTGGCCATGGGCTTCGGCCTGACGTACGTCCTGTCCGGGCCCCGGACACTGCGGCGCAAGCCCGCTGCGGCGGAGGGTGCGTCAGTCGAAGCCGGACCGGCGGAGGATGCCGGGAACCCGGTGGGCGAGCCGGTGGGCAGTAAACACTGACGTTCCCCGGAAACGCTGACGTTCCCCGGAAACGCTGACGTTCCCCGGAAACGCTGACGTTCCCCGGAAACGCTGACGTTCCCCGGAAACGCTGACGTTCCCCGGACCGGGCACTGGACTGTTCCTCAAAGCGCCGGGGCGGCTCGTTTGGTGTAGGAGGTGATCAGCACGGTTTCCATGCGGTCGACGCCGTCGAGTGAGCCGATGCGGTCGGTGAGATAGGTGTGAAGAGCGTAGGCGTTTCGGCAGACGACGATCGCGAAGAGGTTGTGGGGTCCGGTCGTGCTGCCGACGAAGGCCGCTTCGGGATCACCGGCCAGCGCTCGGGCGGCGCTGCTGAGCCGGGCGGGCCTGACGGTCAGCCAGAGCACACATTGCACGGAGAAGCCGAACAGCCCCGAGTCGACCTCGACGTCGAAGCGGAGAACGCCTGACCGGCGGAGTTCATCCAGGCGGCGACGGACGGCGGATTCCGACCAGCCGACCTGCCGGGCGAGATCCGGGTAGGCGGCACGGCCGTCCGCGGCCAGGGCGGGTAACAGCCGGCGGTCGAGATCGGTGAGGGGGACCGGAGCGGTGTCCGTGGTGGGGGTGGGCCTCAGTACGGAGATCTGCTCCTCGGTGAGCGCCGAGGTCCGGCCGATCCAGCGGTGGTCCATCACCGGGCGCAACAGCCGTTGCGCGTCGATCTGCGTGCCCTGCGGGAGGCGGCCCAACGCGCCCAGGGGCGCAGGGCCTTCCTCGGCGACGCGGAAGACACAGACGATCTCGGTGCCGCTGGAAGCAACGCTCACCCAGGCGGTGTCGGGGCGACAAGCCAACGCGCGGGCGAGCGGGGCGATGCCGGAAGGCAGGACACGCAGGCGCACCAGCCATTCGGCATGGCCTGTGCGGTCGCTGTCGGTCACGCCGGCCACTCGGGCGATCCCCGTGGTGCGGAGTCTGCCGAAGCGGCGGGCGACGGTGCGGTCGGAGACATCGAGAACGTCGGCGATCCTGCTGAAGGAGGCGCGCCCGTCGAGTTGGAGAGCGTGCAGGAGCCCCAGATCGAGTGCGTCCAGCGTGACCGAATCCACCGGGCAAGTGTAGGGCGGTGTCGGATAGCGGCGTGGTGACGGGAGTTGGGGATCCGAGGCGCGCGGTCGATGCAGCATCGAGCCCATGACAGGCGCTGTCCAACCGGTGCCCACGTCAACGACGACCACCACGACCCAAAATCACGCCGCGGGAACGCCGAGCCGTTCCCGCCCGGCTCATCCAGCCTGCGCATCTCGTCCCTGTCGGAGGACACTCGTGTTCGGAACCCTCATGCTTCTCGCCGGCCCGACGCTGGGATTTCGTCTCCTCGGCGTGCTGGGCGTCAGCCGGTTCGCGACCTGGCGAACCAGCGCCATACATGGCCTTGCTGTCATGCTCGTGGCCACCGCGACCGCGCACTTCGCTCCGTCAGGCACCGGCGTGATGCCCGGCCATCACGACTTGGCCGCCATGGTCCCGCCCTTCGTCCCGTTTCCCCGGCGTGATGGTCTACGCGACCGGGGTACTGGAATTTCTCGGTGCTGTCGGACTCGTCCGGGCAGCGACGCGCCCGAGGGCGGGGATCGGTCTGGCGGTGCTCTTCGTGCTGCTGCTCCCGGCCAATGTCTACGCTGCCATCGAGAACATCCCGCTCAACGGAGACCCGGCCACGCCGTTGTGGTTCAGGATTCCCGAGCAGCTGATCTTCATCGCCATCGCCGTGTGGCCAGCCACAACTGCCGGTGTCGCCACCCGACGTCATGGGGCCCCCGCGAACCGGCCCGGCACCGACGACACTGCTGCGGTCCGCCGATGAAACGTCAAACGGCGGAGCTCCGCGCGCCGCGTGGGGGAGGGCCGAAGGGGTGCCGGGGACAACTTCCGCCTCCCCGGCACCCCTTCGGCCGGGATCGCCGCGTCTGACCAGCATCCGCCCGAAACCACAGGTCCGCCACTCGAACGGCTCAGCCGTCCGACGGTCCCAGCACCCAGGTCGCCAAGGACAGCGTGGCCATCGACACGACCGTGGACGCCACCACCGCATTGCGGGCGAGCGTGGTGTCCAGCGCGTACTGCCCGGCGTAGATGAAGGCGTTCTGGGCGGTCGGCAGCGCGGAGCACAGGACCACCGCGAGGAGCTGGTGGTCCGCGAGGTCCAGGAGCAGCGGGCCGCCGACGGCAAAGGCGATCAGGGGCTGCAGAAGTGTCTTGAGAGCCACCACCGTCCCCAGTTCCGCCCGGTTGCCCGGGGCAGTGGTTCCCGCCGGTTCCGGGCGGGTGTGCAGCGACAGGCCGAGCGTGATCAGGGCCGTGGGAACGGCTGCGGACCCCAGCAGATCGCAGGAGTGGGTGAACGCCACCGGCAGCCGCAGCCCGGTCGCCGAGACACCGACGCCGAGCAGCGAGGCCATGATGACCGGGTTGCGGACCGGCATGGTCAGCATGCGGCGCAGCCCCGCACGCCAGTGGGCGCTGCCCCTGTCCGTGCCGGTGTCCAGCAGGGTCAGGATCACCGGGGACACCAGCAGCACCTGGAACAGGATGACCTGGGCGACGAAGGACGCGTCGCCCAGCACCTGGACGGCCACCGGAATGCCGAGGTTGGCCGAGTTCACGTACCCCGATGCCATACCGCTGATCGCGCCGTCGGCCGTCTTGCGGCCGAAGAAGCGCCGGGCCACCAGCAGGCCGAGAGCGCAGACGAGCACCGTGCCGGCCGCGAAGGCGATCACCGAGGTGTTCACGAACGAGCCCAGGTGCGCGTCCGAGACCATCATGAACAGCGCCGCGGGCATGGCCACATGGAAGACGAAACGGCCGAGCACCGCCTCGGCCTGCTCCCCGAGCAGCCGCCCGCGCCCGGCCGCGTAACCGATGGCGGTCAGCGTCCAGATGGGGGCGAAGCCGGAGAGCAGGGCATGCATGGGACTCATGATCCCTGCGGGCAGTGGCCCGGCCGTACGGGGGGCCGGGCCACGGCAGGATGCCACTGACGGGGCAGGGCGGGCGGGATCAGACCCCGACCGACATCCCGGCCTTCGGGGTCACCTCGTCGCTGCGCTCCCCGAGGTGCTCCGTCTCCACATGGGCGGTCTCGCGGGCGGTGAACGCCGCGATCACGGGCGGCAGGCAGAGTGCGGCCGCGAAGAGCGCGACGCCTGCCCAGTTGTCCCCGTCGGGGCCGGCGATCTGCGAAGCGAAGGCCACGGCGAAACCGGCGATGGCGAAGCCGGTCTGGGTGCCGATCGCCATGCCCGAGAGCCTGACCCGGGTGGGGAACATCTCGCCGTAGAACGAGGGCCAGACGCCGTTCGCGGCGCTGTAGACGACACCGAAGACGAGGATCCCCAGCCCCAGCACGAGGGGATAGCTGCCGGTGGAGATCGCCCACAGGTAGAGCGGCATCGCCACCGCACTGCCGATGGCGCCGATCAGGAAGACCGGCCTGCGCCCGATGCGGTCCGAGAGCCGGGCCCACAGCGGGATCGTGAACAGGGCGACGAGATTGGCCAGGGCGCCGACCCACAGCATCCCGGTCCGGCCCATGCCCACGGCGTCGCTGGTCGCGTACGACAGCGCCCAGACGGTGAAGATCGTGCTGACGGTGGCGATCACCGCGCACCCGACGACCCGCAGTACATCGGCCCAGTGGTCGCGGACCAGGACGGTGAGCGGCATCTTCGCCACACCTTCGGTCGCTGCCTGCCTGGCGAAGACGGGTGTCTCCTCCAGGGTGCGGCGGATGACGTAACCCGTCACCGCGACGGCGATGCTCAGCCAGAACGGGATGCGCCAGCCCCAGGAGAGCAGTTGCTCCTCGGGCAGAGCGGCGACCGGGATGAAGGCGAGGGTCGCGATCAGCTGGCCGGCCTGCGTTCCGTTGATGGTGAAGCTGGTGAAGTAGCCGCGCCGGTGCGCCGGCGCGTGTTCCAGGCTCATGGAGTTGGCGCTGGCCTGCTCGCCCGCCGCGGATATGCCCTGGAGGATACGGAGGAGCACGAGCAGGACCGGAGCGGCGCCGCCGATCTGCTCCCGGGTGGGCAGGCAGCCGATGAGGAACGTCGAGAGGCCCATCAGGATCAGCGTGAAGACCATGATCTTCTTGCGGCCGACCCGGTCTCCGACATGGCCGAGGAAGAGCGCGCCGACCGGACGGGCGGCGTAGGCGACACCGAAGGTGGCCAGCGACAGCAACGTCGCGTTCGCGGGATCGGACTCGTCGAAGAAGACCTTCGGGAAGATCAGCGCGGCCGCGCTGCCGTAGATGAAGAAGTCGTAGTACTCCAGGGCGCTGCCGATCCAGGCGGCGAGCGCGGCCTTACGGGGCTGGGCCTGAGGCAGCGGGGGACCGGTTGCGGGGTCGTGAACGGTCACGTCGTACTCCTTCGGGGACGTTCCGTGGGGGAGAGCGAGCGGGTGGAGCGAGCCGGCGCAGCTAATGAACGCACTAGGTAGTTAGTTGTGGATGGCTACGGATGCTGCGAGGAGATGGCGGCCCTGTCAAGAGTCCGCGCAGAACCCAGTGGTCCGCGGGTGCACCCGGACATGCTCCGCGGCCGTCTCCGCCGGCCCTGCTCCCGAACCGCCCCCGGCCCTGCCCCGGCCGCGGGCTCAGGCCGCCCGGTCGGCCGTCAGATAGGCGATGATCATGTCGCCGAGCATGGTTCGGTAGTGCTCCCGCAGGCCGGGGGCGACGAGGTCGCGGCCGAAGAGTGCGCCGAAGGTGTGCCGGTTCGCGATCCGGAAGAAGCAGAAGGAACTGATCATCGCGTGCAGGTCCACCGCGTCGATGTCCGCCGTGAACAGCCCCGATGTGCGGCCCGTGTCCAGGATGCGCCGCAGGACATCGATCGCGGGGGAGCCGATCCGGCTCAACTCCGCCGAGGCGGCGATGTGTTCGGCCTCATGGATGTTCTCGATGCTGACGAGCCGGATGAAGTCCGGGTGGTCCTCATGGTGGTCGAAGGTCAGCTCGGCCAGTCGGCGGACCGCCGCCACGGGGTCGAGGTGCTCGACATCCAGCAGCTGTTCCGCCTGCCGGATCCTGCTGTACGCCCGCTCCAGCACCGCGGTGAACAGCTGCTCCTTGCCCCCGAAGTAGTAATAGATCATCCGCTTCGTCGTGCGGGTGCGGGCCGCGATCTCGTCGACCCGGGCGCCTGTGTAGCCGAGGCGTGCGAATTCCTGCGTGGCCACGGTGAGGATCTCGTCCCGTGTGCGGGCCGCGTCGCGGGTGCGCCCGGCGGGTTGGGCGGGTCCTTGGGTGCTGGTCATCCGGATCCTCCGCGGGCCGTCGGTGAGTGCTCGCGATTCTAGAAGCCGGGGGTCGCAGCGGCTGATCCGGGCCGGGGTCTTCCCAGGGCGGCTCGCTTTGGGTATGACTAACTAACCAGTCCGTACATTAGCGGGAAGTGAGCGATGCCGAACCATGCCGACGCACCCCAGGGCGCCCCGGTCCTTGTGCTGAACGGGCCGAATCTCGGCCTGCTCGGTCTGCGCGAGCTCGCCGTCTACGGAAGGGGCACCCTCGCCGACATCGAGGAGCTCTGCCGCCGAACCGCTGCGGAACACGGTTTGCGCGCCGACTGCCGGCAGAGCAACCACGAGGGCGTGCTCATCGACGCCGTCCACGAGGCCCGCACCGCGCACCGCGGCATCGTGATCAATCCCGCCGGGTACAGCCACACCTCGGTCGCCCTGCGCGACGCGCTCGCCGCCGTGGAGCTGCCCGTCGTGGAGGTGCACCTGTCGAACATCCACCGGCGCGAAGCGTTCCGCCACCACAGCTGTGTCTCGGGCGTCGTCGGCACCGTCATCTGCGGGGCGGGTGCCCACGGGTACGCCATGGCCCTCACCCACCTCGCCCAGCTCCTGGAGGAGAACCGTTGAGCCCGGACTCGTATCTCGTCGGCCTCATCGGCTCCGGCATCGGCCCCTCGCTCAGCCCCGCGCTCCACGAACGGGAAGCGGACCGGCAGGGCCTGCGCTATCTCTACCGCCTCATCGACATCGGCACGCTCGGTGTCCCACCGGAGAAGACCGGTGAACTCGTGCGCGCCGCACGCGACATGGGGTACGACGGCCTCAACGTGACCCACCCCTGCAAACAGCAGGTCCTGGATCATCTGGACGCACTCTCCCCGCAGGCCGAGGCGCTCGGCGCGGTCAACACCGTTGTCTTCGAGGGGGACAGGGCGACCGGCCACAACACCGACGCCACGGGCTTCGCCGCGTCCTTCGCCCGGGGGCTGCCCGACGCGTCGTTGGACCGGGTCGTGCAACTGGGCGCCGGCGGAGCGGGAGCAGCCGTCGCGCATGCCCTGCTCGCCCTGGGCTCCGGCCGGCTCACCGTGCTGGACGCCGTTCCCGAGCGGGCCGGCGCCCTCGCCGAGTCCCTGAACCGGCACTTCGGTGCGGGGCGGGCGGATGCCGCAGACCTCCTCGACATCGCCGCGCGGACGGCGGGTGCCGACGGGCTGGTCAACGCCACCCCCATCGGGATGGCCGCCCACCCCGGACTCCCGCTCCCCGCGGACCTGCTGCACCCCGGCCTGTGGGTCTCCGAGGTCGTCTACCGCCCGCTGGAGACGGCCCTCGTACGCACAGCCCGCGCGCTCGGCTGCGCCACCCTCGACGGCGGCGGCATGGCCGCCTACCAGGCCGCCGACTCCTTCCGGCTGTTCACCGGCCGCGAACCCGACACCGCGCGCATGCTCGCCGACATCGCCGATCTCACGTCCGCCGACTGAAGCCCACCGAACCGCACTGAAGTGCACCGCACCGCTCCGAAGCCCACCGAAGCCAGAAGCCCGAAGCCGAAGCCAGAAGCCCGAAGCCCGAAGCCCGAAGCCCGAAGCCCGGAGGACCGACATGCGTACGTCCATCGCCACCGTCTCGCTCAGCGGCCCGCTCACCGAGAAGCTCACCGCGGCCGCGCGCGCCGGCTTCGACGGAGTCGAGATCTTCGAGAACGACCTGATCGGCAGCCCGCTCACCCCGGAGGAGATCAGGGAACGCACCGCGGACCTCGGCCTGACGATCGACCTCTACCAGCCGATGCGCGACATCGAGGCCGTTCCCGAGGGCGAGTTCGCCCGCAACCTGCGGCGTGCCGAGCACAAGTTCCGTCTGATGCGGCGACTCGGTGCCGACACGGTCCTGGTCTGCTCCAGCGTTTCGCCGCAGGCCCACGACGACGACGCACTCGCCGCCGAGCAGCTCCGCCGACTCGCGGACCTCGCGCAGGAGTTCGATATCCGTATCGCGTACGAGGCGCTGGCGTGGGGCCGTCACGTCAGTACGTACGACCACGCCTGGCGCATCGTCGAAGCCGCGGACCATCCGGCTCTCGGTGTCTGCCTGGACAGCTTCCACATCCTCGCCCGGGGCTCCGACCCCGCAGGGATCGAGGACATCCCCGGCGACAAGATCTTCTTCCTGCAGCTCGCCGACGCCCCGCTGATGGCCCTGGACGTCCTGCAGTGGAGCCGCCACTACCGCTGCTTCCCGGGCCAGGGAGACCTCGACGTAGCCGGGCTGGTCGGGGCCGCTGTACGGGCCGGCTACGAGGGCCCCCTCTCCCTGGAGGTCTTCAACGACGTCTTCCGCCAGGCGGAGGCGGGCCGCACCGCGGTGGACGCCCAGCGTTCCCTGGCCCTGCTGCAGGAGTCCGCGGGCCTGACCACACCCCCGGCGCCGGTCGTTCCCACCGGATTCGCCTTCGTCGAGATCGCCACCGCCGACACGGCCAGGATCACGCCCCTGCTGACCGCGCTCGGCTTCTCCCGCACGGCCAGGCACTCCGGCAAGCCGGTGGACCTCTGGGAACAGGGCGCGGCCCGCATCCTCCTCAACACCGACACCGGCAGTCACCGGCCGGACCCCTCACTCACCGCCATCGGCCTGGAGAATCCCGACCCGGCGGCGGCATCCTCCCGGGCGGAGTCCCTTCTCGCCCCCGTACTGCCCAGGCGCCGCGCACCCCTGGACGCCCCGCTGGACGCGGTGGCCGCGCCCGACGGCACCGAATTCTTCTTCTGCGCCACGGGCCGCCCCGGGCACCCCAGCTGGACCGGTGACTTCACCCCCGCCGCGCACACGCCGGGCGGTATCGGCGTCACACGCATCGACCATGTCGCGCTCACCCAGCCCTGGCACCAGTTCGACGAGGCGGCCCTCTTCCACCGCAGTGTGCTCGGCCTCCAACCGCACGCGAGCATCGACCTCGCGGACCCGTACGGCCTGCTCCGCAGCCGCGCCGCCAGTAACCCCGAAGGAACCGTGCGCATCGCCCTCGGCGTGGGTGCATCTCCCACGGACGACCCCGCACGCCCCCAACACGTGGCCCTGGTCACCGACGACCTCGTCACCGCGGTCCGCCGCGCCCGCGCGGCCGGCGCCCGGCTGCTGCCGGTGCCCGCCAACTACTACGACGACCTGGCCGCGCGCCACGAGTTCGCCCCCGGCGAGCTGGAGACGTACCGCGAACTCGGCATCCTCTACGACCGTGACGAGAAGGGGGAGTTCCGGCACTGCTACTCCGCGACGATCGGCAGCCTCTTCTTCGAACTCGTCGAGCGCATGGGCGGATACGACGGATACGGGGCCCAGAACGCCCCCGTCCGGCTCGCCGCCCAGCGGACGTGAACGCACGCACACACCGCAGGGCCCCGACCGGTGAACCGGTCGGGGCCCTGCGACATGCGTGTGGGGGGATCAGTACCAGCCGTTGGACTGCCAGAAGTCCCAGGCGCCGCACGGGCTGCCGTAGCGGTCCTCCATGTAGTCGACGCCCCACTTGATCTGCGTCTCGGCGTTGGTCTGCCAGTCGGAGCCCGCCGACGCCATCTTCGAGCCGGGCAGGGCCTGGACCAGGCCGTACGCGCCGGAGGAGGCGTTGGAGGCGTGTACGTCCCAGTCGCTCTCGTGGTCCACGATCTTGTTGAAGCACTCGTACTGGGCGCTGTCGTCGATCATCTTCTTCGCCGTTGCCTGCGCGCTCGTCGTGGTCGTCGGAGCGGCGGCGGGGGCAGCCATCGCCGGGGTCACGCCGAGGGCCAGTCCGGTGGCACCCAGCAGCACGGAGGCACCGGTGACAGCGGCCCTGCGACGGGTGATGCGGGGCCGGGTGAGCATGCGACGGGCAGACGACACGTAGAACCTAACGTCGGGGACGGGGATGTCGCGGCCGGTCCTGAAGTGCGGGAGCGGTACTCGTCGACCGCGGTCCGTTCGGGCGGACACTGCGGTGCTCGGCGACGTCATCCATCGTGAGCGATGCCGTCCGGACCGCGCAACGACCGCCGGTACGACCGTGCGTCGTAGCGGGGCCGGAGTCCCTGACCGAAGGGCCCGGCCCGAAGACCGCGCCGGACGGGAAGCGGGTGCGCGGGCGGAGTTCTCGGCTCTCCGGTGCCCGGTAGTACAGGACCATGGTCCTGTGGGCACCCTCACCGCTTCGGGACCTCGAATGTGACCTCGGCCTCGAAGGCCGCACGCCGGGTCGCCCGGCGCAGGGCCTTCAGCAGGGTGGGGCCGATGGTGAGGGTCAGGGCGACGGTGAGGACGGCGCGGCCCAGGTCCCAGCCCAGCGAGGTGGCCACGCAGTACGCGAGGAAGCGGACCAGGTTCTCGTGCAGTGGGTCACCCGGGACGAAGGAGATCCCGGAACCGAGCCCGGGCACGATCGTCCAGCCCTGCAGGTTCATCACCGTGCCGTACGCGAACGCCGCCACGAAACCGTACGCCGCGAGCATCAGCACCTCGCCCCGGCCCCGCAGCCGGTCCGGGCCGGGCAGCAGGCCCGCGCCCATCGCGAACCAGCCCATCGACAGCATCTGGAACGGCATCCACGGACCCACCCCTCCGGTGAGCAGGGCGGAGGCGAACAACGTCACCGAGCCGAGCACGAAAGCGAAGCCCGGGCCGAGGACCCGGCCGCTCAGCACCATCAGGAAGAACATGGGTTCCAGGCCCGCCGTCCCCGCACCCAGGGGGCGCAGCGCGGCGCCGACCGCAGCGAGGACGCCGAGCATCGCCACCGCCTTCGCGTCCAGGCCACCGTCCGCGATCGTCGCGACGACCACGCCGACGAGCAGGACGAGCAGCGCGGCGAACAGCCACGGCGCGTCCTGGGCGTGGGCGGCGAGACCGGAGCCCCGGCCGGCCAGCAGCGGCCAGCCGAAGGCGATCACCCCGATCGCGCTGACCAGGACGAGGGCGGCAGCGGCACGCGGGCCGAGACGGACCGGGCGGGCCGGACGGGGGCCGGTCATGCGGTGGGCTCCCCGGGAGCGGACGCTTCCAGCGCCGTGCGTACCTGCGCCACGGTCAGCCACTCCTGCGGGGCCAGGATCTTCGAGGTCTGCGGGGCGAACGCGGGGGAGGAGACCACGACCTGCCGTGTCGGACCGTCGGCGACGATCTCGCCGTCGGCGAGGATCACCACCCGTTGGGCCAGTTCCGCCGCCAGCTCCACATCGTGTGTGGCCAGGACGATGGCGTGGCCGTCGGCGGCCAGCCTGCGGAGCACCCCGATCAGCCGGGCCTTCGCCGCGTAGTCGAGGCCGCGCGTCGGCTCGTCCAGGAGGAGGAGCGGCGGACGGGCGGTGAGCACCAGGGCGAGGGCCAGGGCGAGCCGCTGCCCCTCGGACAGGTCGCGGGGGTGGGTGTCGTCCGGCACACCGGGCAGCAGCTCGGAGACCAGGGCACGGCAGCTGCCCGCGGGCGCCCCCGCGTCGGAGTCGGCCGCCGCGCACTCGCCGGCGACCGTGTCGGCGTACAGCAGATCGCGTGGTTCCTGCGGTACGAGCCCGACCCGGCGCACCATGTCGCGCGGAGCCGTACGGGAGGGGACCAGGCCGCCCACGCGTACGGAACCCGTGGTGGGCTCGATCATTCCGACGAGCGTGGACAGCAGGGTCGACTTGCCCGCACCGTTGCGGCCCATCAGGGCCACGGTCTCGCCGGGCGCGACGGACAGCGTCACCCGGCGCAGCGCCTCGACCCGCCCGCGTCGCACACCGAGGTTCTCGACCCGGGTGACGGCGTCGCCCGCAAGGGGCCCGGGTGCGGTGATCGGGCGGCGGCCGAGCAGTCGGCCGATGAACCCCGCGGATGCGGCGGCGGGAGCGGGGAGGGGGGCGAGGACCGCGTCCGGGGACGTCGGCGCAGGCGGCAGCTGGACCTGCGCCAGCCGCTCCCGGAGTTCCGCCCCCCGGCGCCGTGCGTCGCGCACCGACAGCGGCAGCGGCTCCCAGCCCGCCAGCAGCCCGAGGGCCACCACCGGCGGGCGTACCGGAGAGACGGCCATGATGTCCGCGGGGGTGCCCATGACCGGGGCTGCGCCCGGCGAGGGCAGCAGGACGATCCGGTCCGCGTACTGCACCACCCGCTCCAGCCGGTGCTCGGCCATCAGTACCGTCGTACCCAGGTCGTGCACCAGACGCTGGAGCACCGCCAGCACCTCCTCGGCCGCCGCCGGATCCAGCGCGGACGTCGGCTCGTCGAGGACCAGGACCTTGGGGTGCGGAGTGAGGACCGAGCCGATCGCGACGCGCTGCTGCTGGCCCCCGGACAGCGTGGAGATCGGCCGGTCGCGCAGTTCGGCCAGACCCAGCAGGTCCAGCGTCTCCTCGACCCGCCGCCGCATCACATCGGGGGCGAGGCCGAGCGACTCCATGCCGTACGCCAGCTCGTCCTCGACCGTGTCCGTGACGAAGTGGGCGAGCGGGTCCTGGCCCACCGTGCCGACGAGATCGGCGAGTTCACGGGGTTTGTGGGTACGGGTGTCACGGCCGTCGACCGTGACCCTGCCCCGCAGCACGCCGCCGGTGAAATGCGGTACGAGACCGGAGACGGCACCCAGCAGAGTCGACTTGCCGACTCCGGACGGGCCGACGAGCAGCGCCAGCTCACCCTCGGGGACGGTGAGGTCGACGCCCGAGAGCGTGGGACGGCCCGTGCCCTCGTACTGCACCGAAACCTGTTCGAACCGGATCACGGCTGCTCCTTGGACGTGCGGGAGATCGGCGGCGGGACGGGCGCCACCACGGCGGGCAACAGCCCGGCCAGCACCGCGGCAGCGGGCCACAGCGGCAGTACGGGAGCGGTCAGCGGTACGACACCGGGGCGCAGCGCCGCCGGATCGGCGCTCCCCGCCCGGATCATCACCGCCGCGACGACCACGCCCGAGCCCGCGACCAGCCAGGCCCGTACACCCCACCGGTCCGGCCGGTAGCGGGTACGGACCGAGCGGCGCCCGCCGAGTCTGAGTCCGGCCATCGCCGCGACCAGCCCGGCGAGCAGCAGCGGCAGCCCGTACACCGCGCCCTGCACGGCCAGCAGCCCGTACGTTCCCGCGCACACGCCCAGCAGCCCGCCGAGCGTGAGCGCGTTCGTGGTGTGCCGGACGGCGGGCGGAACCTGGGCCGTGCGCCCGTACCCCCGCGCGTCCATCGAAGCCGCCACCGCCACCGAACGCTCCAGCGCGCCCTCCAGCACCGGCAGTCCGATCTGGAGCACCGCCCCGATCCCGCCGGTCGCACGCCCCCGCAGCCTCCGGGCCGTCCGCAGCCGCACCACATCGGCGACCATGTTCGGCGCGAAGGTCATCGCGACGACGACGGCGACCCCCGCCTCGTACAGTGCGCCCGGCAGCGACTTCAGGAGCCGGGCGGGGTTGGCCAGCGAGTTCGCCGCCCCCACACAGATCAGCAGGGTGGCCAGCTTCGCTCCGTCGTACAACGCGAAGACCAGCTGTTCGGCGGTGACCCGGCCGCCGATCCTGACCCCCTGCGCCCAGTCGGGCAGCGGCACTTCGGGCAGGGTGAATGCTGTGTGCGTCCCCGGGATCGGCGAGCCGAGGAACACGGAGAAGACCAGCCGCACACCGACGACGAACAGCCCCAGCTTGATGAACGCCCCGTACGAGCGGGCCCACGGCGCATCCGTCCGGCGAGCTGCCACCACATAACCCGCCACGCCCACCAGCAGGCCGAGCAGCAGCGGATTGGTCGTACGGGACGCGGCCGTGGCGAGGCCGAGCGCCCACAGCCACCAGGCTCCGGCCGGCAGCGCGTTGCTGCGGGTGGCCTCGGGTGCGCGCCGCGCACGGTGGAGCCGGGCCGTGCCGGTGGAACGGGTCATCGGCGGCGTCGGGCCTGCAGCACCGCGGCGACACCGAGCAGGAGGACCGCGCCGACCCCGGCCAGCACGCCGGCCGACGGACCGCCGCCGCCGGAGGCGCCGACGGCGTCGTCCGTGGCGGACGCCGTGGCCGGTCCGCCGGACTCCGCGGCACCGGAGTCCTCACCGACCTGCTCACCGCAGCCCGATGCGGGATAGCCCGATATCGCGCAGAGCATCGCGGAACTGTCGTACCGCAGCGGCTTCGCCACCGAGGCGAGCGCCTCGGCGGAGCTCGCGTCCGGCGCCACCTGCGCGCACGCGGTACGCAGCGCGGGAGGCTTCTCGCCGTCCGGGGCGTCCGCCGCCGTACCCGAGTCGACGACCAGCGCGATCCGCTTGCGGCCGTCCTTCGCGGGGGTGCCCGCACAGATCGCCCCGAAGTCCGGGGCCCGGCGCGGCTGGGCCGAATCCTGCGAGTCCTCGCTCACCGAGAACCGGAAACCCTGCACCGTGCCGTCGTCCGGCCGGATCAGGGACGGGCCCTGCGTGGCGTACGTCCAGCCCTTCCCGCCGTCGCTCTCCCAGAACGACCAGTAGCGGTAACCGGCCGCCTGCGCGCTTCCCGCGCCCAGCACGGTCAGCAGAGCGCCGATGAGGAGAAGGAGCGCCGCGGTGACCGGCGTGCGCCTCACAGCTGCTGGTTCTTCCGGCGTCCGCTGAGCAGGAAGCCGATGCCCGCTCCGAAGGCGAGACCGATACCGACGAGCCACCAGACACCCAGTCCGCCGTCGTCGCTGCTCGTGTCCTTCGGCTGCTGCGCCGACGCCGTCGGCGAGGGCACGGCGGTGGCGGCGGGCTTGGGGCCGGACGCGTTGAGCTGCTTGACGAGGTCGACGCCGCCGAAGTCACGGGCGTCCGCGCCCGTCGCGTGTGCGGCGAGCACCAGCTGGGCAGTGGCGGCGGGGCCGCCCTCCTTGGCCCAGCCCTGCGCGTTCTTCTTCAGATACGTGACCGCTCCGGCCGCCTTGTCCTTGTGGCCGGACGCCGCCAGGGCGACGACCGCGTCGGCGGTGTTGCCGAAGTCCGGCTGCGGCGAGGAGTCCTCGGCACCCGGCATCGGCGGGAGCTCCAGATGGCCCGACTCCGCGAGCGCGCCCGCGAGGTAGTAGGCGCCGTTCTGCGCGGACTGTTCGGCGGTGAGGCCGGTGCCCTTGTGGCAGACGGGGGCCTTCACCGCGTTGGAGTTACCGGCGGCCAGGCCCTTGCCCATCGCACCGAGCACCGCGGCCGCCGTGGCGTCCGCGTTGGCGGCGAGCTTGCCGTCCTTGTCCGGCTGGTACGCGAAAGCGCCGCCGCCTTCGCCGCCGCACGGCAGAGCGAACGTCTGCAGCGCCGTGTACGGCGTCTTCCCGCCGTCGGTCGTGACGTCGGCCAGCGGCACACCCGCGCGGGCCAGCGCTCCGATCACGACGGCGGTGGAGTTGGCGTCGCTCGGGCTGCCCGGGTTGTACCCCCAGCCGCCGTCCTCGTTCTGTACGGACTTGAGGAAGCCGACGCCCATGTCCACGACCTCGCGGTGCACGGCGAGCTCGACCATGGCCTGGACCGCGGCCGCGGTCGCGTTGGTGTCCGCCACCGTCTTCGCGCCACAGGGCTTGGACGCGTCGCGGTACGAGGCGAAGGCTCCGTCGTCGCACTGCTGGCCCACCAGCCAGTCCACCGACTCCGTGGCGGGCGTGACCAGTTCGATCTTCTGGGCGAGGAAGGCCAGCGACTGGCGCCACACACCGTCGTACGTGGGGTCCTTCGTGCCGTACAGCCCGGCAGGCAGGTCCGCCGACGGGGACGGACTCGGTGCGGCGACCGCTGCGGGGGCGGCTGCGGAACAGAGCACGGCGGTGATCGCGAGTGCTGCCGCGCGGCGGCGTACGGTCATGGCGGGCTGGGCCTCTCCTGCGAGGACCGGGCACAGGCACACGGATGCACCGGGCTCGGGCCCCGTATACCTCGACGGTGCCGGCCACCGGGGTTCCGGTGGCACGAGCCGGTCACGCTCACGGACGGGGCATTCCGGCTCACCACCCCTGCGGGCGGATGACGGCTGCGGGCCAGCGCCGGATTCGCACCGGCTTCCCCCCGTACGGGCATGATGACGACCCGCTCACTCTACCGGGGCGCCTCCGTGCCCTCTCCGGGCGGACGGCTCCGCGCCGGTGGACCTGCCGCAGGACGACGGAGGAAAGGCCTTCCCAGCAGGTCAGAGCGCATGCGAAACTCCGGCGGGGATCGCACGGGCACCCGCCCGTGGGGAGGAACGACCGGGGCGGGAAGCACCTGTGCGTACAAGAAGAACTGTGGCCGTGACGGCCGCGGTGAGCACATTCATGACCATGGCCGCGGGCTGCGGTCTTGTCGGCCGGAGCGACAGCGCACCGAAGCCGTCGCCCGTGCCCGTCGCACCGTTCACCAAACAGACGGTGGCCGACGAGATAGCGGCCTTCGCCGACGCGGCGGGGCTCCCGCCGGGCGACACCTCCACGGACGGCATGCCCGAGGGGGCCTGGCAGGAATGCGTGGCGCCCTGGATGGGGGACGCGCCGGCGGCGGACGCGGCCCAGGCCTTCGAAGCCGCCGTCAAGGCGCTCCGCACCCAGGACTGGGAGATCGTCTCCAGCCACGCCGAGCAGGACGTCACCTTCCGGACCCTCGCCAAGCGGGGCTGGAAGGTGTACGCCCGGCACTACGCGATGGAGGGCTTCGGCACGGAGCAGGTCGTGTCGCTCACAGCCGTCGAGGACGGCTGTGAGCTGCCCGAGGCGATCCGGGGCGACTACGAGGACCCGGCCTGACAACCGGAGTCCGCGATCACGAAGTGGCCGGCCGGTGACTCCCTGAGCGTGTGGGTGACGAACACGTTGTACAGCCCCATGTTCTGCGCGGAGCCGTTCGCGTACACGTAACCGCCCGAGGTGTACGCGCGCCCCGCCGCCACATGCGCGTAGTTCGTCGCGGTGAAGCACCGGGCGGGGGCCTGGCCGCCGGAGGTGGTCGCGGTCACCGCGGACGTGACGGCTCCGGCGGTGCCCGAGGAGTCGGCCGCCGCCACGGTGTAGCGGTAGGAGACCCCGGCGGACAGCCCGGTGTCGGTGAAGGACGGCGAGGTGGGCGAGCCCACCGCGGTGCCGTCGCGGAACACCTTGTACGAGGCCGCTCCCGCGACCGCGTTCCACGACAGCGACGCGGTGCTGTCGGTGACCCCGGTGACCTTCAGCCCGGCGGGGGCCGGCAGCCCGTCCCCACCGCCCGGGGTGCCCTGGTCCAGACCCCAGAACACACCCGTGTAGTACGTGGAGCAGATGGTGTTCAGGAAGTACGCGGCCGTCGACCCGCACTGATCGGCGCCCGAGCCCGGGCTCACCGGCAGACCGTGCCCCATGCCGGACACGGAGAACATCTCCACGGCCGGCCGGCCGGAGGCGTCGTCGTAGGTGGTCTGCGTGGTGTTGCCGGGCAGGCTCCGGGTGCTGGACGGGGTCTGGCCGATGCCCCAGACATCGGTCCACTGGTCGCGCAGCGCGGTGGCGTTGGCCGGGTAGACCGTGTAGTCCGAGGTGCCCTGCCAGATCGCGACCCGGGGCCACGGCCCGGTGTGGCCGGGGTAGGAGTTGCGGACCTTGTCGCCCCACTGGGCGGGCGTCAGCTTCTGCGGCCCGGTCTGGCAGCCGGACGCGGCGGCCTGGCTGGTGGCGCACTGCGCGGGCAGCCCGGAGGCCACGGACCCGCCCGCGAACACATCCGGGTACGCGGCGAGCAGATCGGCCGTCATGCCGCCGCCCGCGGAGAGCCCGGTGACGTACACCCGGCGGCCGTCGGAGCCGTACGTCTGCTTCGCGTACTCGACCATCTGCACGATGGACGCGGCCTCGCCCCGGCCCCGGGTGCTCTCCGCCTGGTCGAACCAGCCGAAGCAGGACAGCGAGTTGTTCGCCGACGTCGTCTGCGGGAAGACGACGTCGAAGCCCCAGGCGTCGGCGAACTTCGGCCAGCCCGAGTTGGTGTAGTAGGCGTTGGCCGTCTGGGTGCAGCCGTGCAGGGCGACGACCAGCGGCGCTCCGGCCGCCAGGTTGTCCGGGGTGTACGCGAACATCTGCAGATTGCCGGGGTTCGTACCGAAGCCGGTGACCTGCGTCAGACCGGCGGCGGCCGCGGCCGGCGGGGCGGTCACGGCCGTACCGAGGGTCGCGGCGAGCAGACCGAGGACTGCGGTGGAGGCGACGCGGCGGAACAGGCGTCGGAGGATCGGTGGGCGCACGGTGGGGCCTCCCTGGTCGGACGTGCGGACTGCTGCGGGAACCTATGAGCCGGAGCGGGCTCCGCCCATGTGGCAGGGGGCCATCCGCGGCGCCGTGCTGTGTGCGGCACTCCTCTTGCGTCCGGTTCCCGGTCTTCTGCATCCGGCTGCCGGCCCCGGATCCGCGCGGCCGCCGCCCACCCCGGCACCATGTACGCCGCCACCATGCCGTCGCCGAAGGGTGTGTGCACCGACCCCGTGTGATGCGGGCGGTGACCTCCTTACGGTGACGCCCATGCAGACTTCCCGGACCCCTGATCAAGAACCCCCCACGCCCCCCGCAGACCGGTCCCTGGCCGGGCGCACCGCGCTGGTCACCGGTGCGGCGAGCGGCATCGGACTGGCCTGTGCGCAGGCACTCGCCGCCGCGGGCGCCCATGTGCACGTGGTGGACAAGGCCGCCGACGCCGTCAAGGAACTGGCCGAGCGGATCGGCGGGACGGCCTGGGTGGCCGACCTCTCCGTGGCCGAGGCGGTGGACGCGCTGCCCGACGGCTCGGACATCGTGGTCAACAACGCGGGGCTGCAGCATGTGGCACCGGTGCATGACTTCCCGCCGGACCGCTTCACACTGATCCACCGGGTGATGGTGGAAGCACCGTTCCGCATCTTGCGCCGTACGCTCCCCGGCATGTACGAACGCGGCTGGGGGCGCGTGGTCAACATCTCGTCCGTACACGGGCTGCGCGCCAGCCCCTACAAATCGGCCTACGTCTCGGCCAAGCACGCACTGGAGGGACTCAGCAAGGTGGTCGCACTCGAAGCGGCGGAGCACGGGGTGACGAGCAACTGCGTCAGCCCCGGCTACGTTCGCACTCCCCTGGTCGAGAACCAGATCGCCGACCAGGCCCGCAGCCACGGCATCTCGGAACAGGACGTGGTGGGCCGGGTGATGCTGGAGCGCAGCGCCATCAAGCGGCTGATCGAACCCGGTGACGTCGCCGGCGCCGTCCTGTGGCTGTGCGGTCCCGCTACGGGACACATCACCGGAACCTCCCTCGCGATGGACGGCGGCTGGACCGCCAACTGACCTTCCGCCCCCCACCGAAGAACGATGGCCGCCCATGTCTGAACCGTCCCCCTCCGCCGCGCCTCTCCTGGCGCGCCTCCTCGACCTGCTGGCCGACGACGCCCCCGCCGAGGAACTCGGCGTCGTCACCTCCGAGGCCCGGGCCGCCGGGGTGTCCGCCGCCGAACTGGCCGAGGTGGAGCGGGCAGCCGCCACCGCCCTGCGGATCAGGGGGGTCCTGCGCCAGCACCGGCGCAGGGAACTCCAGCTCACCGCCCTCTTCGACACCGCGGGCGACCTGGCGGCCTCACGGGACCTGGGCGATGTGCTGAAGGCCATCGTGCGGCGGGCCAGGATGCTGCTGGGCACCGACACCGCCTACCTCACGCTCCCCGACGAGGAGGCGGGGGACACCTACATGCGGGTCACCGACGGATCGGTGTCCGTGCTCTTCCAGCGGCTGCGCCTCGAACTGGGCGAAGGGCTCGGCGGACTCGTGGCGCAGACGGCGAGCCCGTACGCCACCCCCGACTACCGCACCGACGACCGCTTCCACCACACCCACAACATCAACGCCGGTGTGCTGGACGAGGGGCTCGTCGCGATCCTGGGCGTGCCCCTGCTGCTCGGCTCCAGCCGGGGCGGTACGGGAAAGGTCATCGGTGTCCTCTTCGCGGCCGACCGCGCCCCCCGCGTCTTCGGCCCCGAGGAGGTGGCCCTGCTGTGCTCGCTGGCCGCCCACGCCGCGATCGCCATCGACACGGCCCGGGCGCTGGACGACACCAGATCGGCCCTCGCCGAACTCGCCGGGGCGAACGCGGAACTCGCCGAGGCCAACGCCGCCGTACGCGCCCACTCTGCCGCGATGCAACGTGCCGAGGAGGCCCACGACCGGCTCACCGACCTGGTGCTGCGCGGCGGCGACGTCAAGGATGTCGCCGCGTCCGTGGCGGGGCTGCTGGACAGCCCCCTGACCATTCACGATCCGGTCGGGCGGCCACTGGCGGCCGTATCGCCGCACGGCGGGGTGTTCGCCGTGGACAGCATGGACGCGGGCTGGCTCGCCGGGACCGCCGAGGAGTCCCGGCACGGAGGGCGCGCGGTGCACCGCGGCGGTCGGTGGATCTGTGCCGTGCTCGCCGGCCAGGAACTCCTGGCCAGTCTGGTGCTGCACCGGCCGGACCGCCTCGACGACTCCGACCGGCGGCTCTTCGAACGTGCCGCTGTCGTCACCGGTCTGCTCCTGCTCCTGCGTCGCACGGTCGCCGAGACCGAGAACCGGATACGGGGCGAGCTGATCAGCGATCTGCTGGGCGACGCGGGACGTGATCCGGCCGGACTGGCCGAACGCGGCCGGCGCCTCGGCATCGACCTGGACCGACCGCATCTGCTGCTGGTGGCGGAGGCCGACGCGCACGCGCGGGAGAAGCTGGGCGGCGCTGCCATGCGCTATCTGTTCGGCGGGGACATCCACGGGGTGAGCGCCGAACACGCCGGAACAGTGGTGCTCCTGATCGAGTGCGAACGCGGTGGGACCACTGCTGTCGCGGGCGGCGCGGCCCGGGCAGCGGCTTCCCAGCTCGGCCACCTGGTCCAGGGGCCCGTCACCGTTGCCGCCGCGGGACCGGCGCGCGGGCCGGGCGAGCTCGCCGCCGCGTACGCGGAAGCGGCCCGCTGCCTGCGCGCGATGCGGGTCCTGGGCCGGTCCGGAGAAGGTGCCTGCGTCGACGAACTCGGCTTCCTCGGCGTGGTGCTGGGCAATGCGCAGGACGTCGACGGGTTCGTCTCCACCGTGCTGGGCCCGCTGCTCCGGTACGACGCGCGGCGCGGCACGCATCTTGTACGCACCCTGAGCGCGTACTTCGGGGCCGGGGGCAGCCTCATCCGGGCCAAGGACGAACTCCACGTGCACGTCAATACGGTGGTGCAGCGGCTGGATCGCATCCAGGTGCTGCTGGGGCGGGACTGGAACGAGCCCGACCGGGCGCTGGAGCTTCAGCTGGCGCTGCGGCTGCACCTGCTGTCGGGGGACCGAGAACGGTAGTCATGTCAATCCCGTGCCTGGACGTTGGGCCACGCGTGGGTTCTCGGTGGCGCCAGGTTGACCGGCTCGTGCCGACGGCGGGGCCGGGAGAGGGACGGCCACACTGCAGGCCGCACGGTGGAAGCCTGCGCGAAGAGGCCACCGGAATGCGCTGCTGACAGGGTCCGACACGGAGCAAAGCGGATAAAAACTCTTGGTCGCTACTGTTAGCGTTTGCGCACTCACTGCGGGTGCTCGAAGCCCCGTGTATATACCTGAAGGGCCAAAGTTTCATGCGCAAGCTTCAGAAGATGGCAGTCGTCACCCTCGCCATCGGCAGTCTGTCCGGCATCGGTGCCGGCGTAGGCTTCGCCGACGGTCCCCCTCCCGCCTACGAGGGCCAGACCGCCACGCAGTCGGAGCAGGCTCCGCAGCAGCAGGCCTACCCGGAGCAGGCTCCGCAGCAGGCCCAGCAGCAGGCTCCGCAGCAGCAGGCCTACCCGGAGCAGGCGCCCGAGCAGGCCCCGGAGCAGGCTCCGCAGCAGCAGGCCTACCCGGAGCAGGCCCCGGAGCAGGCTCCGCAGCAGCAGGCCTACCCGGAGCAGGCGCCCGAGCAGGCCCCGGAGCAGGCCCCGGAGCAGGCTCCGCAGCAGCAGGCCTACCCGGAGCAGGCCCCGGAGCAGGCTCCGCAGCAGCAGGCCTACCCGGAGCAGGCCCCGCAGGCGGCCCCGGTGCAGGCCCCGCAGGCGGCTCCGGTGCAGGCCCCGCAGGCGGCTCCGGTGCAGGCCCCGCAGGCGGCTCCGGTGCAGGCCCCGCTGGCCGCTCCGGTGCAGGCCCCGCAGGCGGCTCCGCAGGCCGCGCCGGTGCAGGCTCCGCAGGCCGCTCCGGAGAGCACTCAGGTCGCCCCGCAGGTAGCACCGCAGATCTCGCCCCAGGTGGCGCCGGTCGCGTCGCTTCCGCAGGTCCTCCCGCAGGCCGCGCCGCAGGGCGCGAACTACACGCAGAACAACGTCTTCCGCCCGTCCCAGGAGTGCAGCCCCCAGACGGTGGTCGAGGCCAACATTCCGATCGCCCTGCTCTCCGACGCCAAGACCCAGGGCGACACCTGCACCCAGGTGAACAACGCCTTCATCAAGGACTGATTCCACACATCGCGGAAACCCCGCTCCCGTGAGGGGTGGGCGGCCGAACGAGTGATTCCGTGCGGCCGCCCACCCCTCACGTATGACCCGAGGGACCCCGCCGCGCAAGGCGTCGCAGACTCCACCCCAGGTCGAACCGACGCCGGCTGTCCTCCACCCCCGGCGCGCCGTTGAGTGCGGCTGGACATTTCCCCACTAATCTCGTCACTGTAAGCGCACGGACCACCACGGACCGTGTTGTTGTACTGAACAAACGGAGAAGAAATGCGCAAGCTTCAGAAGGCTGCCGTCGTGGTTGCCATGCTCGGTAGTGTCGGCTTCCTCGGCGCAGGCACCGCGTTCGCCGGCGACCACGGCTCGGACATCGAGGTGTCGCAGGCCAACGAGTGCAAGTCGCACGACCTGAACATCGACATCCTCGGCAACGTCGGCGTCGCCAACGGCGTGCTGGGCAACCTGCTCGGCGGCGAGGGCGACCCCGGCGCCCAGGTCACCAAGCAGGGCTCGAGCGTTAGCTGCACCAACAGCGCCTTCGGCGGCTGACCGCCTAGAACGCGGCACAGCGGCGGGCCGCCCCTTGGGGGCGGCCCGCCGTCTTTGTTGTGCGCGGAGTCCTCGTCCGCCCTCCCGCCGCCTCCGGTGGGACACCGGCACGCCTCGCCCGGCGCGCGAATGATCAGTGCGCTCGGCCGAATGGCGGCTGTCACTCTCCGCTTTCGGCGCGCCGTCGAGCGAGGCTGGATGATCTCCCCTAGTCTCGTAACTGTAAGCGCACGGTTCATCACGGACCGTGTTGTAGCGAACCCAAACGGAGAACAAATGCGCAAGCTTCAGAAGGCTGCCGTCGTGGTTGCCATGCTCGGCAGCGTCGGCTTCATCGGCGCCGGCACGGCACACGCCGGCGGCGGCCCGAGCATCGGTGTGGAGCAGGCCAACGCCTGTTCCTCGCACGACCTGAACGTCGACGTCCTCGGCAATGTCGGCATCCTCAACGGCCTGGCCGGCAACGCGCTCGGCGGCGAGGGTGACCCGGGTGCCCAGCTCACCAAGCAGGGCTCGACCGTGACGTGCGCCAACAGCGCTTTCTGAGCGCCGGTAGTCGAGTAAGCACCTGAGAACGGGTCCCGGTTTCCGAGCCACGCGCCCGGCAACCGGGCCCGTTTTTTTCCAATCGTGAAGGAACGCAGCACATGCTCAGTCGGAAGAAGATCGCCCTCGCCTCGTTGCTCCTGAGCGGCTTCGCCGTGGCCGGCGTGGGTGTTACCCAGGCGCACGCCGGAGGGCCCGAGGACGGTTGCACCCGTGACGCGCAGGCCAACGTCACCTGCAAGAGTGAGGCCACGTACACCAGCGAGGACGGCAAGTACCAGGTTCACCAGACGCATGAATGCACGTCGGCTCCGCGCGAGGACGTGAATCAGCCCGCGTCCGGCGCGCAGGAGCCCGGGACGACGCAGGTCGGCACCGTCGTGGAGTGCTCCAACACGGCACCCGCGCTCAACAACTTCGTGGCTCCCAGCTCCGGGCGCTGAGTCCGGACGGCAGGGCCCTGGGCAGCCGCCCCAGGACAAGCCGGTTCCCGGCAGGTGAGCCACGGACGGACGAATGGCCGGACCCGATCGACACGGGTCCGGCCATTCGTGTGTGATCCGGTCGCCTCACAGGCTCGCCGACGCAGCCTCACCCGGCGCCGGGATGACCGGCCGCGGCACGGCGGTGCCCAGCATCTCGACCGGGTTGCAGTACGGCAGTCCGGTGAGCGGCCGACGGGTGCAGAACCTGATGATCAGGTCGGAGAACTCCTCCATCCTTTCCACCGGGGACAGATGGTCGGCCTCCTTGATGGTGGTGAAAGCCGCCGCGGGCAGCGAAGCGGCGACCTCACGCCCCATGGCAGGCGTGCAGAGCGTGTCGTACTCGCCGGTGAAAACCAGGGAGGGCACGGCGGGCACCGGCTCGTTCCGGTACCAGTCGTGGCTCATCAGGCGCGCGTTGTGCTCGACCGACATCCTGATCTCGTCATCCGACTGCGCCATGAACTGCTGAAAGAGCAGCCGGGAGACGACCCGGTGCTTGCGGACGACGCCGGTGCCGGCCGGTGACATGAAGCGCTCGACCAGTTCGGTGGCGATCCCGGCGAGGTCGCCGCACTCCAGCATCCGCGTCCAGCGCGGTACCGCGTCGGCATAGTCGTCCGGGATGACCTTGGTCATCCCGACCAGGCCGAGCTTGGCCACATGGCCGGGGTACTGCTGGGCGAAGCGCAGGGCGATGGCCCCGCCGAAGCAGCTGCCGACCAGGTTGACTTGGGGCATGGCCAACTCCGTCAGCATGTGCCGGACGTTGGCGGCGAGAAAGTCCAGGCCGTGGCCGACGGGAAGGAAGTCCGCCTCGCCGTAGCCCGGCAGGTCCACAGTGACGGTCGTGCAGTGCTCGGCCAGCCACCTCTCGTGCCGCAGCCATGCGTGACGGTTCTGCGATGAACCGCCCAGCAGCAGCAGCGGTTCGGCCTGAGGAGAGTCCTGGTGGACGACGCGGCAGTGGTACGCGAAACCCTCGAATTCGAGGGTCCGTTCCTCCACTCGCACATCGGGGCCGGAAGGTGTCGGATATGTGGCCTGTGCGGTGCCGATGTCAGAGTGCATGGTGCCCCCGAGGGATTGGATGAAGTGTGACCGAATGTCACGATCCTCCCTTTGCACCCCACTTCACGCCGATCAACCCATGGTGGGCGTGTCGGCGAACCCGGAAGCCGACGGCCGCACGTACACCCGCTGCGCCGCGACGCACCTGACTGTGCGGGGACTTGGCCGGTCGCCCGGTCAACCGGCCGGTCCTGCGCGGCTTTCAGGCCGCCGGGTCCGTGTGTGCCGCCCTCAGCAGGTGTTCGGCGATCTCACGACATCCCGCGTCGCCCGTGAGCACTGTGTAGTGGTTGACGTCCGGGAGTCGCACCGCCCGGACCTTCGTCTCCGCCAGGCCCGCCGCTGCCAGCCTGGACTCGTCGTACAGGCCCTGTTCCTCGTTCATCAGGCCCCGCTCCGCCCACAGCAGCGTCGACGGTTGCGTCAGCTTCCTTACTGCCGACAGCACCTCCTCCTCGAAGATGCCGATCCCGTCCGTGCGGATCGCGTCGATACGGCAGCTCGAGTGCATGGCGGGTTCGTCACCCGTCAGGTCGCGCTGGATGTACGCGTCCACCTCGGCAGACCACGCCCCGCCCGCGAACGCGGGGTGCGCCTGCCAGAACGCCCGGTATGCGGCGCGGTCGGTGAAGGTCATGGACAGCCGGTCCATCGCAGGGCCGATCACCGCCGTCAGCAGTTCGTCGGCGGACAGATGGGTGGGGGCGGGGAAGCCGAATCCGCCGTCGACCAGCAGGAGCGGGCCGAAGCGCTCCGGATGCCGCACCGCGGCCAGCGCCGCCACGAACGCGCCCATCGAATGTCCGGTCAGCACCACCCGGTCCAGGCGGAGCGCGTCGGCCAGCGCGGCCGCGTCGTCGGCGTGCGCCGCGATGCCGTACGGGCCGGGCAGCGCGGCGCTGGCGGCGCGGCCGCGCAGGTCCGGTGCGATCAGCGTGGCCCGGCCGGCCAGCTGCCGGGCCACCGGGCCCCAGGAGAGCGCGTTGCCCGTGATGCCGTGCAGGGCCAGGACCACCGGCGCACCGGGATCGGCGGAGGGCCAGCGCAGTACGGCCAGCTCACCCCCGGCCGCAGGGACGCGGATTTCCTCGTACGGGTTCATGAGTTCTCCTTGCGGGGTCGGCGCAGACGGGACGGCAGGCGGGCCAGACCTCCGGGCAGCAGGTGTACCACTGCCACGAACAGAACCCCGAGCAGGAACAGCGGCTGGGAGAGCGGCACCCGCAGCACGGCGGGCAGTTCGGCGACCGCTCCCGATCCGGCGAGGTCGCCGAGCCGGTGGTCCGCCCAGGTGTAGAGGATGCCGCCGACCATCGGCCCCCAGCGGGTGCCGGATCCGCCCAGGACCACCATCACCAGCAGCGAGAGCGTGAAGTCGGAGGTGGTCGTCTGCGGGGTGGAGCCGCCGGTGAGCAGGAGATGGACGAGGCCGCCGACCGCGGCAAGTGCCCCGGCCAGCACGAAGGCCGTCAGCTTGAACCCGTACGGCTTCAGGCCCAGGACCTCCACCCGGCGTTCGTTCTCCTTGATGCCTTCCCAGACCCGTCCGGTGGGTGAGCGGACCGCCCAGTGGACGACGCCGAGGGTGAGGACGAGGTAGGCGAGAGCGATCCAGTAGAGGTTCGCGGTGTTGTCGATGCCGACCAGTGAGGACGGCAGCAGCTCCGCCGGGGCCGCCCGGCCCTCCTCGCCGCCGGTGGAACCGCCGGGGTTCCGGGAGACCAGGATCGAGCCGGCCTGCGCGAAGGCGAGCGTCACCATGGAGAAGCCGATGCCGGTGACCCGCAGGCTCACCGACCCCAGCACCAGGGCGAGCGCGATTCCGAAGCACAGCCCCAGCACGGCGGCGGCGGCGAACGGCAGGCCTGCCTCGAGCAGGAACATGTTGGTGGCGTAGCTGCCCGCCGCGAAGTACAGCGCGTGCCCGAAGGAGAGCAGGCCCGTGCGGCCCAGCAGCAGGTCGTAGCCCGTGGCCAGGGCGCCGAACAGCAGGCAGGTGGCGAGGAGCTGGAGGCTTCCAGGGCTGCCGACCGGTCCGTCCAGCAGGCCCGGGAGGGGAAGTGCGCTGAACGGCGCGACGATCAGGAGCACCAGTACGGCGGCGGGCCACCGGCGCAGCAGCCGGGTGGACCTCCCGGGTTCCGGGGGCGCGGTGGCCGCCGGGCCGCCGTCCGTACGGTCAGGTGTCTGGGTGGCGGTACTCACGCGAGCCTCCCGGTCAGTCCGCGCGGCCGGACGAGCAGCAGCGCGGCGAGCAGGACGACGACGGCCAGGTCGCCGAGGCCCGCTGCGGTGTAGTAGTTGGCGAACTGCTGGACCAGGCCGATGACGACGGCAGCCACTGCGGCACCGGTCACCGACCCCATGCCCCCGGTGACCACCACGACGAACGCGAAGATCAGCAGCGAGGTGCCCTGACGGGGGTCGACCGAGCCGAAGTACAGCCCGCCGAGCGCCCCGCCGAGCGCGGCGGCCGAGCCGCCGATCGCGAAGACGAGCGTGAACGCCCTGCGGACGTCGATGCCGAGCGCGGTCACCATCGCCCGGTCCTCCACCCCGGCCCGCACGACGAGGCCGTGCCGGGTCCGGCCGAGGAAGACGCGCAGCGCCACAAGGACGACGGCCGCCGCCGCGATCAGGACCAGCCGGTTGACCGGAACGTCGGCGCCCAGCAGCCCGAAGGTGCCGGACAGCGCCTGCGGGCCGGGGAAGGTCAGGGCGTCCGAACCCCAGATGCCCGACAGCAGGGCAGGGACGGCGAGCCCCACGCCGACCGTGGCGAGAACCTGCTCGCGAGGCCGGGTGTAGAGGGGGCGGACGACGGCCAGTTCGAGCAGCACGGCTGCGAGGGTGCCCACCGCCGTACCGAACAGCACGGCGAGGACGAAGCCCCAGCCGCCGGCGCCCGCGCCGGGCAGATTCCCGGAGGCCGCCCACCAGGTGCCGTACGCGCCGATGGAAAGGAGCGCGCCGTGGGCGAAGTTGAGCACGTCCATCAGACCGAAGATCAGCGAGAGCCCGGACGCGATGAGGAAGTAGAGCGCCCCCAGACCGAGACCGGTCATGGTGAGCAGCACGATGGTGGACATCAGGAATCCGCCTCCGCGGGGTGGGTGGTGAGGGGGCCCTGTCCCACGCCGAGCAGCTGGCGGGTCGCCTCGGAGTCGCCGAGCAGCCCGTCCGCCGTGCCCCGGTGGGCCGTCCGGCCGTCGGCGAGCACCACGCAGTGCTCGGCGAGGCGCCGTACGACGGCGAGGTTCTGCTCCACGAGCAGTACGGGCACCGCCTCCGCCGCCCGTTCCAGCACCCCGGCCACCTCGGTGACCACCTTCGGCGCCAGCCCCTTGGTGGGCTCGTCGGCGATGATCAGCCGGTTGCCGTTGAGCAGGGTGCGGCCGATGGCCACCATCTGCTGCTGGCCGCCGGACAGCGTCCCCGCCAACTGCCGCTCGCGGAGCTTCAGTTCGGGGAATAGCTCATGGACCAGGGGATAGGCGGGCTCGCCCGCCCCGCGGCGCTCGGCCAGCCGCAGATTCTCCGCCACGGTCAGTCCGGCGAAGATTCCGCGGTCCTCGGGGGCGTACCCGATGCCCCGCCGGACCAGGGTGTGGGTGGGCAGCGCCACGGTCTCCTCGCCGTCGAGCCGCACGCTTCCGGCGCGCGGGACGAGACCGAGGATGCCGCGCACGGTCGTTGTCTTCCCGGCTCCGTTGCGGCCGAGCAGCGCGGTCACCCCGTGGCGTGCCACGTCCAGGTCCACGCCGTGCAGGATGTGCCGGCCTCCGATGAGGACGCGCAGGTCCCGCACGGCGAGCAGCACCTTCGGGTCGGACGTCACAGCCCCTCCCCGAGATAGGCCTGCTGGACGACCGGGTCGGCGGTCACGGCCTGCGGAGTGTCCAGCGCCAGCAGCCGGCCGTGGTGCATCACGGCGAGCCGGTCGGCGAGACCCAGCAGGACGTCCATGTGGTGCTCGACCATGAGGACGGTGCGGCCCTCGTCCCGGTGCAGGGTGCGAATCAGGTCGGTCAGGGCGGGGACCTCCTCCGCGCTGACCCCGGCCATCGGCTCGTCGAGCAGCATCAGCCGGGGCTCACCCACCAGCAGTACCGCCAGCTCCAGCTTGCGTTTCTCGCCGTGGGACAGCTCCGCGGCCGTCGCCCGGGCGCGGTGGCCGAGACCGGTGCGCTCCAGTACGCCGGTTACCTCGGCGGTGTACGGGGAAGCACGCCGCCACAGCCGGTACGAGCCACCGTGGCGGGCCTGCGCGGCCAGCCTGATGTGCTCGGCCACCGTCATCTGCGGCCAGAGGCTGGAGGTCTGGAACGTCCGGCCGATCCCGCGCCGGGCGCGGGTGTGCACGGGCAGCCCCGTGATGTCCGCACCGTCGAGTGCGAGGGTGCCCCCGGTCGGCGGGTTCAGCCCGCTGATCAGGTTGAACAGGGATGTCTTTCCTGCTCCGTTGGGGCCGATGAAGGCAAGGAACTCGCCTTCGCGGACGCTCAGCGTGATGTCATCGAGGATGGTTGCCCCGCCGATGCGCCAGCCCAGTCCGTCCAGTTGAAGCACGGGGACACGCGTACGCGTCCCCTCGTCGTGCGCGGTGATGGCGCCGGGTGCCGTCATTGCTCAGCCCGCCGAGGGCTTCGCGGGCGGTGCGACCGCGTCCTTCGGCTGCGTGCTCAGCAGCTCGGGTTCGGCGGCGGCGCCCTTCCCGTTCAGCCTGGCCACGAACATCGGCTGAACCAGCGCATGGTCCTCGGCGCGGATCTGCTCCTTGCCCTTCACGCCGTCGAACGTCCAGCCCTCCAGGGCCTCCACCATGGCGGCGGTGTCGGTGGCGCTGCCCTCCTTGACGGCCCGCACGATCATCTGCGCCGCGGTGAAACCGTCCGGGGTGAACAGGTCGGGGGTGCCGCCCGCCTTCGTGACGCCGTCGAGCATGGCCTTCTCCACGGCGTTCCCGCCGCCCGCGCCGGGGAAGTAGTGCGCGAGGAAGGAGACCTTGGCCCCCGCGGCTCCGAAGACCGGGTACGAGGCGGTGCCCGCGAGTCCGGTGACGACCTTGCTCGCGGTCAGCACCCCCTGCTGGTCGAGGGCCGTCCACAGGGCGGGGGCGGTCGCTCCGGCCCAGGCGACGAAGACCAGATCGGGGCCCCCCGCCTTGACCTGCCGGGCGAACGGGGTCAGATCGGTGGCACTGGGCGGAGCCAGGACGGAGCCCACTGTCGCGCCCTTCGCGCCGAGCACCGCCTTGACCGCGGCGACGTTCGCCTGGCCGAAGGTGGAGTCCTGCGCCAGGACGGTGACCTTCTTGCCCGCGGCGTCGCCGAGCATCGTGCCCGCGGTGAGGATGTCCTGGTAGGACTGCCGGCCCGAGCGGAAGGTGTAGTCGTTGATCCCGGTCACGGCGTCCGTGGCGGCCGGGCCGCTCACGTACAGCACCTTGTTCTGTGCGGCCAGCGGGGCCATCTGGAGGGCGACGCCGGAGTCGGTGGTGCCGGCCAGCACCTTGTAGCCCTTGCCGATCAGGTTCTTCGCGGCCGATACGGCTTTGCCCGGGTCGCCCGCGTCGTCCTGCTCGGTGACCTCGATGCGGTGGCCTTCGACCTTGCCGGTGCCCTGCGTGGCGTAGTCGAGGCCCGCCATGAACCCGTCGCGGTACTGCTTCCCGTACGCGGCGAGCAGTCCGGTACGGGAGTAGACCAGGCCCACCTTGACGGCCTCGTCCTTGTCCTCACCCGAGGCGGAGCCGCTGCCCGCCTTCCCCGCGGCCGTGCACCCCGCCAGGAGCAGGCCGGCGGCCGCCAGCGTGGCCGCGGTCAGGATTCTGTGCTGGACGGTGCCTACGGCTCTGCGACGCATGGGGACCGGCTCCTCGGCATGGTTCGGGTGATGTCGGCCGAACCGTACGAACACCGTGGCGCCGTCGATATGGTGCAGGGCACCTCACCTGACGGGGGCACCGTGTGGGTGCCGTACATGGAGCCCCAGGCCGTGTCGTTCAGGGCGCGGCGGTGCCGGCTTGTGCACCCGGCAGGTCGATCAGCCTGCACACCGTCTCGATGTCCCCCTTCACCTGCGCGATCGACGCCCGCCCCGACAGCCAGGTGATCAGTGCCGAGTGCCAGGTGTGTTCGATGACGCGGACCACGGACAGCTGCTCCTGCGTGGGGTTCTCCAGTCCCATCGCATCCACGACGATCGCCGTCGTCAGGCGCGAGACGGCATCCACCTCGGGGCTCACACTGCGGTCGGCGAACGTCAGGGCCCGCACCATCGCATCCGCCAGATTCGGCTCGCGCTGGAGCGCCCGGAAGGCCCTCATCAGGGTCTCGGCGACCCGCTGGGCGGCGTCGTCCCCGGCGGGCGGCCGCTTACGGAGCGTGAGGTGCAGATGCTGGAGCTGGTTGTGCATGACGGCGACCAGGAGATGGATCTTGGAGGGGAAGTAGCGGTAGAGCGTGCCCAGGGCGACCCCGGCGGCGTCCGCCACCTCGCGCATCTGCACGGCCTCGAAACCGCCCCGGCCGGCGAGCTGGGCGCCTGCGTGCAGAATGCGGCGGCGGCGTGCCTCCTGGCGTTCCGTCAGGGGAGGTGCTGCCGGCCTGGGTTCCGCTGTCATCTGTCCCCATCCAAGGCTTCCGTCCGCACCGGGGGTCCGTACCGCCGGTTCGCGCCGCCGGTCCGCGCGGTGGACCGGCACCGCTGCCCGTACCGCTGACCTGCAATGCTGATCGGTCCGGGGAGAAGAGAACCGGTTCCCTGTCCGGCGGTCACCGGTTTCCGGGGGCGCACAGCATGCCAGGGCACCCGCCGTGGCGCGAATCACCTGATCGGGCCGTCACACCGACGCTACCTGCCGGTAGATTCGGTGCTTGTTGAACGAACAAGTCTGAAACTTGTTCTAGATTAGCGCGACCGGTTACGCTCCGGCGAAAACGCAGTGAGAAGGGGGCCGAGTGTGACCGCTGAGGCCATAGAGACAGGCCCCTTCACGGGCAGCGGTGCGTCGGACACCCACGGTGACCGTCCGTTGCGTATCGCCCTCCTGACCTATAAGGGCAACCCCTTCTGCGGCGGCCAGGGCGTGTATGTGCGCCACCTCGGCCGCGAACTGGCCAGGCTCGGCCACAGCGTCGAAGTGATCGGCGCACAGCCCTACCCCGTGCTCGACGAGGGCGTCCCGCTCACCGAGCTGCCCAGCCTCGACCTGTACCGGCAGCCCGACCCGTTCCGCACCCCGGGACGCGGCGAGTACCGCGACTGGATCGACCTCGCCGAGGTCGCCACCATGTGGACCGGCGGCTTCCCCGAGCCCCTCACCTTCAGCCTGCGTGCCCGACGCCATCTCCTGGCCCGCCGCGGCGACTTCGACGTCGTGCACGACAACCAGACGCTCGGCTACGGCCTGCTCGGGGACCTCGGCGCCCCCCTCGTCACGACGATCCACCACCCCATCACCGTCGACCGGCAACTGGACCTGGACGCCGCGGAATCAGGCCTCCGCCGGCTCTCCGTACGCCGCTGGTACTCCTTCACGCGCATGCAGAAGCGCGTCGCCCGCCGGCTGCCGTCCGTTCTCACCGTCTCCGGCTCCTCCCAGCAGGAGATCGTCGAGCACCTCGGGGTACGCCGGGACCGCGTCCGGGTCGTGCACATCGGCGCCGACACCGACCTGTGGTCGCCCGACCCCTCGGTCGCCGAGGTGCCCGGCCGGATCGTCACCACCTCCAGCGCCGACGTCCCGCTCAAGGGCCTCGTCCACCTCGTCGAGGCGCTCGCCAAGCTCCGTACCGAGAACCCGCAGGCGCACCTCGTGGTCGTCGGCAAGCGGGCCGAGGACGGGCCCGTGGCCCAGGCCATCGAGCGGTACGGACTTCAGGACGCCGTCCAGTTCGTCAAGGGCATCAGCGACGCCGAACTGGTCGACCTGGTCCGCAGCGCCCAGGTCTCCTGCGTCCCGTCCCTGTACGAGGGCTTCTCGCTCCCCGCCGCCGAGGCCATGGCCACCGGCACCCCGCTCGTGGCCACGACCGGCGGCGCCATCCCCGAGGTCGCGGGCCCCGACGGGGAGACCTGCCTCGCCGTGCCTCCCGGTGACGCGGGTGCCCTGGCAGCGGCGCTCGGCCGGCTGCTCGGCGACGCGGCGCTGCGCGCCCGCCTGGGTGCGGCCGGCCGTGCACGGGTGCTTGCCAACTTCACCTGGGCCAGGGCGGCCCTCGGCACCGCCGAGCTGTACCGTCAGGCGATCGCCTCCCGGGGAGCCCGCAGGTGACCTTCCCCGTGGCCCCCGGATCCCGTACCTCCGACCTCGAAGGCAGGCCCCCGTGCTGACCGTCGATTTCACCCGCTTCCCGCTCGCCGCAGGCGACCGGGTGCTCGATCTGGGCTGCGGCGCCGGCCGTCACGCCTTCGAGTGCTACCGGCGCGGCGCCCAGGTGGTGGCTCTCGACCAGAACGCCGAGGAGATCCGCGAGGTCGCGAAGTGGTTCGCCGCGATGAAGGAGGCCGGTGAGGCCCCCGCGGGTGCCACCGCCACCGCGATGGAGGGCGACGCGCTCAACCTGCCGTTCCCCGACGACTCCTTCGACGTCGTGATCATCTCCGAGGTGATGGAGCACATCCCCGACGACAAGGGCGTGCTCGCCGAGATGGTCCGCGTACTGAAGCCCGGCGGCCGGATCGCGATCACCGTGCCCCGCTACGGCCCCGAGAAGGTCTGCTGGACGCTCTCCGACGCGTACCACGAGGTCGAGGGCGGGCACATCCGGATCTACAAGGCCGACGAGCTGCTCGGCAAGATCCGCGAGGCCGGGCTCAAGCCCTACGGCACCCATCACGCGCACGCGCTGCACAGCCCCTACTGGTGGCTCAAGTGCGCCTTCGGGGTCGACAACGACAAGGCGCTGCCGGTGCGCGCCTACCACAAGCTGCTGGTCTGGGACATCATGAAGAAACCGATGGTCACCCGGGTCGCCGAGCAGCTGCTCAACCCCGTCGTCGGCAAGAGTTTCGTGGCGTACGCGACCAAGCCGCACCTGCCGAAGGCCGAGGCGTGAGCACACCCGAGCGGACCGAACACCTCGTCCTGCCCGGGGTCCTCACCGCCGAGCAGGCCGCCGAGACCGTGGCCGCGCTGCGCGCCGTGCAGCGCGAGGACGGGGCCCTGCCCTGGTTCCGCGGCCACCACCTCGACCCGTGGGACCACACCGAGGCCGCCATGGCCCTCGACGCGTCCGGCGAGCACGAGGCCGCGGCACGCGCCTACGCGTGGCTGGCCCGTCACCAGAACGAGGACGGCTCCTGGTACGCCGCCTACCACGACGGCGACCCCGAGCAGCCCACCGACCTCGGCCGCGAGACCAACTTCTGCGCCTACGTGGCCGTCGGCGTCTGGCACCACTACCTCGCCACCGGCGACGACGCGTTCGCCGACAGGATGTGGCCGACGGTCTACGCCGCCATCGAGTTCGTGCTGCAACTGCAGCAGCCCGGCGGCCAGATCGGCTGGAAGCGCGAGCCCGACGGCACCCCCGTCACCGACGCCCTGCTGACCGGCTCCTCCTCCATCCACCAGGCGCTGCGCTGTGCGTTGGCCCTCGCCGAACAGCGCGAGGAGCCGCAGCCCGACTGGGAGCTGGCGGCCGGAGCGCTCGGCCACGCGATCCGCAGCCACCCCGAGCGTTTCCTGGACAAGAGCCGCTACTCGATGGACTGGTACTACCCGGTCCTCGGCGGCGCGCTCACCGGGCTCGCCGCGACCACGCGGATCAAGGAGGGCTGGGACCGTTTCGTCGTGCCCGGCCTCGGTGTGCGCTGTGTGCTGCCCAACCCCTGGGTGACAGGCGGCGAGAGCTGTGAACTGGCGCTGGCGCTCTGGGTGACGGGAGAGTCCGACCGGGCGCTGGAGATCCTGCAGTCCGTCCAGCATCTGCGCGCCGAGGGCGGCATGTACTGGACGGGATACGTCTTCGAGGGCGAGCGGGCCTTCTGGCCCGAGGAGCTCACCACGTGGACCGCGGGTTCGCTCCTGCTGGCGGTGGCCGCGCTCGGTGGGGACGAGGCGACCACCGCGGTCTTCAGCGGCGAACGGCTGCCGATGGGCCTGGAACCCGACTGCTGCCTCTAGTAGCGGCGGATCCGGCCCGCCACGGCGTGCCCGATGAAGAGGTAGACGACTGCGGCCAGACCGTACCCCGTGACGACCCGCGCCCACGCTTCGTCGAAGGTGAACAGGTCGTACGACCAGCCGGCCAGCCAGCGGGCCGAGTCCTGGACGAACTCCACCAGGTCGTTGGCCCGGTTGGCGTCGAGCAGGTACATCAGGATCCACAGAATGATGATGAATGCCATGATGTCCGCGACGACAGCGATGACGCGTGCGGCGGTACTGCTTCCTGTGCCTGTTCTGGGAGACATGCTCTCCGGGTTGCCGCTTTACGGTAAGTGAAACCCGTACGGCGTGCGCCGAGTGGCGGGCGGCTCCCGCACGGGCGAGCCTGGCGGCGAGTGCCGAGCCGCGTCACTCACCGTGAGACGCCCGGTCAGGGAGGCCCGCCGTGCCCCGTTCCGTACCGCTCCGCCGGCTGCTCGTGGCATTGCTGCTGTCCTGCGCCGTGCTCGTGGGCGGCACCGCCTGCGGCGACGGCGACACCGGCGCGAGCAGCTCGGCGACGGCGAGCCCCACGACCTCGGCCGAGGCCCAGAAGTTCGCCAAGGCCCGGTTCGTGGCCAACGCGGGGCTGGCGGCCGGAGCCGCGTACCAGTGGATCGTGAAGCCCTACCGCGCGGGCAAGTTCAAGAAGGGCGCCGACGGGCGGACCGTCGCGGTGGTCAAGGCGGGCCTCGCGGGCGCGTTCGCGTACAACCGGCTCAAGGCGGCGGCGGACAACGCCAAGGGCGACCCGCTCCTGGCGAAGGCCGTGGCACCGCTGACCGCCGGAATCGAATCGCTCAAGGGGATGGCCACCAAGTTCGCCAAGGGCGAGGCGGGTGCGGGGGACGTCGGGGCGTTCGAGAGCGTCATCAACAGCATCAAGGACGCGGGAAAGAGCGCGGGCGCCGAGGTGGCGGACAAGGTCCCGTCCACCTCCCAACTGGGCGAATAATCCAGGTGAGAGGCCGTGTTCGCCGCACTAGGGTGCGAGGATGACCTACCTTGCGCACGACCGCTACTGCGACGAAATCCTGTTCCAGACAGACGGGTTGAGAGCGGCGGTCAAGGGCGCGGACCTGACCGCGAGAGTCCCGACGTGCCCCGCCTGGAGTCTGCGCGATCTCGTCGTCCACGTCGGGGGCGCCCACCGCTGGGCCGGCGAGCTCGTCCGCAACCGGGCCACCGAAGAGATCCCCGACGAGCAGGTACCGGGCGCCGAAGGGCCCGGCGACGACCCCGGCGCGCTGGACACCTGGCTGGCCGAAGGCGCCGCCGCGACCGTGGCCGCCCTGCGCGAGGCCGGTCCGGACACGGCGGTCTGGACCTGGGCGTGGGAACAGCGGACGGCCTTC
Organism: Streptomyces sp. NPDC060035; assembly: GCF_042736635.1. Lineage (NCBI taxonomy): Bacteria > Bacillati > Actinomycetota > Actinomycetes > Kitasatosporales > Streptomycetaceae > Streptomyces > Streptomyces sp. NPDC060035. The sequence goes on from NZ_JBHWVO010000008.1 coordinate 173,763, forward strand.
TGGGCCCGCCGCATGGCGCACGAGACCACTGTCCACCGTGCGGACGCCGCCCTTACGACGAGGACCGTGTACGAGGTGGCACCCGACCTGGCTTCCGACACGATCGACGAGTGGCTGCAGATCGTCGCCTTCGCCCAGGCGGAGGGAGACCCCGAGGCGGCCGAACTGCGCGGCGCGGGCCGCTCCTTGCACCTGCACGCCACAGATGTGCCGGGCGCGGAATGGCTGATCGAGTTCAGCGAGAAGGGTTTCACCTGGCGTCGGGCCCACGAGAAGGCGACGGTCGCTCTGCGCGGCCCGCTGACCGAGCTGATGCTGGCGTTCAACCGCCGGCAGAAGCCGGACGAGGGAGGGCTGGAAGTGCTGGGGGACAGGGGCCTGCTGGACTTCTGGCTGGAACGGTCGTCGTTCGGCTGAGTCCCTGTACGACAGCGGGCCCCGGAGTTCCCTGTACGACAGCGGCCCCCGCCCATCCGGGCGGGGGCCGCTGAAGCGTGGCAACTCAGCCGCGCTGAATGCCTGTTGTGTCCTGCAGGACACCACGACGGCCGTCCTGCGTCTGGGCGATGAGGCCCGAACCACGCTGCTCGACCGCCAGGTACCAGGTACCGGGCGCGAGTTCGGCGATCGGGTTCGGGGCGCCGTCCTCACCGTACAGCGGACGGGCCACCGGCACCGCGAACCAGAACGGTGTGAAGTCACCGGCCGGCACTCCACCGCCCTGCGGTGCCTGCGCCGCCTGCTGCTGCGGGTCCGGCTGGCCGGGCTGGCCCGGCTGTGCACCGTACGGCTGGGGCTGGCCGGGCTGCGCGCCGTACGGCTGCGGCTGGCCACCGGGGTAGCCGTAGCCCTGGCCGGGCTGCGGCTGGGCGCCGTACGGCGCCTGCACGGCCTGCGCGGGGCGCGGGGCGCCCATGAGCGGGGCCTTGAGGGCGGGAACCAGCGGTGTGGCCACCGCGCCGCCGGCCAGCGCGATGGTCGCCAGCAGTCCGAGGATCAGGCCGGCGCCCGCGTCGTTGGCGTCGATGATCGTCCAGAACATGGTCCACAGCGCGAACACCGTGAAGGCGGCGCCGAACTGACCCAGGTCGAGCCCCACGACCTTGCGGCCCGGCATGGAGCGGCCCACGATCAGCAGCGCCGCACCGATGATGCCGGCCAGGTAGATGCTCATCAGGAGCGAGAGCGAGTCCCAGGCGTTCGCGCTGTAGCCGGAGCAGTCGACGCCGGTGGGGCAGTCGAAGCCGGTGAGGTCGAGGAAAGAGGCGATGAACAGCACGACCGCTGCTCCGATCACCACGCCGTCGCCTCGAGTGAGGGAGCGGATATTCACGTGAAGGTCCTTAGTCGGTCGTCTCGTCGGGGCGGTCGTCGATGCCGCCTGTACGGCGGGTACGGCACGAAGCTCGGGGGCGGCTCCCATCGTATGGATGAATCTATCGTCTGCCCGGGCGGGTTGTGTGCCTGCCCGGACCTCGGACGGGCTATCCCCCCAATGTCTCGCCACTATCACCGCAGATCTAACTCTTCAGGTAGCTGCTGATGCCCTCGGCGATGCCCAGGGCCGCCTTCTGACGCCAGTCCGCGCTCGTGAGCAGGGCGGCGTCCCTCGGGTCACGCATATTGCCGCATTCGATGAAGACTTTGGGCACGGTCGACAGATTCAGGCCGCCGAGATCCTTGCGGGTGTCCAACCCCGTATTGCCACCGATGTAATTGGAGGGTGCGCTTCCGGTAATGCGGACGAACTTTCCCGCGATCCGTTCGCCGAGATCGCGCGAGGGGGCCACGATCCTTGCCGTATCCGCGCCACCGCCGCGTACCGCTGCGGGGAGGATCACATGGAAGCCCCGGTTGCCGGCCGCGGAGCCGTCCGCGTGGACCGAGACGACGGCGTCGGCGTGGGCCTCGTTGCCGATCCGTGCGCGCTCGTCGACGCACGGGCCGAACGGGCGGTCGTCGTCCTGGGTGAGGACGACCTTCGCGCCCCGGGCCTCCAGCAGCGTGCGCAGCCGGCGCGAGACATCGAGGGTGAACCGGGCTTCCGCGTAACCGGAGTTGGTGGCGGTGCCCGTGGTGTCGCACTCCTTGCGCCCGGTACCGATGTCCACCTGGCTGTTGATCTCGCGCGTGTGGTCGCGGTTGCGCGGGTTGTGCCCCGGGTCGATCACCACGGTCCTGCCCGTGAGCGGGCCCTTCGGCAGGGGCTTCACTGAGGCGGACTCGGACGCGGGGGAGGGGCTCCTCGACTCCGGCGCCGAGGGGGACGTGGCCGCCGACGGTGTGGCCGCGCCGCTGCCGGGCAGGGGCTGCGACTGCCCGGGACCGGGACCACCGTCGCCCCCGCACCCCGCGGCGGTCAGGCAGACGGACGCCAGCACCACGGCGGCGAGCGCGGGCCTCCGGCGTGCGGCCGCGCGCGCAGTGGAGGCAACGCGCGGGGGCCAGGCAACGCGCAGGTCGGAGGCAACGCGCGGGGTGGGAGGAACGCAGTCGTCGTAACGCACGTCGCGATGCTATCCGTGACCTTCAGATCCCCGGTCCCGTACGTCGCAGTACGCGCAGGGAGTCCGTCACCGAGATCTCCGTGAACGCACCGCAGGACAGCGCCCGTTGGTGGACGCGGTACGGGGCCTGGCCGCCGTCCGCCGGGTCGGGGAACACGTCGTGGATCACGAGCAGCCCGCCGTCGGCGACATGAGGGGCCCAACCCTCGTAGTCGCCGTTCGCGTGCTCGTCGGTGTGTCCGCCGTCGATGAAGACGAGGCCGAGCTTGCCACCCCAGACGGCCGCGACCTGCGGCGACCGCCCGACGAGCGCCACCACGTGCTCCTCCAGACCCGCCTTGTGCAGGGTCCTGCGGAACGACGGGAGCGTGTCCATCAGACCGACCTCCGGGTCCACGACCGACGGGTCGTGGTACTCCCAGCCGGGCTGCTGCTCCTCGCTGCCCCGGTGGTGGTCGACGGTGAGTGCCGTCACACCGGCCGCGCGGGCGGCGTCGGCGAGCAGGATCGTGGAGCGCCCGCAGTAGGTGCCCACCTCGAGCAGCGGGAGCCCGAGCGCGGCCGCCCCGGCCGCCGCGGCGTACAGCGCGAGCCCCTCGCGCAGCGGCATGAACCCCTTGGCGGCCTCGAAGGCGGCGAGGACCTCCGGCTCGGGTGCGACGGCGGACTCGGCGGTCACGGGCTTCCTCCAGGTGGTACGGCATCGATCGGCGCCCCATCGTGCCGCACGCCCCCGCCGGTGCTGTCGGCGGGGGCGTGCGTGAGGCTGTTCGGGTCCTGGCAGGTCAGGGGCGCACGGGCGCCGCGGCCGGGACGCCGTCGACGGCCGCCGGGGCGAGCGCGTCGCCCGCGCTGCTCGCCAGCAGCACCGGACGGGCCGGCCGCTGCGACGGCAGGAACGCGGCCAGCAGCAGACCGATCAGCACGGCACCCGTCGCGATCATGAACGAGGTCCGGAAGCCCTCCATGGTGGGTACCTCCACCGACCCCATGCGTACCGAGGTGTTCGCGAGCACCATGCCGATGACCGCACTCGACAGCGAGGTACCGATCGACCGCATCAGCGTGTTCAGGCCATTGGCCGCGCCCGTCTCGGACGCGTCGACGGCCCCGATGATCAGTGCGGGCAACGAGGAGTACGCGAGTCCGATCCCGGCTCCGAGCACCACCGCGATCACCACGGTCTGCCAGGCGGCGCTCATGAGGCCCAGCCCCGCCCCGTAGCCGATCGCGATGATCAGCATGCCGAGCATCAGGGAGGCCTTGGGGCCGCGGCGGGCCGAGAGCCGGGCGTACAGCGGGGCCACGAACATCATCGTCAGGCCCAGCGGCGCCACGCAGAGTCCCGCCACCACCATCGACTGCCCGAGCCCGTAGCCGGTCGACACGGGCAGCTGCAACAGCTGAGGCAGGACCAGCGAGACCGCGTAGAAGGCGACCCCGACCATGATCGAGGCGAGGTTGGTGAGCAGCACCTCGCGGCGGGCACTGGTGCGCAGATCGACCAGCGGTGCCGGGCTGCGCAGCTCGAAGATCCCCCACAGCACCAGGATCACCAGGGAAGCGGCGATCAGACCGAGTGTGACGGGGGAGGTCCAGCCCCAGTCGCCGCCCTTGGTGACGGGCAGCAGCAGGCAGACAAGGCCGAGTGAGAGGCCCAGCGCACCGACGAGGTCGAAGCGCCCGGCGGCGCGCAACGAGGGCTCGGGTACGACGAGGACGGTGAGGCCCATGGCCACCACCCCGAGCACGGCCGAGCCGAGGAAGAGCGAGTGCCAGTCGGCGTGCTGGGCTATCAACGCCGCGGCGGGCAGGGCGAGTCCGCCGCCCACCCCGATCGAGGAGCTCATCAGGGCCATGGCCGAGCCGAGCTTCTCGCGGGGCAGCACATCGCGCATGATGCCGATGCCGAGCGGAATGGCGCCCATGGCGAAGCCCTGGAGCGCACGGCCGACGATCATGACCACGAGATCGTCGGTGGTCGCGCAGATCAGGGAGCCGATCACCATCACGGCGAGACTGGCGAGCAGCATCCGCCGCTTGCCGTAGAGATCACCGAGCCGTCCCATGATCGGCGTCGAGACGGCTCCGGCGAGCAGGGTGGCCGTCATCACCCAGGTCGCGTTGGCCGGGTCGGTGTCGAGCAGGGCCGGCAGGTCCTTGATGACGGGGACGAGCAGGGTCTGCATCACCGCGACGGTGATCCCCGCGAACGCCAGCACGGGTACGACGCCGCCCGACCGGCCCCTGCGCGGGTCGGGGAGCTCCCGGGCCTGCTGTTCGGTTGTCGTCCGTTGCATACGTGGGGCCTCCGGGCAGGGGGGAGAAGTTCAGGAGAAGGGCGGGGAGGAGCGGGTGGAGCATGCGGCAGTGCGCCGGCGGGCAGCACCGACCGCCACGTGTGTGCACTCTGAACGCTTTCGCGTCTCCGCTGTATTCCGGTGAACGGAGAAAGCTGGAGACCTACTCTTCACCGCAGCGCGGACAGGAGCGCAGGCCGGTTGGCGACCGTGAAGGCATGCTCGCGTTCCGACCACGTGATGCGGGAAAGGATCTGATCTGCTGAAGCGAGCTGGGGCCCCGGACCGGCAGAGCGCTCGCGCCACCAGCGGGCATTGCGTGTCTGGCGGTCGAGCATGGCGTCGATGAGGCCGCTGCGCCCATGGGCGTCGAGCCCGTAGGCGTCGGTGAGGATCCGTACCTGCGTAGCCTGCTCACCGGCGGGCGGGGCGTCGCGTCTGGACGAGATGCACCAGGTCCAGGCCATGTAGCCGAGGTCTTCGAGCGGGTCGCCGGGGGCCGCAGTGTCGAAATCGATGAAGGCCGAGGGCCGGTTGTCCACGAACACCGTGTTGTTCGGCCCGGGATCGTGGTGGCACACGACGGCAGACGCCGCCGCGAGTGTGCTGCCGCGGGTCGCTTCGTGCAGCGAGCCGAGCAGAGCACCGGCCGCGGCCACCTGGGCATCCGTCCAGCGCTGGAACGTGGCCGGAACCCACCCGGGCAGGTAGCCGAACGAGTCACGCCCGGCATCGTCGCGGCCCAGGTACCGCGGGGCACCCGTGAATCCGTACTGCTCGAGCAGGCCGAGCAGATCAGCGACGAATGCCGACGAGGCGGTGACGGGCCGCCGAACGGTGTCGCCGATCCGGACCACTCCCGGGGTGATACGCCCGCCCGACAGCTTCACTTCCGGCTCCACACCTCCATCCTGCCAGGACGCCGGTCGGCCGACGCATCACCTTGACTTGCCCGCCCCGTCGTCGCGGATGCTCTCGGCTACCTGGAACAGTCGGCGACCGGGGCTACCTGCTCTCGGCGATGAGCACGCTGCCGGGCCGGCCGTCCTGCGGCATCCCGTTCACGGGCTCGGCGTAGGGCACGGATCCCCGTCAGGAGCCGATGGCGCGTCCACGGGCAGCTCCGCGGCCACGGCGAAGCCGCCGTGCGCTCCGGGGCCCGACTCCAGGGAGCCGCCCGCGGCGGCGAGCCGTTCGGTCAGGCCCTTCAGGCCGGTGCCGCCCACCGGCGGCGTGCCCAGTGCCTCGCCCGGACCGCGGCCGTCGTCCGTGACGGTCAGCCGGACCCGTTCGGGCGTGGAGTCGACCACGAACACGCAGCGGGTCGCGCCGCTGTGCCGTACGACATTGGTGACGGCCTCCCGCGCCACCCAGCCCAGGAGCGCATCGGTCTGCGGGGTGAGCGGTGGTCCCGAGCGGCGGACCACCGGCTCGATACCGGCGGCGGTCAGCGCGGACCTCGCCCGGTCCAGCTCGGTGGCGAGGCTTCCCTCCCGGTAGCCCGTCACCGCCTCACGGATCTCGGTGAGCGCCTGGCGTCCGACGGACTCGATGTCGGTGACCTGTGCGAGCGCGGCGTCGATGTCGAGGGGTGCGAGCCTGCGCGCGGCCTCCGACTTGATGACGATGACCGACAGGGTGTGCCCCAGCAGATCGTGCAGATCGCGCGAGAAGCGCAGCCGTTCCTTCTCCACCGCGCTGCGGGCCAGTTCCTGCCGGGTCGCCCGCAGTTCCATCACCGTCTCCGACAGGGTGAGGATCGCGGCCGTCACGGCACCCGAGAGGAACGTTCCGTAGCCGATGGTCCACGGCTCCGAGACGTGGTCGCCGCGCCATACTGCGACGGCTACCGCACATGCGGCGAGGAGGACCAGGGCCGGCCCGAGCTGCCTGCCCCGCAGGATCGTGCCGCAGGCCAGTGAGAGCAGCGGGAAGAACAGCAGCCAGCTGCCGCCGTACCCGATCGCCAGACCGAAGGTGATCACGGCCATCGCGGCCAGCAGCGCGTACGAGGTGGGACTGTTCCGCCTGCGTCTGTCGAACCCGCGGAACACCACAGAGATGTAGAGGGAGTTGAAGGCGAGGAGCCCGAGGCCGCCGACCCAGGGGTTCGATGTCTCGCCCTGCCACAGGTTGGAGAACGCGCCGAGCCCCATCAACAGCCAGGGCAGCAGGGCGTAGGGACCGGGCGGCCCGGGACGCCGGGGCCTCTTTCCTGCACGCGCCATCGTCGCTCCCCTCACACGGTCCTGGCGGACCGACGGTAGGAGATCATCGCGTATCCGCCGAACAGCAGCAGCCACGCGGCGAGTACGGTGACCGATCCGGCGTCCGGAGCGTGTCCGGCCACTGCCGCCCAGCCGAGGTCCGCGAACCCGTGGGCAGGAGTGAACTCACCGACGGAGCGCACCCACCCGGGGAACTCCGCGAGCGGGAACCACAGTCCGCCGACGATCGCGAAACCCATCAGACAGGCCACATTGACCACGCCCGTGCCCTGTGGGGTGAGCCGGTAGCCGTTGCCGATACCGAGCAGCGTGAACGGCAGCGAGCCGATCCACAGCAGCAGCACCAGCGCGACCCACTGCCAGGCCGCCAGCCGTACCCCGTTGACCAGCGCACCCGCCAGCAGCACGGTCAGGATGGTCGGCAGCACCGTCACCGAGCCGCTGATCGCGCGGCCCGCCACGGCACGGCCCGGATCCAGCGGTGTGATCCGCAACTGCTGCAGCCAGCCGAGGGACTTGTCGGACGCGATGCCCGTACCGATCGCCATGGCCGACCCGAGCGCCCCGTACGCGGCCATGCCGACCATCGACGCGGCCTTCCAGTCGTCGTAGTCGCCGGCCCCACCCAGGTTGGTGAAGAGGAGGTACATCATCACCGGCATGCCGGTGCCGAAGATGAGGAACACGCTGTCGCGCAGGGTCCGCCGGATCTCGAGCACGATGTACGGGAACATCAGACGGTCTCCTTGTGGTGGTCGGCGACGCGATCCGTCGGCGCGGTCAGGGCGAGGAACGCGTCCTCCAATGTGGCCCTGGTGACCTGGAGGCCACGTACGGCCCCGATCCTGGCCAGTTCGACGACGGTCGCGTCCGAGTCCTCCGTACGCAGCAGCGCCCGGTCCCCGCGCACCTCGACGCCCACGACGCCCGGCAGCGACTCCAGCCCTCCGGCGGTCCGGCCGGCCAGGTCGAAGGAGACCAGGCTGCCGCCCGCGGAACGCCTGATCAGGTCGCCGCTGCCGTCCGCGACGATCCGGCCGTGGTCGATGACCACGATCCGGTCGGCGTTCTCGTCGGCCTCCTCCAGATAGTGCGTGGAGAACAGGACGGTGTTGCCGCGCCCCGCGAAGGACCGCATCGAGTCCCAGAACGTCCGGCGAGCCTCCACGTCCAGGGCGGCGGTCGGCTCGTCCAGCACGATCAGTTCCGGATTGCCGGCCAGCGCGACGGCGAAGCGGACGCGCTGGGTCTGGCCGCCGGAGAGCTTGTCGATGCGCCGGTCCGCGTACTCCGTGACTCCTGCGAGGGCGAGCGCCTCGGCCACGGGCATGGGATGCGGATAGGTGGACGCGACAAAGGTGATCAGCTCGCGCACCGTCACCCGGGGGATCGGGCGCCCGTCCTGGAGCATCGCGCCGACCAGCCCGGCCCGCACCGCCCGGTCGGGGCTGCGGCCGAGGAGCTGCACCGTGCCGGAGTCGGGGTCGTTGAGCCCGAGCAGGAGGCTGATGGCCGTGGACTTGCCCGCGCCGTTACGGCCCAGCAGGGCGACGGTCTCGCCCCGCCCGACGGTCAGATCGATGCCGTCGACGGCCCGGACGGTGCGCTCCGCTCTGCCGAACGTCTTGACCACCGCGGTGAAAATCACCGCGGGTCCGCTGGTCGTGGTCCCCGTTGTCTGCGTCATGAACACGAGGCTACGGAGCGTGGCCCCCGGTCGGCAGGGGCGCATGTACGGACTCCGCGATGACAAATGTCATGGGACGGTGCGGTGTTGGTCCGGGTGACGGCAGGGGCAATGCAGAAGGCCGTCACAGCCTGACGGCTGTGACGGCCCCTGCCCCCGTGCGGCGCGGATCAGGCCGCCGCTCCGCCACCCCCTTCGGAGGGACGGCGATGGCGACCGTGCGGCTGCACGCTCGTGTTCTCCGCCGACGCACCCCCTCGGTGCTTTCCGGAGCCGCCGGCTTCGGCCCGTTCCGCGTCCGCCCCCGGCGGACGCGTCTGGGTCGTGTCGGTTCGGGCTTCAGACATCTGGGAAGTCACCCCGTTGCAATCGCGTACGTGTGTGTCGCAAGCCCCGCCACCGCCACCCGACGTGGTCACCGTCGGCATCCACGCGGAACGGCTGCGTAGCCCTGGTCAGAGTTTATCCAGGTACCCGAGGCCCGGTGAGAGGCGCCCGGCCGAGTGGAACGGGCTTGCACACAGCAGGAGGCACAGCCGCCACGGATGGTTGCGTTCCGTTCGCGCCCACTCCGTGAACGTCGTCGGCCGGGGCTTCCAGCAGGGCCACGGCGCACGGCTCACCGGTCTGTTCGTAGGGCAGGTGGAGAACCCCCTCCCGACTCCAGAAACCGGCCCCGGTCAGCCATCCTTCCGGCGCCGCGAGATGGTGCAGCCGTCGTCCCGCCGGACGCCAGACGCCCACCCAGCTGCCCGCGGCCCCGTCGATCCGCAGCGCCACCGCGCAGCTCTCCGGCATCAGCACCTGGCCCGGCTGTACGGCGAACGGCGTGACGGCCACATCCGCCGGACGCAGGCACTCCGGGAAACGCACCGGCAGGCAGCTGCCGAGCACACCCCAGCCGAGGCGGTCGTGGCCGGGCGCGTCCGAACGGAGCAGCAGCAGACCGCTGTCGGCATCGGCGAGCAGCAGCCGGTCGTTGCTCTCCGGTGCGATCTGCAGCAGCGGCGTCACCTCGCCGCCCCGCCCCAGATCCACGGCTACCGCCTTCACCGGACCGCCGCCGGGCAACTGCCGGTCCAGCGCGAGCAGTCGCCCGTCACGGTCCAGCCAGGCCCCGCCCGAGCAGCGGCCCGGCACGTTCGCGACATGCTCGGGGCCGAAGGCGCCGCCCGCCACCAGCCAGACGCCGGTGCTGCGTTCGCCGGGGAGCAGGGCGTAGGCGCTCACACCGTCCGGCGACGGCGGAAGCAGCGTCAGGTCCGCGCATTCGATGGCGCCCAGCGGAAGTTCGCCCGTGCCGGGACCCGTCGGATAGAGCAGCGAGAACGTGTGCCGGTCCGCCACCCGCCGCCGGATCAGCACCCGCCCGTCGGAGAGCGGCAGCACATCGGAGTCCGCCTCCTCCGGCTGGCCGAGGGGCAGGGGCACGGCGTAGGGCTCGGGGCCGTCGAGCGTCCAGCGCTCCGGGAACCAGGCAGGATCGGAGGTCCCCGTGGCGGTGGTGAGCCTCGCCGCGTACGCATGGTCCGCGGCGATGGTGAGGACGGGCGGCAGGCAGCGTGCGGACGCTTCCGCACGGGGCCGGGCGGACGGGGGGCCGGCCGGCGCGGCGCGGTGGCCGGATGCGGCCGGTGCGGCGCCTCGGGGCGGAGCCGGGGGAGTGGCCCCGTCCTTGCCGTACGGCACGGGCGAGTTGGTGCCGACGGCACTGTCCGTCCCACCGGGCGTCAGGGACATGCCGGTCCCGAGGGTCAGGTACGTACCGGAAGCCATGCCTGACCCGGCCGGCGCGTACGTCCCTTGAGTCATGCCGGTCCCGCGCGGCCCGTACGTCCCGAGGGAAATACCGATGCCGAGTGGGGCACCCGCACCGGCGGTCATGCTTGTCACGCCTGTCCTGGGGGGTGCGCCGGCCCCGGTGGTCACGCCGGCCCCGGTGGGCCGGCCGGCCGTGCCCGGCATCGTGGTGGTGCCCGGATCAGCGGGGCCACCGGCCCTGCCGGAACCACCGGACGCGGCGGCTTCGTGCGACCCGGTGGCGCAGGCGGATCCGGTCGAGTCGGTTCCGCCGGGCTCGGCGGTTCTGCGGGGTTTCTCGGGCTCGGCGGGCTCTTCCGGATCCCCGGGCTCTTCCGGTGCGGGTCCGACCGTCGCGGCAGCCCCCGTAGCCCCCACGGACTTGTTCTCGATGACACAGGCAGTCATGGTTCGGTCACCTCCGGCAACCGAAGCTAGTTTTCGTACTTCCTGCCGAACAACACGAGCCATCGCACTTCACACGTAAGGGTGGCGATGTTCGGATTCGCCTGAGGGGAGGGGGGTGACTGTGCCCCCCGGTGACACGCGTGACTAAGGTAAGGCATTCCTAAGAGTCCCCTGTGTGAGTTTCAACTGGAGCATGTGATGTCCCTTCGACGCCGCGGTACCACCGCAGTCGGCCTGGCAGTGGCTGCCGCCCTCTCCCTCTCGGCATGCGGCGGCGAGGACGCGTCGGGAGGTCCGGCCACCGACGCGGGCGGCGACAAGAAGGCCGCCGTCGCCACGGGCGGCAAGGACTTCGGCGACGCGGCGGAGAAGACGGCGGAGTACGGCACGGACGCGAAGGCCGGCCAGTTCCCCCGTACCCTCACCCACGCCATGGGCAGCACCGAGATCAAGGCCGCGCCCAAGCGTGTCGTCGTCCTGGACGTCGGCGAGTTCGACAACGTCGTCTCGCTCGGAGTGAAGCCCGTCGGCTACGCCCCCTCCGAGGGCGACGCGGCCATTCCGTCGTACCTGAAGAAGGACGCCGGCAACCCGAAGAGCGTCGGCACCATCAACAGCCTCAATCTCGAGGCGATCGCGGGCCTGAAGCCGGACCTGATCCTCGGCAGCCAGCTGCGCGCGGCCGACAAGTACGACGAACTCTCCAAGATCGCGCCGACGGTGTTCTCCATCCGCCCGGGATTCACCTGGAAGGAGAACTACCTCCTGAACGCCGCCGCGCTCGACAGGACGGCGAAGGCGAAGTCCGAGCTCGCCGCCTACGAGGCGAGTGCGAAGAAGCTCGGCGAGGACATCGGTGCCGACAAGCCGACCATCTCGATGGTCCGCTACCTGCCGGACAAGATCCGTCTCTACGCCAAGGCCTCCTTCATCGGCACGATCCTCGAGGACACCGGCCTGCCGCGGCCCAAGAACCAGCAGATCAACGACCTCGCGGCGGAGATCAGCCCGGAGAACATCGACCAGGCCGACGCCGACTGGATCTTCACCGGCGTCTACGGCGACGCGAAGGCCACCAAGCGCGACACCGCGCAGGCCAACCCGCTGTGGAAGAACCTCGAGGCGGTCAAGGCCGGCCGCGCCAAGGACGTCTCGGACGAGACCTGGTACCTGGGCCTCGGCGTCACCTCCGCGAACCTGGTTCTCGACGACCTCCGTGCCGACCTCGTGAAGTGACGACCTGGTGCACGACAGCGAGTGGATCAGGCCGTAACGATTCATGACCGGCTGCCGGTCCGTCCGCACGGGTGCCCGCAGCCATGGCGGACGGGGCACGGAGGCCAGGTAGCCTTTCCTCCGTGCCCCATCTGTCTGAAGTCATCGCCGAGCTGGACGCCCTCTGGCCCCCCGCGCGGGCCGAAGGATGGGATGCGGTCGGCACGGTCTGCGGCGATCCCGGGGCGGAGATCGACCGGGTCCTGTTCGCCGTCGACCCCGTACAGCAGATCGCCGACGAGGCCCGCAGCCTCGGCGCCCAGCTGATCGTCACGCACCACCCGCTCTATCTGCGCGGTACGACGACGGTCGCCGCCTCCACCTTCAAGGGCCGGGTCGTCCACGGCCTCATCAAGCACGACATCGCGCTGCACGTCGCGCACACCAATGCCGACAGCGCCGACCCCGGAGTCTCCGACGCCCTCGCGGGCGCCCTCGACCTGCGCGTCACCGGCCCTCTCGTCCCGGACCCCACCGACCCCGAGGGCCGTCGCGGCCTCGGCCGGATCTGCGAGCTCGACCACCCCGAGACCCTCCGTGACCTCGCCGCACGCGCCGCCGCCCGCCTCCCCGCCACCGCGCAGGGCATCCGGCTGGCGGGCGACCCGGACGCCGTCGTGCGCCGGGTCGCGGTGAGCGGCGGCTCCGGCGACAGCCTCTTCGACGCCGTACGCGCCGCCGGTGTCGATGCCTTCCTCACCGCGGACCTGCGCCACCACCCGGCCTCCGAGGCCGTCCAGCACTCGACGCTCGGCCTGGTCGATGCCGCACACTGGGCCACCGAGTGGCCCTGGTGCGAGCAGGCAGCCGCGCAGCTCGACGCGATTTCCGACCGCCACGGATGGGACCTGCGGGTCCATGTCTCGAAGCAGGTCACCGACCCCTGGACCACCCACCACTCTTCTGGAGCCCCCAACTGAACGCCGCGCCCGCCGACCAGATCCGACTCCTCGAAGTCCAGGCCCTCGACGTACGTCTGTCGCAGCTCGCCCACAAGGGCACGTCCCTGCCCGAGCACGCCGAGATCGACTCGCTCAACAGCGACCTCGCCCAGCTGCGTGACCTGCTGGTCGCTTCGCAGACCGAGGAGAGCGACACCACCCGCGAGCAGACCAAGGCGGAGCAGGACGTCGACCAGGTGCGCCAGCGTGCCGCCCGCGACCAGCAGCGGCTCGACTCCGGTGCGGTCTCCTCGCCGAAGGACCTGGAGAGCCTCCAGCGCGAGATCACCTCGCTGGCCAAGCGTCAGGGTGACCTGGAGGACGTCGTCCTCGAGATCATGGAGCGCCGTGAGTCCGCCCAGGAGCGCGTCACCGAACTGACCGAGCGGGTCAGCGCCGTCCAGGCCAAGCTCGACGACGCGACCGCCCGCCGGGACACCGCGACCAAGGAGCTCGACGCCGAGGCTGCCACCGTCACCAAGGACCGCGAGGTCGTCGCGGGCGCGATCCCCGCCGACCTGCTGAAGCTGTACGACAAGCTGCGCGCCCAGCAGGGCGGTGTCGGCGCCGCCCGGCTCTACCAGCGCCGCTGCGAGGGCTGCCGTCTCGAACTGAACATCACCGAGGTCAACGACGTGAAGTCGGCGTCCCCGGACACCGTGCTGCGCTGCGAGAACTGCCACCGCATCCTGATCCGCACCTCGGAGTCGGGCCTGTAATGCCCACTGGCCACCAGCTGGTCGTCGAAGCCGACGGAGGCTCCCGGGGCAACCCGGGGCCCGCCGGTTACGGCGCGGCCGTCATCGACCCGGTCACCGGCGAGACGCTCGCCGAGGTTGCCGAGTACATCGGCGTCGCGACGAACAACGTCGCCGAGTACAAGGGCCTGATCGCCGGTCTGAAGGCGGCGAAGGCCCTGTTCCCTGACGCGGCCGTGCAGGTGCGTGTCCGGATGGACTCCAAGCTGGTGGTCGAACAGATGTCGGGCCGCTGGAAGATCAAGCACCCCGACATGAAGCCGCTCGCGGCGGAGGCCGCACGCATCCTGCCCGCTGCCTCCGTCACGTACGAGTGGATCCCGCGCGCCGAGAACAAGCACGCCGACCGGCTCGCCAACGAGGCGATGGACGCGGGCAAGCGGGGCATGCAGTGGGAGCCGTCGTCCTCGACGGCCGCCCTGGACGCCCCGCGGCGAACGCTTCTTGCCCCGGATCAGGCCCCGGTCGGCCCGCCCGGGGACGCGGTCGCGGGTGCGGCGAAGGTCCGCGCCGCGATGGCCGCCGCCCGCCCGGCGGCGGTGGCCACCCCGCAGGTGGGCTGGGGGAGCGCACCCGACCTGGGTGAGCCCGCCACCTTCATCCTGCTCCGTCACGGAGAGACGGCCCTCACCCCCGGGAAGCGGTTCTCCGGCAGTGGCGGCAGCGACCCCGAGCTCTCGGACACCGGCCGCCACCAGGCCGCCTGTGCCGCGGAGGCGTTCGAGGCCCGCGGCACGGTCCAGGAGATCGTCAGCTCGCCGCTGCGCCGGTGCCGCGAGACGGCCGCCGCCGTGGCCGGCCGGCTCGGCCTGCGGGTCCGCATCGAGGACGGTCTGCGCGAGACGGACTTCGGCGCGTGGGAGGGCCTCACCTTCGCCGAGGTACGGGAGCGGTACGGCCCCGACCTGACCACCTGGCTCGCTTCCCCCGACGCGGCCCCGACCGGCGGCGGCGAGAGCTTCGCCGAGGTGGCCGACCGGGTCTCCGCAGCACGCGACCGCCTGATCGCCCGCTACGCGGGCCGCACGGCGCTCGTGGTCACCCACGTCACCCCGATCAAGACCCTGGTCAGACTGGCGCTGGGAGCCCCACCGGACTCCATGTTCCGCATGGAGCTTCTCCCCGCCTCCGTCTCGACGGTCGCCTACTACGGGGACGGCAACGCGTCGTTGAGGCTGCTGAACGACACCTCGCACCTGCGGTAGCGGGCGTGCGGTGACCTGGTCCACGGGACTGCTCGGCTTTGTGGCGGGACTGCTGATCTCGGTCGCGACCGCGCCCGTCGGAGTGTCCGGCGCGGTGTTCCTGCTGCCGGTCCAGGTCAGCGTGCTCGGTGTGCCGAGCCCCGCCGTGACCCCCACCAACCTGCTGTACAACGTGGTGTCCTGCCCCGGGGCCCTTCTGCGCTACCGCAACAGCGGCCGGCTGCGCGGACCGCTGACCCGGCTGCTCGTCGTGGGCGCCGTTCCGGGCGTCGTGATCGGCGCGGTGATCCGGGTCTTCGCCGTGCCGGGCCCGGTCGTCTTCCGCCTGTTCATCGCCGTCCTGCTGCTTCCCCTGGGAGCCTGGCTGTGCGCCCGGACCCTGCGCCCCTCGCGCCGCAGCGCCGCCGCCGCGCAGCCCTCGCCCCGTGCCACCACCGGTCTCGCCCTGGCGGTCGGTATCGCGGGAGGAATCTACGGGATCGGCGGCGGTTCCCTGCTCGGGCCGATCCTCGTCGGGCGCGGGGTCCCGGTCGCGAAGGTCGCGCCCGCCGCCCTCGCCTGTACGTTCGTGACCTCCCTCGCGGGCGCGGGGACCTACGCACTGCTGTCCCTGACCGCCACGGGCGACATCGCGCCCGACTGGCCGCTCGGTCTGGCCTGCGGTCTCGGCGGACTCTGCGGCGGCTACCTCGGAGCCCGCCTCCAGCCCCGTCTCCCCGAAACGGCGCTGCGGCTCCTGCTGGGCTCCCTGGCCCTGGGGATCGGCGCACTGTACGCCGTCCAGGCCCT
Source organism: Streptomyces sp. NPDC060035 (assembly GCF_042736635.1). Classification (NCBI taxonomy): domain Bacteria; kingdom Bacillati; phylum Actinomycetota; class Actinomycetes; order Kitasatosporales; family Streptomycetaceae; genus Streptomyces; species Streptomyces sp. NPDC060035. The sequence continues at coordinate 189,661 of NZ_JBHWVO010000008.1, forward strand.
GCGCTGACCGTGACTCAGCCTTGCAGTACGGACGCCTCACGCGCCAGCCGCTCCACCCGCGCCCAGTCCTTCGCCGCCACGGCGTCGCCGGGCACCATCCAGCTGCCGCCGACGCAGCCGACGTTGGGCAGGGCCAGGTACGCCGGTGCCGAGGCGAGCGAGATCCCGCCCGTCGGGCAGAACCTGGCCTGCGGCAGGGGTGCGGACAGGGCCTTGAGGTAGGCGGTACCACCGGCGGCCTCGGCCGGGAAGAACTTCATCTCCGTGACCCCGCGCTCCAGCAGCGCGACCACCTCGGACGTCGTCGAGACGCCCGGAAGGAACGGCACCCCCGACGCCTTCATCGCATCCAGCAGCGTGTCCGTCCAGCCCGGGCTGACCAGGAACCGGGCCCCGGCGGCGACCGTCTCGGCCACATGGGTCACGGATATCACCGTGCCCGCACCCACCACGGCGTCCGGGACCTCCGAGGCGATGGCCCGGATCGCGTCGAGCGCGGCGGGCGTCCGCAGCGTCACCTCGATCGCCGGGAGCCCGCCCGCGACGAGTGCGCGGGCCAGCGGCACCGCGTCGGCCGCGTCCTGCAGGACGACGACGGGGACGACAGGGGCGAGGTCCAGCACGGAAGGGGACGCGGAGGGCGCGGAGGAGGTCATGACCTCATCCTGCCGCGACCACCGCACTCCACGCAACGAGCGTTGCGCATGCTGCAACGTCAGTGGATCTCTGTGACCACCACATCGAGCGCCCACGCCCGTCCCGCCCGCTCCGGAGCCTGCGCTTCGACCACGTAACCGAGGTCCCGCAGCACATCCACCAGCTCCGCCGGACCCTTCGGCCCCGCTCCCGCGAGCAGCAGGTCACGGACCATCCGGCCCTTGGTCGCCTTGTTGAAGTGGCTGACCACCGAGCGCTTCTCCACCCCGTTCACCACCTGGGACTGCAGCACCCGCACGCTCGCCGTGCGCTCCGCCACCTCGCCCGCCGGCTTCCACGCCCCGGTGTACGCCGACGACCGCAGATCCAGCACGAGCCCGTTCCCGGCCACCTCCGGCATGACCGAGGCCATGGGGGTGCGCCAGTACGTGCTGAGCGCGCCCAGGCCCGGAAGCTTCACGCCCATCGAGCAGCGGTACGAAGGAATCCGGTCGCCGATGTGCACCGCGCCCCACAGCCCGGAGAAGACCAGGAGGGACTTCCCCGCCCGCCGCCGGGCCGCCGGGTCCAGGGAGGCCAGGTCCAGGGCGTCGTACAGCACTCCCGTGTAGATCTCCCCGGCCGGCCGGGTCCCGGCCGTGTGCAGCTCCGCGTTCTTCGCGATCTCGCCCCTCAGCCCGTCACTCAGGCCGAGCACCTCACGTGCCTTGTCCTCGTCGGCCATGCACAGCTCGACCAGCTCGTCGAGGATCGCGGCCCGCGCCTGCGAGAGGCCCGGAAGCGACAGGGCCTCCGGCTTCAGGGGTGCTCCGCGCCCCGAGGCGGCTTTTCCCTCGGAAGGCGGCAACAGCACGAGCACGGGTGTCTCCTTCGTACGTGACAGAGGGTCCCCCGGCGGCGTGGGAACCCCTCGGCAAGGGTACGGGCCGGGAGAGCCGAGCCCGCCGTCCGCCCACAGGCCGACCGGGATGCCGACCGCACCGCCCCGGCCTACGCTCGGTGGCATGCCTCGCCGTCAGCTCCATATGACCGGCGCAGCCGACACCCCGCTGCGGGCGGCCCTGCGCGGCCTGCGTGCCGAGCTCGATCTGCCGGCCGACTTCCCGCCCGCCGTTCTCGCCGAGGCGGCCGAGGCGGCGAAGTCCCCGGACCTGTCCGGCCACCAGGACGCCACGGACCTGCCCTTCTTCACCATCGATCCGCCCACCTCCACGGACCTGGACCAGGCGATGCACCTGGAACGGCGCCCGCACGGTTTCCGGGTGCACTACGCCGTCGCCGACGTCGCCGCCTTCGTCAGGCCGGGCTCGGCCCTGGACGCCGAGGCCCACCACCGGGTGACCACCCTCTACTTCCCCGACGGCAAAGTGCCCCTGCATCCCGCCCTGCTCTCCGAGGGAGCGGCCAGCCTCCTCCCCGGAGAGACCCGCCCGGCCGCGCTCTGGCAGATCGACCTCGACTCCGAGGGGCGCCAGGTGGGCCGCGAGGTGCGCCGGGCTCTCGTACGCAGCAGGGCCAAGCTCGACTACGCGGGCGTACAGCGGCAGATCGACACGGGCACCGCGGAGGAGCCGCTCGCCCTGCTCAAGGACATCGGCCTGCTGCGCGAGGAGCAGGAAGTCGCCCGGGGCGGCATCTCGCTCAATGTGCCCGAACAGGAGGTCGTCGAGCGCGACGGCACCTACGGTCTCGACTACCGGGTGCCCCTGCCCGCCGACGGCTGGAACGCCCAGATCTCCCTGCTCACCGGTATGGCGGCCGCCCGGATCATGACGGAGTCGGGCACCGGCATCCTCCGCACGCTGCCGGTCGCCCCCGACGGCGCCGTCGCCCGGCTCAGGCGCTGTGCCCAGGCCCTGCACGTCGACTGGCCGCACCACGTCCCGTACGCCGAGGTCGTCCGCTCGCTCGACCCGCACAAGGGCAACCACGCCGCGTTCCTGCAGGAGTGCACCACCCTCCTGCGCGGCGCCGGCTACACCGTCTTCGAACACGGCGCCCTCCCCACCCCCGCCGTGCACGCCGCCGTCGCCGAGCTCTACACGCACTGCACCGCGCCGCTGCGCCGCCTGGTCGACCGGTACGCCGCCGAGCTGTGCCTCGCGGCGGTCGCCGGCGAGGAGCCGCCCGAGTGGGTGCTCCGGGCGCTGCCCGGCCTGCCGAAGGAGATGGCGGAAGGAACCCGCCGGGCCAACACCGTGGAGCGCGAGTGCGTCGATCTCATCGAAGCAGCGCTGCTCAAGGACCAGGTGGGCTCGGTCTTCGACGGGTACGTGATCGACGTCAAGGACGACGAACCGGCCGTCGGAACCGTCCACATCGAGGACCCGGCGATCGTCGGCCGCATCGAGGGCGCCACCGCTCTCCCGCTGGGTGAGCGGCTGCGGGTCCGGCTCGCGCAGGCGGATCCCGGCTCGTCGAAGGTGCTGTTCGCGCCCGCGTGAGGGCGGCGACCGAGGCGCGCGGGCCATCGGGCGGCTTGTCCCCGTCTCGTACGATCGCGCCTTCGGACACGGACGCCGTACCAAGGAAGGTTTCACGCGTGAGCGACCTCGCCACCGGCCAGGAGATCAGCAGGCCCCGGCAGATCATCGCCGCCGCCCGGGCCCTCCTGGAGAAGGAGGGCCCGGAGGCGCTCACCATGCGCCGGCTGGCCGACCGGGTGGGCTTCACGGCGCCCTCCCTCTACAAGTACTTCCCGGACAAGTCGTCCGTGGTGGCTGCCCTGGCCTGCGAGATGCTCGGGGAGGCGGCCGAGGTGTTGGACGTGGCGGAGCGGGAGGCCCCCGGTTCCTTCTCGGCCCTCGCCGCGGCGTACCGTACCTACGCCCTGGCCCACCCGCACCTCTACCTCCTCACCATGGGCCGCCCCCTGCACCCCGCCACCCTCACCGCCGGGGTGCAGGACGCGGCGGCGGCCCCGCTGTTCCGCGCCGCCGGCGGTGACGAGGACCGGGGCCGGGCGGCCTGGGCCTTCGCCCACGGGATGGTGGTCCTGGAACTCAACGGCCGTTTCCCGCCGGGAACCGATCTCTCGGCGGCCTGGGAGGCCGGTATCGCGGCCTTCACGGTCTGACGGCGAACCGAGCGACCCGCCCCGCCGGGTAGCATGGTCACCACGGCAGACGAGCCGGGCGGACGGCCGCGTGAGGATCTCCGGATCCTCCCGAGGAACGTCCGGGCTCCACAGGGCAGGGTGGTGGCTAACGGCCACCCGGGGTGACTCGCGGGACAGTGCCACAGAAAACAGACCGCCCGGGACCTCGGTCCCGGGTAAGGGTGAAACGGTGGTGTAAGAGACCACCAGCGCCTGAGGTGACTCAGGCGGCTAGGTAAACCCCACCCGGAGCAAGGTCAAGAGGGACCGTCGCAAGTCGGTCCTGCGCGAACGTCCGAGGGCTGCTCGCCCGAGTTCGCGGGTAGACCGCACGAGACCGGCAGCAATGCCGGTCCTAGATGGATGGCCGTCTCCCCGGCCGCCGCGAGGCGACCGGGCGACAGAACCCGGCGTACAGCCCGACTCGTCTGCCGCTTTGCATGTCCGCAGGTCCGCGTCAAGCATGCAGTCCGTGACGAGGAATCGCTGCATGGGACATCCTCCAGCGCTCCGGCCGGCCGGCGTTGCGCTCCAGCCGGCCCGCAGAGTAGCGGGCGAGGCGCTTTCTGCGACTTCGGCCGGCTGACCACCGGGCTGCCGATCCGCTCGCCCACGACCCTCACCCTGAGGGCGAACGCCCACACCGGCCCGGTTGCCCTTCGTCGAGCTCGAACCCACCGACCACCCCCTCGCTGTCGGACAACGGACGGGGGGTCACGCCGGACCGCGTGCCCTCGATCACCGAGGCCGTTGCGGACTGCCGAGGATGGGGCGGCGAACGGAGCCGGCAGACGAACTATTCCTCGCTGGGGGCCTGTGACGGCAAACAGGAGGTCCGGCCCTGCACGTCGTGGACGACCGGTGGGCTGAGCAGCTCTCGGGCGGGGGTGCCGGGGAATGCGGCGGCAGGGGGCGACGGAAAGTGGAACGGCGGTAGATGGTCGGAGACTTGGTCTATACCAACCACCGCTGCCCCAGTATTCTCATCCGTGGCCAGTAGCACACGATCCCCCCACCCAGGTTGCGTGCCGGCGCGGGCGCCCCCACCTGACTCTGCCCCAAGCAGCCGGGTGACTTCCCCATTCGCCGCCTCCAGGAGGTCACGGTGAACGTTCGCACCAGAAGCTCGGCGATCATCGGCGCCATCTGCCTCGTCGCTTCCCTCGCTTTGACCACGGCGTCCGCCGACGAGCCCGCCGCCTCACGTCAGGCAGCGAAGGTCGCGCTCACGAAAGTGGCCACGGCCCAGAATCCAACCGCCGGCACCGCAGGTCCCGCTGGCACGGTCTGGATAGCTGAACGTGCAGGCACTGTCAGGGTCCTGGGCGGAAAGGGGCTCGGCGAGCCCGTCCTCGACATATCCGGCGAGACCACCACCGACGGCGAACGCGGCCTGCTGGGCGTCGCGTTCGACAAGAGGTTCGCGCACTTCTACATCTCGTTCACGAACCTCGAAGGCACCAGCACCGTGGACGAGTTCGCCGTGCGGGGCGGCAAGATCCAGCCGGGCACCCGGCGCACCGTCCTCACCCAGACGCAGCCGTACTCGAACCACAACGGCGGCGACATCAAGTTCGGCCCCGACGGCTACCTCTACATCGCGTTCGGCGACGGCGGCGCGGGCGGCGATCCGCACGGCAACGGGCAGAACCTCGACACGCTGCTCGGCAAGCTGCTGCGGATCGACCCGAGCGGCGGCAAGCCGTACGCGATCCCGCCGGACAACCCGTTCGTCGACGACCCGAACGGCAGGGACGAGATCTGGGCGTACGGGCTGCGTAACCCGTGGAGGTTCTCCTTCGACGCGGGCACGGGCGACCTGCTGATCGGTGACGTCGGCCAGAGCGACTGGGAGGAGATCGACTGGGCCCCGGCCGGCAGCAAGGGCGGTGAGAACTACGGCTGGTCCCAGATGGAGGGCACGCATCCCTTCCGGGGCGGCACGGAGCCCGCGAACCACGTGCCGCCGATCCACGAGTACGACCGCAACGGGCTGGGCTGCTCGGTGGTCGGCGGATACGTCTATCGAGGCAAGGCGATCCCGGGCCTCAAGGGTCAGTACGTGTTCAGCGACTACTGCGACGGCACTGTCCGCGCTCTGCAGATGGAGAACGGCAAGGTGACCGGCGTGAGCGACCTCGGAGTCAACGGCGGCGAGACGGTCTCGTTCGTGCAGGGCTGCAAGGGCGAGCTGTATGTGCTCGGCATAGGTGGCAGCGTCTCCCGCATCGACCCGGCGTAACCACTACTGGCTCCGGAACCCGATCTGCCCCAGTTGTCGCGAGCGGGACGAACGCTCGCGGCGCTCAAAGGGCAGAGCTGCGCCGCGAGGCATTTTGGGGCTGTCCCACCGAGGACGTGGACGCCACCAAGGCCCGCGAAAACCAGGGGTGATGTCCGGCACCGACCTCCGGGCGGTGTCAACGAAGCCTCCAGGATTCCCGTCCTGGGGGCCTTCGTGCATCCGGCACCGTAGGGAGGCAGGCGTCCCCACCACGGCACGACCGGGGCCGACACCGGAGTGCCGGCCAGAAGATCCACCTGTGATCCGCCCGGGTCGGCCCGGTGCCGACGAGGAGGGTCCGAATCAGGGGGTTTGCTCTCCCGTACGTGCTGCGCGCCCGCTCCGCCGACATCACCGGCTCCTGGGGGGAGTTCGTCCTCCACAGCCTCGGCGCCTGTCGTCCGTCCGGCCTGATCCGCGTGCCGCCCGGGAGTTCGCCCGTCGTGCTCCCGTCGGCCCCGGACCCGAAAAGACCGTGTCAGGCCCCGCTGTCCTTGATATAGCTGTGCGTTCACGAGCGAGGGAGCGACCGGATGGCGATGGACGAGTCCGCACAGCAGGCAGGGACCGCGATACGGCTGCGCGCCGCGTCGGCCCGGGATGCCGAGGAGATCACCCGGGTCTTCCTGGACTCGCGGGCCGACGTCCTGCCGTACCTGCCGCGGGTCCACAGCGATGAGGACACGCTCGCCTGGATCACCCACGTCGTGCTGCCGGGGAGCACGGTGTGGGTCGCCGAGGGCGAGGCCGGGGAGGTGCTCGGGTTCGCCTCGCTGGACGCGGACGGGGGCGAGCTCGACCAGCTCTACCTGCGCCCCGACTCCCTGCGCCGCGGCATCGGCTCGCAGCTCCTCGCCCGGCTCAAGGAGGCCTCGGGCGGCGAGCTGAGCCTGTACACGTTCCAGCGCAACACCGCCGCGCGCGCCTTCTACGAGCGGCACGGGTTCACCGCGGTGTCCTACGACGACGGCAGCCGCAACGAGGAGAAGGAGCCGGACGTTCTGTACCGGTGGAGGGCTGCCGCCGCGTAGGTACGGCGACGGCGAGCAGGATCCAGGATCCAGGTGGCGGGAACAGGGGCCGGATCAATCAGGAATCGAGAAGCGCGGGTCATGGAGCCGCACCTAACCTGATCGTTATGGACATCACCATTCACACAAGCTCCCTCCCGCACGACGACCCGGACGCGTCCCTGGCCTTCTACCGGGACGCGCTCGGTTTCGAGGTCCGCAGTGACGTCGGACAGGGAAAGATGCGCTGGATCACGGTCGGCCCCGTCGGCCAGCCCAGCACCTCCATCCTCCTGGCGCCGCCGGCAGCCGACCCCGGGGTCACCGAGGACGAGCGCCGCACCATCGCCGAGATGATGGCCAAGGGCACCTACGGCTGGATCCTGCTCGCCACCCGGGACCTCGACGGCACCTTCGAGAAGCTGCAGGCCGGCGACGCCGAGGTCGTCCAGGAGCCGACCGAGCAGCCGTACGGCATCCGCGACTGTGCCTTCCGTGATCCCGCGGGCAACCTGATCCGCATCCAGGAGCTGCGCTGATCCGTCCGGTCAACGATCCGGCCGTGATGGCCGGCGTCACGACACCCGCGGAGAACCGGCAGCCGGCCATCGCCGTCGAGCACCTCGCCGGCTGCCTCGGCATGCCACCGAGGTGCTCCCGGACCTCGACGAAAAGGAGTCCTCCATGTGTCACCCCTCGTGGGCACGCGCACGCACCGCGGCGCAGCGCCTGAACGACCTCGCCCGACTGCGCCGCGTCCGCGACCGGATCGACCGGGAGTACGCGCAGCCCCTGAACGTCGAGGCGCTCGCCCGCGGCGTGCACATGTCCGCCGGGCACCTCAGCCGCCAGTTCCGGCTGGCGTACGGCGAGGCGCCGTACACGTACCTGATGACGCGGCGCATCGAGCGCGCGACGGCGTTGCTGCGTCGGGGCGACCTCAGCGTCACCGAGGTCTGTTTCGCGGTCGGCTGCTCGTCGCTGGGCACCTTCAGCACCCGCTTCACCGAACTGGTCGGCATGGCGCCCAGTGCCTACCGGCGCGCCGCGACGGGCGCTGCGGCGGGGATGCCGCCGTGTGTGGCGAAACAGGTGACAAGACCGGTCAGGAATCAAGAAGCGCCGACCGCCGAGCCGCAACTAGCGTGATGACTATGACATCCATCGCAGCAGTCACCCTCGACGTGGCCGACCCCACGGCCGCCCGCCACTTCTACACCACCGCCTTCGGTCTGGACACGCAGGTACGCCTGCGGGCCTCGGAAGCACCCACAACCGGATTCCGCGGGTTCACGCTCTCGCTCACGGTGTCCCAGCCGTCCAACGTCAACAGCCTCATCGACGCCGCCCTCGACGCCGGAGCCACCTCGCTGAAGCCTGTCACGAAGTCGATCTGGGGCTACGGCGGAGTCGTGCAGGCCCCGGACGGGACGATCTGGAAGGTCGCGACCTCGGCGAAGAAGGACACCGGTCCTGCCACCCGGCAGATCGACTCGATCGTGCTCCTGCTGGGAGTCGCCGATGTCGTCGCGAGTAAGCGCTTCTACGTCGGCCAGGGCCTTGCCGTGGCGAAGAGCTTCGGCCGCGTGTACGTCGAGTTCGAGGCCGGGTCGAGCCCCGTCAAGCTGGCGCTGTACAGGCGCCGTGCCCTGGCCAAGGACGCCGGTGTCTCTCCCGACGGCACCGGATCGCACCGGCTCATGATCGACGGTGACGCCGGGCCCTTCACCGACCCGGACGGGTTTGCGTGGGAGGCCGCATCGTCGGCACTCACGCCCTGATGTGGCGCTGCTGTCGCCGCCGAACAGATACGTCCGTACGTACCGACCGATGACCGACCGGGTCCGTCCCCTCAAGGAAGGGCTCCGGACGCAATGAGCTGGAGGAATCATGACGGGCGCGCCGCCGCGTGGACGTGAGGAGAGGCTGCGGGACACCCGCGCCAAGCTGGAGAGCGACGTCGATCTCTGGGTCGCGACGTCGGGTTCCCCGGGCGGCGTCCACCTCATCCCGCTCTCGTACCTCTGGGACGGGACCGCGTTCCTCATCTCGACGCCGCGCGCCTCGGTCACCGGCCGCAACCTGCTGGCGGACCGCCGGGTGAGGCTCAGCCTCGGGCCGACCCGCGACGCCGTCGTCGTCGACGGCACCGCCGAGCCGGTGGACGTCGCCGGCCTCGCTCCGAAGACGGGCGACGCGTTCGCGACCAGAACCGGTTTCGACCCGCGCGCGCTCGACGAGCCCTACCAGTACTTCCTGATCCGGCCGCGGCGCATCCAGGCCTGGCGCGAGGCGAACGAGCTGCAGGGACGCGACCTCATGCGCGACGGCCGATGGCTCGGCTGACGGCAGTACGGGAACCCACCCGTGCGACGTGGCGAGCGGTGCGGCCGATCAGCCGTCGGAGGGTGCGCCGTCGTCGTTCAGCTGCGCGTACATGACCATGTCCCGGCGGTGGCCCCCGACCTGCTGCCAGCCCCGCATCAGCCCCTCGCGCCGGTACCCGGCGCTCTCGGCGGTCCGCGCCGAGGCGGTGTTCCACGGCTCGACGAGGAGGTGGACGCGGGGGATACGAAGTTCGTGCAGGGCCCAGGTGGTGACCGTACGGAGCGCCGCGCCGGCCACTCCCTGCCGGCGGGCGCGTCCGCTCATCCAGTACCCGACCGATGCGCGGCCCTCGGCCGCATCCCTGAGCCACAGCCCGATGGAGCCGACCGGCCGCCGGTCCCGGGTGCGGACGATGGCGAACGGATAGCCGGCGCCGGTCTCCGCCCGCTCCCACTGGCGCCGGACGTACGCCTCGGCCTCCGCGTCCGAGTACGGCGAGGGGATCGTGGTGATCAGCGGAATGTAGTCGTCCGCCGCCGCCTCACGCACGAGGGGCAGATCGCTCATCTCCCAGGGGCGCAGGACGAAGTCGGCTCCGGCGGTCAGGCTGGGAACGGTCAGAGGGTGTGCCATGTGCGCCATCCTGTCGCGAAGGCGTTCCGCCGGCCGGGCCCGACTCACCCGGCGGATGTCCGCGCGCCGGGCCGGCCGAGGAAGGCTCCGGCGAGCAGGGCGCCGGCCAGGACGAGTGCCGAGTTGACGAGGACCGCGGCCGAGACGCCGGACAGCACCGCGTCGGGCCCGGTGGCCGTGCCCATCCGCGCGGTGACGACCGCACTCATGACCGGGATGCCCATCGTGATGCCGACCTGCTGCGTCATCGTGGCGAGCCCGGTGGCCAGGCCCTGCTCCTCGTCGGGGAGTCCGGAGGTGGCGGTGACCATGAAGCCCACGATCATCAGCATGTTGCCGACGCCGCCGATGAAGGTCGCGGCCAGCAGGAGCTGGATCCAGCCGCCGGAGGTGCCGAGCGCCACCAGCGAGAGCGTGGCGGCGGCCTGGACGACGCCGCCGAGGACGATCGTGCGCCGGTTGCCGAACCTTCCCACCGCACGGCCACCGAGCATGCCGCCGACGACGGTCCCGACGCCGAGGACACCGAAGGCGAGGCCGGTGGCGAGCGGCGAGTAGCCGAGGACCTCCTGGAGGTAGAGCGTGAGCAGGAAGACCAGGGAGGTCTCGGTCACGAAGGCGATCAGCCCGGTGGCGTTGCCCCAGATGACGCTGCGCCGCTTCAGGATGTGCACCGGGACGAGGGGGGCCGCCGCCCGCTTCTCGACGAACCAGAAGCCGGCGAGGAGCGCCGCGCCCGCGAGCAGTGCGGCCAGGGTCGTCGGTGCCAGCCAGCCGGACTCGCCGGCCTGCGTCAGCCCGTACACCAGGACCAGCAGGCCGCCGGTGACGGTCGCGGCGCCCGGCACGTCGAGCTTGGGGCGTACGGCCGGCCGGGAGTCGGCGATCACGGACGGGGCGAGGGCCACGACGAGTGCGGCGACGGGGACGTTGATGAAGAAGGCCCAGCGCCAGGAGAGCAGATCGGTCAGCAGCCCGCCGAGGATCGCCCCGGCGGTGAAACCGGCCGACATCAGGGCGCCGTTGAGGCCGAGGGCGCGTTCGCGCAGGGGCCCCTCCTTGAACGCCGTGGTGAGCAGGGCGAGCCCGGCCGGGGTGACGGCCGCGGTGGCCAGGCCCTGCAGTACCCGTGCGATGAGCAGCATCTCGGGGGAGGTGGCGAGTCCGCCGAGTACGGAGGACAGGCCGAGGGCGACCATGCCGCCGACGAACAGGCGCTTACGGCCGACGAGATCGGCGATGCGGCCGAACAGCAGCGTGAATCCGGCGGCTGCCAGTGCGAAGGAGGTGGCGATCCACTGGAGGTGGGAGAGGGAGAAGCCGAGTCCCTCGCCGACGGCGGGCAGGGCGACGTTCAGGATCGAGAAGTCCACGGCGATCATGAACTGTGCGCCGAGGAGAAGCACGAGGACGAGCTTCTGCCGTCCGGTCATGCGGAGAAGGGGAGGGGCCGGGGGCGTTGGGGCGGTGAGGGGTGCCGTGCGGGACGTGGACATGGGGAGCCCTTTCCTGAAGGCGGATGACCTAACGGGCCTGTGGTTCCGTTAGAGTGAGGTCACCGTAGCAGGGCAAGGGCTATTAATGGAACTGGAGACCCGTTATGGATGCTGAGGGAGTGGAGCCGGGCATGGTCCGGCCCGGTGGGCGCACCGCCCGGGTGCGGGAATCGGTCCTGCGGGCGGCCGGTGACGCGCTGGTCGAGCAGGGGTTCGACCGGCTCGACCTCGCCGATGTCGCACGCCGTGCCGAGGTCGGCAAGACGACGGTCTACCGGCGCTGGGCCGGCACGGCCGGTCTGGTCGCCGATCTGCTCACGGACATGGCGGAGCAGTCCGTCCCTCGTACGGACACGGGTTCTCTGGACGAGGACCTCAGGGCCAACGCCAGGCTGGTGGTACGGACCCTGACCGACCCGCGCCAGGGTGCGCTCTTCGCCGCCGTGATCGCGGCGTCCACCTGCGACGCCCGCACGGCCGAGGCGCTGCACCGCTTCTACGCGGTGCGCATCGCGGAGTGGTCGGGCTGCGTCGACGCGGCGGTCGAGCGGGGTGAACTGCCCGCCGGAACCGACGCGGGCGAGGTGATCCGGGCCGTCTCGGCGCCCCTCTACTACCGGCTGCTGGCCAGCGGCGACCCCCTCGACGAGGCCGCCGCAGACCGCGCGGCCGAGGCGGCGGCGGTGGCGGCGCGGGCGGGTGTGTACGTGAGCTGACGGTGGACCCGTGCAGGTGAGCACGGAGGGCCGTGCGGTGAGCTGCCGCAGGATCAGCGCAGGTGAGCTGACGGAGCGGCCGTGGCGGCAGGCCGCTTGACTTCTCGTGCACTCCAACTCGTAGCTTCGGCGGTCATGCAGACAGAATCGGATGGGCGGAGAAGGGCACCGGGCCGCAGCGGGATCGAGGTCGGTGCGCTCGGCTTCGGGTGCTGGGCCATCGGCGGCGAGTGGTCGGCGCCCGACGGCAGCCCGCTCGGCTGGGGCAAGGTCGACGACGACGAGTCGGTGGCCGCGATCCGCCGGGCACTCGACCTCGGGGTGACCTTCTTCGACACCGCGGACGTGTACGGGGCCGGGCACAGCGAACGCGTGCTGGGCAGGGCGCTCGCGGGCAGGCGGGACGAGGCCGTGATCGCCACCAAGTGGGGCAACCTCTTCGACGAGCGGACCCGCACGATGGACGGGGCCGACAGGTCTCCGGCGTACGCCCGTGAGGCGCTCATCGCCTCGCTGCGCAGGCTGGGGACCGACCGGGTCGACCTCTATCAACTGCATCTCGGCGACACCCCGCTGACCCTGGCGGCGGAACTGCGCGACGCCTGCGAGGAGTTCGTGGCCGAGGGGCTGATCCGGGCCTACGCGTGGAGCACCGACGACCCGGAGCGCGCCGCGCTGTTCGCCGAAGGTGCGCACTGCGCGGCCGTCCAGCACGCCTGCAATGTGCTGGAGGACGCTCCCGAGATGCTGAGCCTCAGCGAGGAGCGGGGTCTGATCAGCATCATCCGGAGCCCGCTGGCGATGGGCCTCCTGGCCGGCACTCGCGAGCCGGGCCGACGTGCGGCCACGGGAGACATCCGGTCCACGCCGCCCGCCTGGCTGAGCTGGTTCGAGGCGGGCGGCGTGCCGGCGGAGCACTGGACGACACGGGTCGAGGCCATCCGCGAGGTGCTGACCGCCGACGGCCGCACCCTCGCCCAGGGGGCCCTCGGCTGGCTGTGGGCGCGCAGCGGGCGGACCGTGCCGATCCCCGGCTTCCGGACGGTCGCCCAGGCCGAGGAGAACGCGGGAGCCCTCGCCCACGGCCCGCTGCGACCCGAGCAGCTCAAGGAGGTCGCCGGCCTGCTCGCGTGAGAACGGGTGGGGAGGGGTGCGGCCGGTCAGCCGATACGGGTCCCCGTGCCGCTCACCCTGATCCGGGAGTCGTCCGGGCGCAGTTCCACGGTGAGTGTGCCGGGGCGGCCCATGTCCGCGCCCTGGTGGAGGGTGAGGACGGCGTTGTCCGGGACGAGGCCGAGCTCCCGGGCGTACGCGCCGAACGCGGCCGCCGCCGCACCCGTCGCCGGGTCCTCGATCACACCGCCGACCGGGAACGGGTCGCGGACATGGAAGACGGTCGCCGACTCGCGTCTGACCAGCTGGAGGGTGGTCAGGTCCAGGCGGCGCATCAGCGCCTCCAGCCGGGCGAAGTCGTAGTCCAGGTCGGCCAGTCGCTCACGGGTCGCGGCGGCCAGTACCAGGTGGCGGGCGCCCGCGTAGGCGATGCGGGGCGGCAGTGCCGGGTCGAGGTCGGCGGCCGGCCAGTCCAGCGCCGCCAGGGCCTCCGCCAGGTCGTCCGGTCCGATGTCCGAGACGTGCGGCTCGACACTGGTGAGGGTCGCGCGGTACTCGTCGCCCTCCCGGGTGACGGTGACCGGGACCGTGCCCGCGGCGGTGGCGAAGGTCAGGTCGCCGGGGCCGTCGCGTTCGGCGAGGGCTATCGCCGTCGCGACCGTCGCATGGCCGCAGAACGGGACTTCGGCCTTGGGGCTGAAATAGCGGATCGTGTACCCGCCCCGGCCGTCCTGTGCGGTGAGGAACGCCGACTCGCTGTAGCCCAGTTCAGCTGCGACGGCGAGCATCGCCGCGTCGTCGAGACCGGATGCGTCCAGCACGACACCGGCGGGATTGCCCCCCTCCGGATCGGCGGAGAAGGCGGTGTAGCGGAGCACCTCGGTGCTGGGAAGTGGGCTCATGCCACACGTCAACTGAACGGCGGCCAAGAGCATTCCCGGGGGGTGGCACGGGGCCCTGACTCCCCGGACCACCCCCCTGGCCGATCCGCGGACCCCCCGGGCCGCGGCGGCCGTTCACTGCGGTCAGTGGCAGACCTTGACGCCGTTGCTCGTCCTCGTCCAGGAGCAGGAGTCCTGGAGCGTACCGCTGGGCTTGTACAGCCGGGCCTTGTCGCCGGTGTTGTTCCAGACGTACGAACCGCGGTTCCAGTACACGTGGGACCCGGCGTTCCTGCCCTTGCCCGTGTGGACCCGGACCGTCCTGCCCGCGGCGACCGTGTAGCTGCCGAAGGTGTACGTGTAACCGGTGTTGTCCTTGAGCCGGTAGCCCTTGAGCTGGAGCTTCGACGTGCCGTTGTTGTGGATGTCCACGAACTCGGCGTTCAGCGACGTGGTCGTCCGGGTGTCCTTGCCGGGGCTGTCGTACTGGATCTTGCCGAGGTGCAACCCGCCCTGATGGGAGGCCGCCGAGGCCGGGGCCGTGGCGAGGAGCGAGCCGGCCAGAACGGTGGCGGCGGCCAGGGCGAGAGGCGCGGCGGTGCGTATGCGCATGCTGTGTGTTCCTTCTGTGTGCTTCTAGTGAAGGTCAGCAGCATACGGGCAGCACGCGCTTGCCGGGCGTCGACGGTGGAAATCAGCAAACTCGGTCATTTTGCGACGGGTTCGGGCATGACGGCACGGGCCGTGCGGGTGCCGAGGTGTCAGCCCCGGCCCACGTACGGCATCGCCGTCGCCATGACCGTCGCGAACTGCACATTCGCCTCCAGCGGCAGCTCCGCCATGTGCAGGACCGTCCGCGCCACGTCCGCCGCCGCCATCACCGGTTCGACGGACAGTTCGCCGCTGGCCTGGAGGATTCCCGTCTGCATCCGCTCCGTCATATCGGTCGCCGCGTTGCCGATATCGATCTGCCCGCAGGCGATCCGGTACGGACGCCCGTCCAGTGACAGCGACTTCGTCAGACCTGTCATGGCGTGCTTCGTCGCGGTGTACGCGATCGAGTGCGGGCGGGGGGTGTGCGCGGAGATGGAGCCGTTGTTGATGATCCGGCCGCCCTGCGGGTCCTGCTCCTTCATCAGGCGGTACGCCGCCTGCGCGCACAGGAACGCCCCCGTCAGGTTGACGTCCACCACCGTCCGCCAGTCCTCGTAGGCGATGTCCTCGACCGGCACCGAACGCGGTCCGAACGTCCCCGCGTTGTTGAAGAGCAGATCGAGGCGGCCGAAGCGCTCCCGGGCGAGCGAGAAGAGTGCCGTCACCCCGTCCGGATCCGTCACATCGGTGGGCAGGCACAGCGTGTCGCCCGGACCGGCTGCGGCAGCGGCGGTCTCCTTGAGGGTCTCCTCCCGCCGCCCCGCCAGGATCACCGTCCAGCCCGCGCCCGTGAGAGTGCGGGCGACGGCCCGTCCGATGCCCGATCCCGCACCCGTGACGACAGCGATTCTCTGCTCAGCGTTCATGGCCCGGCAGCGTACGGGAGGTTTGGCGGCGCTGGGCACGCGGTGCTCATCGCACCGCCATAAGGATGTTGTGTACCCGCCAACGGCAGGTCGTCGCCCCACATTCCAATGCCTCTGACAGCATCCAGCAGGGGAGGGGCATATGACAGCCGCACGGATCAGCAGTACGCCCGGTCAGCAGGGGCATTCCGCCGAGCTCCGCATCGCCGCGCAGCGGCTCGGGTCCGGCGTGGACCGCCGCAGGTTCCTCACCGTCACCGGCGCCGCCGCCGCGCTGGCCTTCGCCGTCAACCTGCCCGCCGCAGGCGCCGCGAGCGCCGCCGAGCTCGACGCCCGGAAGATCACCGAGGACCCCTTCACCCTCGGCGTCGCCTCGGGCGACCCGCTGCCCGGCTCCGTCCTCCTGTGGACGAGACTCGCGCCCCGCCCCTACGAGGCCGACGGCGGACTGCCCGCCACCCGCGTACAGGTCCGCTGGGAGATCGCCCGCGACGAGCGCTTCACCCGGGCCGTCCGGCGCGGATCCGTCACTGCCCATCCGGAGTACGGTCACAGCGTCCGCGTGGACGTCGACGGCCTCGACCCGGACCGGACCTTCTACTACCGCTTCCGCGCCGGCAACTGGATCAGCCCCGCCGGCCGGACCCGCACGGCGCCCGCCCGCGGTGCCCGCAACAGCTCGCTGACCCTGGCCGCCGTCTCCTGCCAGGCCTACCACGACGGGTACTTCACCGCCTACAAGCACCTCGCCGCCGAGGACGTCGACGTGGTCTTCCACCTCGGCGACTACCTCTACGAGTACGCGGTCACCGCCACCGGCGGCGCCCGCAACTACACCGACCGCGTCCTCCCGGCCCACTACAACCGGGAGACGGTCACGCTGGAGGACTACCGCATGCGGTACGGCCTCTACAAGTCCGACCCCGATCTGCGCGCCGCCCACGCGGCGCACCCCTTCGTCGTCACCTGGGACGACCACGAGACCGAGAACAACTACGCCGGCGACATCCCCGAGAACAGCGTCCCGCCGGAGGAGTTCCTGCTGCGCAGGGCCGCCGCCTACCGCGCCTACTGGGAGAACCAGCCGCTGCGCACCCCGCAGCGCCCCACCGGCCCCGACATGCGGCTCTACCGCCGCCTGCAGTTCGGCCGGCTCGCCCAGTTCGACATCCTCGACACCCGCCAGTACCGCAGCAACCAGGCGTACGGAGACGGCTGGAAGGTCCCCGGACCGGAGTCCGAGGACCCGTCGCGCACCATGACGGGAGCCACCCAGGAGCGCTGGCTGCTCGACGGCTGGAAGAACTCGCACGCCCGCTGGAACGTCGTACCCCAGCAGGTCACCTTCGCCCAGCGGCGTGACGTGCCCACGGACGCCTTCAAGCTGTCCATGGACTCGTGGGACGGCTACCCGGCCTCCCGGCAGCGGCTCATGGACGGGGCGGACGCCGCCGGGGTCGACAACCTGATGGTGCTGACCGGGGACGTCCACGTCGGCTACGGCTTCGACCTGAAGAAGGACTTCGACGACCCGGCGTCCCGGACCGTCGGCACGGAGATCGTGGCAACCTCGATCGCCAGCGGCAAGGACGGCGCCGAGAAGCCGGCCAACTGGACCAACCTGACCCAGGCCAACCCGCACATGAAGTTCTACAACGGCCGCCGCGGCTACGCCCTCGTCACCCTCGGCACGGAGCAGGCGCGCGCCGACTTCCGTACGGTGTCGGCCGTCACCACGCCCGGTGCGCCCGTGAGTACGGCCGCGTCCTTCGTGACCGAGGCAGGGAACCCGGGGCTCACCCCCGCGTGACCCGGCCCCGCGCCGGCCGGAACAGTCAGGCGCGGTCGTCCGCCGGATAGCGGACGCCGATGCGGTCACGCACCGCGTCGAGCGTCCGCATCACCGCGAGCGAGCCGTCCAGCGGTACCAGCGGGGACTCCGTCTCGCCCGCACGCAGCGCACGCGTCACCTCGGCGGCCTCGTACTGCATACCCGAAAGGCCCTGCGGTCCGGGGCCCGTGGTGATGTCCTCGGGCTCGCGGCCGGAGCGGTGCAGGACGAAGCGCTCCGGGTGGAAGAAGCCGTGCGGGAAGTCGATCCGCCCGGCCGTACCGGTGACCGACGCGGTGGTGGGCAGGTTCCCCACGATCGAACAGCTCAGCAGCGCCGTGGCACCCGAGTCCCAGCCCAGCAGCATCCCGGTGTTGAGGTCGACGCCCTCCGGGGACAGCAGCGCGTCCGCCTGCACCCGGTCCGGCTCGCCCAGCAGCAGGTGCGCGAACGACACCGGATAGACCCCGAGGTCCAGCAGCGCGCCGCCGCCCAGCGCGGGATCCCGCAGCCGGTGCTCGGCGCCGAAGGTGCCCGCGAAGCCGAAGTCGGCCTGTACCGTGCGGATCTCACCGATGGCGCCGTCCTGCACCAGTTCGGTCATCCGGCGGATGACCGGGTTGCAGTAGGTCCACATGGCTTCCATCAGGAAGAGCCCGCGCTGCCGGGCCAGGGTCACGAGCTCCTGCGCCTCGCGCTCGTTGAGCGTGAAGGCCTTCTCGCACAGCACGTGCTTCCCGGCCTCCAGCGCGAGTCCGGCAGCCTCCCGGTGCGCGGAGTGCGGAGTGGCCACGTACACGACGTCGATGTCGTCGTCGGCGACGAGCTCCGCCCAGCTGCCGTACGCCCGCCCGATCCCGAACCGCTCGGCGAACGCCTTCGCGGAGGCATCCGTACGGGAGGCGACCGCCACGACCTCGGCGCCGGAGTCCTTCATCGCCAGCAGATCCGCGGTGAACGTCGCGGCTATGCCGCCCGTCGCCAGTACACCCCAACGCACAGTCCTGCTCATGCCCGCCCGCCCTCACGCAAAAAGGTTTCGACCACTACAGCTGAGCTGAGAGCATAGATGTGGATTCAACGAAGCGGAGACGAGGATGCCGGACAGCGGCGTGAGCCGGGCCCAGCAGGAACACCAACAACAGTACGAGCGCCACGAGCAGCGAGAGCGGCATATCCAGCCAGTACGGCAGGAACAGATACCGGCAGCTCCAGGTCCCTCCGCCACCAACGCCGCACGGCGGGCCGGACTCCTGGTCACCCTGGTCCTCGGCGGGCTGACCGCGCTGCCGCCGCTCTCCATGGACATGTACCTCCCGGCGCTGCCCGCGGTCACCGACGCGCTGCACGCCCCGGCCGCGACCGTCCAGCTCACGCTGACCGCGTGCCTCACCGGCATGGCGCTCGGCCAGCTCGTCGTCGGACCGATGAGCGACCGGTGGGGACGGCGCAAGCCGCTGCTCCTCGGCATGATCATCTACGTGGTCGCCACCGCGATCTGCGCCTTCGCCCCTTCCGCGGAACTCCTCATCGGCTTCCGCCTGCTGCAGGGACTGGCGGGCGCGGCAGGCATAGTGATCTCCAGGGCCGTGGTGCGCGACCTCTTCGACGGCATGGAGATGGCCCGGTTCTTCTCCACCCTGATGCTGATCTCCGGCGTCGCTCCCGTCATCGCGCCCGTGATCGGCGGACAGGTGCTGCGGTTCACCGACTGGCGCGGCATCTTCGCCGTGCTCACCGTCGTCGGCGTGCTGCTCACCCTGATCGTGTGGAAATGGCTGCACGAGACGCTGCCCGAGAAGGAACGGCACACCGGCGGCATCGGTGACGCGCTGCGCACCATGCGCGGACTGCTGGCGGACCGGGTGTTCACCGGTTACATGATCGCGGGCAGTCTCGCGTTCGCCGCGCTCTTCGCCTACGTGAGCGCGTCCCCGTTCGTCGTGCAGGAGATATACGGAGCTTCGCCGCAGACCTTCAGCCTGCTCTTCGGCATCAACTCGATCGGGCTGATCACCGTCGGCCAGATCAACGGCAAGGTGCTGGTCGGCCGGATCAGCCTGGACAAGGCACTCGGCTTCGGCCTCGCCGTCATCTCCCTCGCGGCGGTCGCCCTGCTGCTGATGACCTCCGGGGTCTTCGGCGACGTGGGCCTGCTGCCGGTCGCCACCGGGCTCTTCGTCCTGATGTCGGCCATGGGCCTGGCGATGCCCAACACCAACGCCCAGGCCCTGATGCGCACGAAGCACGCGGCGGGGTCCGCGTCCGCGCTGCTGGGTACGTCGGCGTTCCTCATCGGTGCCATTGCCTCGCCCCTGGTCGGGATCGCGGGCGAGCACACGGCCGTACCCATGGCCGTGGTGCAGGTCGTGTGCGCCCTCTCCGCGATGGCGTGCTTCCTGGGGCTGTGCAGGCCGTGGCAGAACAGGGGCGGACAGCAGGATCAGCCGACGCGCGGATAGCCGAGCAGGTGCAGCCGGTCCTTCCGGTCCGTCCAGCGGAACAGGCCGGTCCCGGACGTCTCCATCTCCGGCAGCCGCACATTCAGTGGCAGTGGCTCGGTGCCCCAGGTCGTGAAGCTCATCGTGACCGGGGCGCCGCCGCCCTCCAGGGCGTCGGCGGCGTCGCGTGCGTCCGTCGCGCCGAACGCGCTACCCGCGTCCGTCACCGAGGCGAGCGTCAGCTGCGCCGACCCGTCGTCCTCCTCGAAGCAGACCCCCTTCGCGGCCTCCAGGTCGAAGGCCAGGTTCCCCGCCACCAGATAGCGGCCCGAAGGCGAGACGACGGCCTGCGGAAAGCGCCCGGGCTCGATGGCCGGCCTGTGGCACTCCACCGAGACCACCGCCTTACCGCTCACCGCGTCGTGCACCGTCCACAGCTCATGCGTCGCGGCACGCTTCGCACCCTTGGCGAGCTGCCACTTCGCCAGGATCCGGTCCGAGACCACCGACGTCGGTACGCCGGAGAGCGCGTCGGCGCCCTTGGGCGCGACCTTCCGGCTGAACCAGCCGCCCCGCACCCAGAATTCGCGCACCCCGCTCAGCAGCAACCCCTTCGCCGTCTGCCCGCGTACCTCGGTGAGCTGCTTGCAGGCCGCGCAGCCCTTCGGGTACGTCACCGCGGCGGCGGCGACCTCCGAGACCCGACCGGTCACCGGATCGACGGCCGCGCTGTTCGCCCGGCCGTCGCTGATCAGGATGTCGGGGCCGGTCGCCGTGACCGTCGGCGCGCCGCTCCACGGCACCTCGACGCGCCGGCGCTCGCCGTCCGCGGCGTCGTACACATCCAGCGAGACGAAGGCGTCGGCCGGGGACAGCCCGTCACCGACCTTCCCGTACGACCAGGTCACGAAGAACTGCCGGTCGTCCTTGGCGACGGTGAGCAGCTTCGGGAAGTGCAGCGGGTCCGGCGGCCGCCATGCCTCGCCGCTCCAGCCGTCGCGGCCCGTCTGCGTGTCGACGGTCCGCAGCCGGTAGCGGTTGTCGGAGGCCTTCACCAGATAGGCGAGCCGGCCCGTCGTGTGCGAGAGGGCGTAATCGGGCCCCACGCCCATGATCTCCCAGCCGCGGGCCGTCGTGTAGGCCGGCGGAACGGTCAACTGCGTTGCCGGGCCCGCGCTCTTCTTCGCCGGCTTCTTCGGCTCGTCGTCCTTCTTGTCGCTGCCGCCGTCTCCGCCGCAGGTCGCCAGCAGGAGCAGCAGCGCCAGGAAGAGCACCCCGCCGACCAGAGCCAGGCGCACGATCTTCTGCCTCATGGTCCCCCCGATGAAAAATCCCCCTGCCGGTCCCGAATGATCTGACCCAGATCCGGCGCCGGTCAGCGTAGCAACAGGACCGCAGCGAAGAGCAGTTCGGTCCCGTCGCCGTTCTGTCCCGGTTCCGCACCGGACCACCGGACCGTGACTGCCCGGCCGACTGCGCCTACAATTCGGCGGTGAACGCCACTCTCCCCACATCGGAAGCCCTGCGCGCGGCCCTGGCCGTGCTGCTCGACGGGCTGCCGCCCAAGCAGGCCGCACAGGCCGTCGACCGGCTGATCGCCAGCTATCGCGGGACCACGCCCACCGACGCCCCGGTCCTGCGCGACCGGTCGGACGTCGCCGCGTACGCCGCCTACCGGATGCCCGCGACCTTCGAGGCCGTACGGTCCGCCCTCGCGGCACTCCGTGAGGCCGCGCCGCAGTGGGCGCCCGCCACGCACACCGACGTCGGGGGCGGTACGGGCGCGGCGAGCTGGGCCGTCGCCGGGGCCTGGGAAGGGCCGCGCACGACGGTGCTGGACTGGGCCGAGCCCGCCCTCGAGCTCGGCCGTGAGCTGGCCGTGGCGTCGGGCCTTCCCGGGCTGCGGGACGCGAAGTGGCAGCGCGCCAGCATCGGCGCGGCGCTGGAACTCGCGCCCACGGATCTGGTGACCGTCTCGTACGTCCTCAAGGAGCTCACCCCCAAGGACCGGGTCGAGCTGGTGGACGCGGCCGCGGCCGCCGCGCAGGCTGTGGTGATCGTCGAGCCGGGCACCCCCGACGGCTACGCCCGCATCATCGAGGCCCGTGACCTGCTGATCGCAGCCGGGCTGACCGTCGCGGCACCCTGTCCGCACAGCGACGCCTGTCCCATCGAGCCGGGCACGGACTGGTGCCACTTCTCGGCGCGGGTCAGCCGCTCCTCCCTGCACCGCCGGGTGAAGGGAGGCTCGCTGAGCCACGAGGACGAGAAGTTCAGCTATGTCGTGGCGACCCGCTTCCCCACCGATCCGGTACGGGCACGGGTCACCCGCAGGCCGCAGATCCGCAAGGGCCAGGTGCTCCTCGAGCTCTGCACCCGCGAGGAGGGCCTGCAGCGCGCGACGGTCACCAAGCGGCACGGCGAGCTGTACCGTGCCGCCCGGGACACCGCGTGGGGCGACGCCTGGCCGACCCCGGAGGAGGCTTAGGGCCGCAGCTCCTGGGTGCAGCACTTCACGCTGCCGCCGCCCTTGAGCAGTTCGCCGAGGTCCATCGGGACCGGCTCGAAGCCGCGGTCCCGCAGCGGATCGAGGAGCCCTACCGCGGCCTGCGGAAGCAGCACATGGCGGCCGTCGCTGACCGCGTTGAGGCCCAGCGCCGCGGCGTCCGCCTCCTGGGCGATCAGCGCGTCGGGGAAGAGCCTGGCCAGCACGGACCGGCTGCCCGGCGAGAAGGCCCCGGGGTAGTACATGATCTCGTCGGCCGCGTCGTCGAGGACGCACAGGGCCGTGTCCAGGTGGTAGTAGCGCGGGTCCACCAGATCGAGGCCGATCACGGGACGCCCGAAGAACTCCTGGGCCTCGTCGTGGGAGAGCGGACTGGACCGGAAGCCGCGCCCCGCCAGGAGATACGAGGAGGTGACGGCGAAGTCGCCCTCCCCCTCGTTGACGTGATCCGGTACATGGATGTCGGTGAAGCCGTGGGCGCGGAACCAGTCCCGGTGTGCCTCGGCCTCCGCATACCGCTCCCGGTACGCGAACAGGGCGCCCAGCACACGTCCGTCGATGACGGTGGCGCCGTTGGCGGCGAACACCATGTCGGGGAGGTCGGGGCTCGGGGTGAGCAGCTCGACGGTGTGGCCGAGCGAGCGGTAGCGGTCGCGCAGGTCCTCCCACTGGGTGGTGGCCAGCGGCAGGTCCACAGGTTTCGAGGGGTCCATCCACGGGTTGATGGAGTAGGTGACCTCGAAGTGGGCCGGGGCGCACATCAGGTAGCGACGAGGGGTGGCGTCACGAGTCAATGCAGGCTCCTCACGAACGGCAGCCGGAGCTGCGGAACGGTGGGATGCGCACGGTCTGTGCGTGAGTTCATGGTGCGCTGCTTCCGGCCGATGCGCAGTGATCCGATCGGGTGGTTCATGCGATGGTCGTCCGGCAGCCGACAAGACGATACGTATCGGACCGTGAGCTTGTAGGTTGGGCGGATGTCACCCCACAAGGCGCCCGATTCCAGCCGCCGCAGCGACCGCTCCCGCCGTGCGATCTATGACGCGGCCCTCGCCCTCGTCGGCGAGGCCGGCTACGCGAGGACGACGATCGAGGGTATCGCCGCCCGTGCGGGAGTCGGCAAACAGACGATCTACCGCTGGTGGCCGTCGAAGGCGGCCGTTCTCATGGAGGCCTTCATCGACCTGGGCACCCGGGCGGCCGAGGAGGCCGGTGGCGGCGGTGACTACGCGATCCCCGACACCGGGGATCTGGCGGCCGACCTCAAGCTCGTCCTGCGGGCGACCGTCGACGAGCTGAACGACCCCGTGACCGAGGCGCCGACTCGCGCACTCGCCGCCGAGGGCATCATCGATCCGGCGCTGGGTGCCCAGTTCGTCGAGAAGCTGCTCGATCCGCAGATGCAGTTGTATGTCACACGGCTGCGCTCCGCCCAGGAGGCCGGCGAGCTGCGCGACGACATCGATCCGCGCATCGCCCTGGAACTGCTGATCGCCCCGCTCACCCACCGCTGGCTGCTCCGGACCCTTCCGCTCACCCATGCGTACGCGGACGCGGTCGTCGACCACACCCTGCGGGGACTCGGCTCCGGGCCCATGAAGTAGACGGCCATTCCCTTACATTCGGTGCAGGTGTGTTCCACTCTGTGTGGTGGCAGGGGTACCCGCTTGGGAACTCTGGCCACCCGAGGAGCAGGATGGTGGGACCATGGAGAAGCAACGCTGAGGTGAGGGGATTGATGGGCGCCGATTCCGGCCGCTATCGCGGCACAGAGAGCAGGATTTCCCAATGGCTGCGCCGTCGGCCGAAACCGCAGCCGGAAGCTGACGACGCCGCCCGGCTGGAGCTGCTCCTGGCCGTCGCCGAAGCAGGGATGCCGATCTCTCCCGCCGCGCATCCGTCCGGATACCGATGTTCGTGCGAGCGCATCGGATGTCCCACTCCCGCCCGGCATCCCATCTCGTTCGCCTGGCAGACGCAGTCCACGACGGACCGCGCACAGATCGAGCGCTGGGCAGCAGGCCAGCCACTGGCCAACTTCATCACCGCGACGGGCCTGATCCACGACGTCCTCGACGTCCCCCTGACGGCCGGCCGGGCCGCTCTGGAACGGCTCGTCGAAGCGGGCATCGACGTCGGCCCCGTGGCCCAGTCCGGTGAGGACCGGATGCTCTTCTTCACCGCCACCCGCGGTACCCCCGAGGAAGAGGACGAGTGGTGGCCGTGCGAGCTGGACTGCCATCCCGAGACCATGGACGAGCACCCGGGACTGCGCTGGCACTGCCGCGGCAGCTATGTCCTCCTGCCGCCCGCGCGGCTCCCCGGTGAGCTGGATGTGCACTGGATCCGCGGCGCGGAGAATCCGCTGCCCGACCCTCTGACCCTGCTCGAGACGCTGACCGACGCCTGTGCGCAGTACGCGGACACGGCCGACGAGAGCGACCTCGACCACGATGCGGTGGCCTGGCCGCTCAGCCGCTGAGGGACGCCGTCGCCGGACGTTGCCCCGGGGCATGGGCGCCGCCCCGGGAGGAGCGGCCCCGGGGCGTACGCGCGCCGGGAACCGGTCCCCCGGAGGTCACGAGCCCTGTGCAGCGATCAGGCCGGGCAGCCGGTTCAGCACGCGCACCTTGCCGCCCGCATCCCCGGCGCCCCGCTTGGGCACGTACACCAGCTGACTGGAGACCCGCTCCTTGGTGAGGGTGCTCTTCACCTCACCGGTCAGCAGCGCCTCCACGTCCGCGGTGACCGTCGGACGCAGTCCCGGGGCCGCGGTCTGCCGCTCGAAGTGCTTGCTGCTGAAGAAGACAAGGGCCCCACCGTCCTCCGTCGTCAGCCCCAGGGGCGCGAACGCCCCCGTGTCCAGCGCCTGGTCGACGTACTGGAACGAGAAGCCCGCCCTGCGCGTGTTCTTGCGCGCATCCCGCCAGCCCGACGTCGTCGCCCCCGAAGCGAAGACATCCGGTGCTCCTTTCGCCAGGTAGCCCGTGTACGTCCCACTGAGGCCCTTCGGCTTCACGGCCAGGGCGTCGTCCGTGTCCGCCGAGGGCACGGGCTGCGCCCAGCCGTCGGCGTCCTTGCGGAACTTCGGCACCTGGGACCGGGGGACGACCGCCAGGTAGGAGGCCTTCCAGGGCGCGTCCGGGCCGGTGCGGAGGAACGCCAGCAGCCAGCGTGTGTCCAGCTTCCCGTCGTCCTGGTCGCGGTTGGAGTCCGTGTCCGCGACGAACCAGCGGGGCCAGCCCGCCTTCTTGGGAATGGTGAACGATGCGTCCGCCAGCTCCAGCGGCCTGTGCGACGCGTTGCCCTGCGGACTGGTCTTCCGACGTGCCTTCAGTCCGGCCTGGTTGATCGCACCCAGCGAGCCGGTCACCCGGTCCGCGTCCAGCGCCGGATCGTACGCCTTGTCCGCCTTGTTGTAGGCGACGGTGAAGTCGTCGAGGGCCTGTGCGGCCTCAGACTTCGTCGCTCCCGGCACGACTTCCAGTTCGCCGTGCACCGTCACGCAGCCGCTCGCCGTCACGCTCAGTACCGTCACTGTCGCGAGCCCCGCCGCCAGTCGACCCAGCCTTGTCATCCGTTGCCTTCTGCGCCTTCTGATCCGTCGTCCGCACTGACCGCCTGAACCCTACCGGGGCGAGGAACAGCGCGAGCGTGGGGATGAGATACAGCGCCCACACCGTGACCTGAAGAACGGTCGGATCGGGCTGGAAGTTGAATACCCCCTTGAGGAGGGTGCCGTACCAACTGTCCGGCGGAACGGTGCTGGTGATGTCGAACGCCTTGTTCTGCAGTCCGCCCAGGAAGCGGGCCTCCTGGAGGTCGTGCACGCCGTAGGCGAGCACGCCCGCCGCCACGATCACCAGCATGCCGCCGGTCCAGGTGAAGAACTTCGACAGGTTGATCTTCAGCGCACCCCGGTAGAAGAGCCAGCCCAGCGCGATCGCGGTCGCGATACCCAGCAGCACACCGATCAGCGGCGACGAGGAACCCTCACCACTGGCCCGAACCGACGCCCACACGAAGAGCGCGGTCTCCAGACCCTCGCGGCCCACCGCGAGAAAGGCCGTGGCGACGAGCGCGCCGGTGCCCATCGCGAGCGCCGCGTCGAGCTTGCCGTGCAGCTCCGCCCTCAGATGCCGCGCCGTCCGCCGCATCCAGAACACCATCCAGGTCACCAGTGCGACGGCGATGACCGACAGCGAACCGCCGAGCATCTCCTGCGCCTCGAACGTCAGCTCCTGGGAACCGAATTCGAGCGCGGCGCCGAAGGCCAGCGAGATGGCGCAGGCAATGCCGATGCCGGTCCACACCGGGCGCAGCGCGTCACGGCGGCCGGTCTTGACCAGGTACGCGACGAGGATGCAGACGACCAGACTGGCCTCGAGACCCTCGCGCAGGCCGATCAGATAGTTACCGAACATGCCGGTCCTTCCACGGTGTCGGTCATGAGAACAGTGCCCGGCCCCACCAGTCGTCCTTGTCGCGAACGCCCGGCGGAACCGCGAAGACCGCCGAACCCACGTGCTGGATGTACTCGTTGAGCGCGTCGTTCGCCGCGAGGCTGCGCTGCACCGGAATGAAGCCCTTGCGGACGTCGCGCTGGTAGGCGAGGAAGAACAGCCCGGCGTCGAGCCTGCCCAGACCGTCCGTGCCGTCGGTGAAGGAGTAGCCGCGCCGCAGGATCGACGCCCCGCCGTTGGTGTCCGGGTGGGCGAGCCGTACATGGGCGGTGGGCAGCATCGCTTTCAGGAACGGCTCGTCGCGCTCCTTCGACCTGCCGACGGGGGCGCCCTCACCCTTGTCCCGGCCGAAGATGTCCTCCTGCTCCTGGAGCGGAGTGCGGTCCCAGGTCTCGATGTGCATCCGGATGCGCCGGGCCACCAGGTACGAACCCCCGGTCATCCACCCGTCGTCGTCCTTCCGGCCCACCCACACGTGCTTCGTCAGGGCGGCGTCATCGGTGCCCGCGATGTTCCGCGTACCGTCCTTGAAGCCCATCATGTTGCGCGGGGTCTGGGCGTCGGGCGTCGTCGACGAGGTTTTGCCGAAGCCCAGTTGCGACCAGCGGACCGAGGCGCGCCCCATGCCGATCCTGGCGAGGTTGCGGACGGCGTGCACGGCCACCTGCGGGTCGTCCGCGCACGCCTGGACGCACAGATCTCCGCCACTGCGGGTGGCGTCGAGATTGTCTCCGGGGAACTTCGGCAGATCCACCAGCGCTTCGGGGCGGCTGTCCTCGAGGCCGAACCGGTTCTCGGCGAACAGGGAAGGACCGAAGCCGATGGTGAGGGTCAGCCGGGACGGCTTGAGGCCCAGCGCCTCACCCGTGTCGTCCGGCGGTGCCTCGGCCAGGCCTCCGTACGCGCCGTCGCCCACGGTCCGCCCGGCCGTCATCCGCTCGGCGGCCCGGGTCCACTCCTTGAGCAGAGCGATCAGCTCGGCCCTGTCCTTCGTCGTCACATCGAACGCGGCGAAGTGCAGCCGGTCCTGTACGGCGGTGGCGATGCCCGCCTGGTGCACACCGTGGAACGGCACGGCCGCGCCGCTGTCCGCGGCCGGCTCCGAACCTTGGTCGGAGCGCACCGCGGCGACCGCGCCGCCCGCCGCCACGGCGCCCAGCGCCAGCCCGGCACCGCCCCAGCCGAGCAGTGCGCGACGGGACGGGGCCGGGTCCTTCTCCCCGGGGGCCTCGCCGTTGACGGCCGGCATTACTTCGTCACCGCGGCGGCGAGCCTGGACAGCGGCTCGGCGAGCGCGTTGACCGCGTCCGAGAGCTCCTTGCGGTCCGCCTTGCCGACCTTGTCGTACGAGGTGAACTCGTAGGACGCCTTGTCCGCGCGGTACTTGTCCAGCAGCGTGTCCAGGGCCGCGAACTGCTTGTCCAGGGAGGCGGTCAGCGCCGCGTCGTTCTTCGACGCGATCGGCTTGAGCAGTTCGTACGACTTCTCCGCACCCTCGACGTTGGCCTTGAAGTCGACAAGGTCGGTGTGGCTGTAGCGCTCCTCCTCACCGGTGACCTTGCCGGTGGCGACCTCGTCGAGGAGTTCCTTGGCGCCGTTCGCCATCGAGGTCGGCGTGATCTCGGCCCTGCCCACCCGCTTCTGCCAGTCGGCCAGGTCCTGGTAGAGGACGGGAGCGAGCGCCTTCTCCTCGGCACCCAGCTTCTTGTCCTGCCACAGCGCCTTCTCCAGGCGGTGCCAGCCGGTCCACTTCTGACCGTCCTCCAGGCCGTCCTCCCGGACGTCGACCTTCGGGTCGATGTCACCGAAGGACTCGGCGACCGGCTCGGTGCGCTCCCAGCCGATACGGGAGTCCGCGTACGCCTTCTTCGCCGCCTCGATGTCGCCCGCGGCCACGGCGTCCGTGAAGACCTTCACCTTGGGCAGCGTCTCGTCGGCCTGCGCCTGCACATAGGTGCGGTAGCCGGCGACGGCCTTGTCCATCCCGGGGCTGCGCTTGGCCGCCGTCCCGCCGGTGACCTCGACGGTCTGCCGGATCCCCTTGCCCTTCATGCCGGGCTTGCAGGCGATCTCGTAC
Source organism: Streptomyces sp. NPDC060035 (assembly GCF_042736635.1). Lineage (NCBI taxonomy): Bacteria > Bacillati > Actinomycetota > Actinomycetes > Kitasatosporales > Streptomycetaceae > Streptomyces > Streptomyces sp. NPDC060035. The sequence goes on from NZ_JBHWVO010000008.1 coordinate 218,714, forward strand.
GTACCGGACTTGACCTCGGCCGTGATCTTCGCCTTGGTGCCGGGGCCGATGTTCTCGCGTTCGGTGACGATGCGGTCGTCCGGGAACAGGACGTAGACCTCGGTGACCTTGGATCCCTTGTTCTCCACGGCGAGTTCGACATGGCCGGCCGGGATCTTCGTCTTCGACACCTCGCACGAGTCGTCCTTCGCGATGACCTGGACGGCGCCGTCCCCCTTGCCGTCGCTCTTTTCGGCGCAGCCCGTGACGGCGGTCAGTGCGGCCACGGTCGCGGCAGCGGTGACAACGGAGAGACGAACGGCTCGCATGCGGGCTCCACAGGGGACGAGAGAGGGACCGGACAAAGGTAGGTGAGGCGGACCTAACTTAGCGGGGGCTTACCTGGCCGATAACCGTCCGTGCAGTGATTCAGCTCTCACTGGAGGGTCAGGAGAACAAGCAGGTCACGGCCTCCCCACAGGAAACCCACAGGAAGGTCAAGCGCAGGTCAAGTGACCCTTGTCGGTACGAGGAGCGGCACCCCGGTCCGCGGATGCGGGAACACGTCCACCGGCTGCCGGTACACCTCACCGCGCAGCGCCCCGTGAACACCTCGGCGGGCGGCCCGGGCGCCGCGATCCGGCCGCCGTCCAGGACCACGGCCCGGTCCGCGTAAGCAGCCGCGGGCCCCGGATCGTGCAGCATCACGATCATGCGTCCCCGGCTGCCGCCCGCTCCCGGCAGATCCGCAGCACCGGTGCGGATCGGGCGCCACCGGTATCGGCACGGCAGGCGGCTCGACCCCCGGCGGTACCGGCCGCGCGGTCGGCGGCTCCGGCTCGCTCGCCTCCACGGGCTCCGACGTTGTGGCCGGTGCCCTGTTCGCGGCCTCGGGCGTGGTCGTGACAGCGGGCGCGGGAGTGCGGATCGCATCGCGCCGCCGCCGTACCGCCTGACCCCGGTCATCGGGACCCGCAGGGCCGCACCGGCACCCGCCGGTGCGGCCGTGCGGCGTCACCTGAACCCCGTACGGTGCTTGAATGCGCACGTGAACGACTACGACGGCATCGACGTACTGCGCGTGTTCTGCGGCCCGGACGGCCGTCACGGCAATGAGCTCGGGGTCGTACGCGACGGGCGCAGGTACCCCGACAACGAGTCCCGGCAGGCGCTCGCCCGCCGGATCGGCTTCAGCGAGACGGTGTTCGTCGACGATCCGGAGCGCGGGAACGTGGACATCCGCACGCCCGGGCTGCGGCTTCCGTTCGCGGGGCATCCGCTCGTCGGCGCGGCGTGGCTGCTCGACCTGGAAGTCCTGGAGCTGCCCGTGGGAGACGTGTTCGCCCGCCAGGACGGCGAGTTCACCTGGATCACGGCCCGCCCCGAATGGGCGCCGACGTGGACGCTGGAGCGGTACGCATCGGTCGCCGAGGTCGAGGCCCTGACGGAACCGCCGCCCGGAGCGGGGTGGCTCTACGTCTGGGCCTGGGAGGACGAGGCTGCGGGGCGCGTACGGGCACGGGCGTTCCCGCGACGGGAGGAAGGAATCGATGAGGACGAGGCGACCGGGGCGGCGGCCATGCTGCTGAGCGCGGAGCTGGGCCGCGCCCTCAACATCGCACAGGGGCGCGGCTCCCAGATCCTCACCGCACCCGCGCCGGACGGCACGGTGGAGATCGGGGGGCGCGTCCTGCTGGCAGCCAAGGGCTGAACCGAACGGCTACGCGCTGAGCGGGAAGACCTCGCCGAGCTCACGGAAGACGGCCGTGTTCAGCGCGAAGGCGTGCTTGCACTCGTCGACGATGCGCTGCTTCTCCAGATCGTCTGCGTTCACCGCGTCCAGCAGCTCCCGGTACTCCCGCTTGAACGCGGCCGGGTTGGAGATCTCCTCGAACACGTAGAAGCGCACCCCGTCGCCCTTGCGCTCGAAGCCCCAGGTCTTCTCCGCGGTGCCCCGGATGATCTGGCCGCCGGAGAGGTCCCCGAGGTAGCGGGTGTAGTGGTGCGCGATGTAACCGGCCGGCCAGTCACGGGCGCACTCGGCGACCCGCTCCGCGTACGCGGCGGTGGCGGCCAGCGGCTCCAGGCCCTCGCGCCATCCGGCACCTCGCAGATGCGCCAGATCGCGCTCCAGCTCGGCACTGCGCATCAGCTCCGGCTGTATGAACGGACCCGCGACCGGGTCGTTGCGCAGATCCTGTGCGCCGTCCTCCAGCGCCCGGTACACGAACCACAGCTGCTCGGTGTAGCGCGTGTACGCATTCACCCCGAGCCGCCCGCCGAGCATGTCACTCATGAAGGTCGAGGACTCCGCCTGGGTGTGCTGCTCGTGCGAAGCGGTGCGTATGACTGTGGAGAACGGGGTGGTGACGGTTGCGTCCAAGAGGGGCCTCCGGGGGCCGAGGGACGGGAGGTCGGGACAGAGACGGAAATACCGGCAGCAACAGCTGCGCGCGCCGCCGACTGCCAGGAGGTCGATCCTCCTACTTAGGTTTACCTAAGTCAACCGGTTCCCGACTGCCTGTCGGTAAAACGTTACGCCCGGCCCGGACCGGGTGCAGCGTCACGGCAGAGTCAGGATGTCCGCCCCCGTCTCCGTCACCACCAGCGTGTGCTCGAACTGGGCGGTCCGCTTCCGGTCCTTCGTCACCACGGTCCAGCCGTCTTCCCACATGTCGTACTCGTGCGTCCCGAGCGTCAGCATCGGTTCGATGGTGAACGTCATGCCGGGCTGCATCACCGTCGTCGCGTGCGGGCTGTCGTAGTGCGGAATGATGAGGCCGGAGTGGAACGAGGAATTGATGCCGTGCCCGGTGAAGTCCCGCACCACGCCGTACCCGAACCGCTTCGCGTACGACTCGATGACCCGGCCGATCACGTTGATCTGGCGGCCGGGCCGCACCGCCTTGATGGCCCGGTTCAGGGACTCCCGGGTGCGCTCCACGAGGAGCTTCGACTCCTCGTCGACGTCGCCGCAGAGGTAGGTGGCGTTGTTGTCCCCGTGCACGCCGTTGATGTACGCGGTGACGTCGAGGTTCACGATGTCGCCGTCGCGCAGCACGGTGGAGTCGGGGATGCCGTGACAGATGACCTCGTTGAGCGAGGTGCAGAGGGACTTCGGGAAGCTGCGGTAGCCGAGCGTCGACGGGTATGCGCCATGGTCGACCATGAACTCATGGGCGACCCGGTCGAGTTCGTCGGTGGTGACGCCCGGGGCGATGTGCTTCGCGGCCTCCTCCATCGCCTGCGCGGCGATACGGCCCGCGATCCGCATGCGCTCCACGGTGTCGGAGTCCTGGATCTCCGGCCCGGTGTACGGCGTGGGAGCGGGCTTGCCCACGTACTCGGGGCGCCGGATGTTTCCGGGAACGGAACGGACGGGAGTGATCTCCCCTGGTACGAGAAGCGACTGGCCAGACATGCCAGCGAGTCTAACCAGCGCGCCTGGGGCAGCATGGCAGCGAGGAAAGGATCCGACGATGGCCCTGTTCAAGAAGCGCACGGTCGGCAAACCGGGCGAGTGGTACTACTGCCTGGAGCACAAAAAGGTCGAGGAAGGCCCTGAGTGCCCGGCGAAGGACCGCTTCGGCCCGTACACCTCCCGCGAGGAGGCGCAGCACGCGATGGACACGGCGCGTGAGCGGAACCTGGAGTGGGAGAACGACCCGAAGTGGCACGACCGCACGGAGGAGACCCCGGAGTCCTAGGGTCTTCGTTCCGTCCGGGAGCCGTACGTGAGCAGCTTCGGCAGCGCCGCAGCCAGCAGCGCGACCGAAGCGGCACACGCCACCGTGCCCGGCCGGATCGCGGACCGGTGCCGGACCGTGGACCCGTCCGGTCCTGGAGAACCCGTCACCAGCGGGCCGGCGGCGGGGCCGTCAGCTGGTCGGCCAGCCGCGACAGCCGGTCCCGGAACGTGCGGCGCCCCCGCGGGGCAGGCGCGCCGTTCTCCCCGGCTGCCGCGCTGACCAGGTGCTGCACGGTGTCCAGGTCCACGTCATCCCCGTCATCCACCGTCAGCGCCTCATGGGCGAGCCCCCGCACCTCCGCATCGCCACCGTCCAAGGTCAGCACCGTCGCCCCTGCCCGGCGCGCATCGTGCACCCGCTCCAGCAGCCCACCCCCGGGCCGCTCCGGGGCCACCAGGAGCAGGGTCTCGCCGCGCCCGGCCGCCTCGATCCGGCCCAGGCCCACTGCCAGATGAGCCGGATCGCCCGGCTCCGCCCGGTGACGTACGAGTGTGGGCCGCAGCTGTGGCAGCCCGGACCACGTGGACTCGTCGACCAGATGCGCGGCCATGTGCCACGGCTCGTACACCTCGGTTCCCACGAGCAGCAGCCCGCCGCCCTGCGGCACGACCGAGGACCGCAGGGTTCTGGCGAACCGCCGGGTCGCCGCGGGCCACTCGGTCCCGGCGAGCACTTCACGCAGCAGTGCGACTCGTACAGCATCCATGACCCGGCATCATGCCCCCAACCACCCACCCGGACTGCCCGATCCCGGCAGTCCATCCGTACGGGGGACTGCCGGGACCCGGCACTGCCGCCCCCTGCCGGACCTGTCACGATGCCGCCATGACCTCAGCAAGCGCCTTCAACTGGGCGTGGATATGCGGCTGGACACTGCTGGTCCTGCCCTTCTCGTTCGCACTCCTGCGTGGCCGGGCCCCCGCGTGGGTGCGCCGCCGGGCCACGCCGCGCATGGTGCGGGCGCGCGGCATCGGAGGCCTGATCATGTGGGCGGGCGCCGTGACGTCGGCCGCGTTCCTGCTGACCGGCGCCTTCGATGGCGACCGGTACGTGCTCAGGATCCTGGCGGGGCCGGTGCCGGTGCTCGCCGCGATCGCTTTCGTCGCCGTGACGGATCTCGCAGAGCGACGACGGCGCAGGGTGCCCTTCCCTACCTCGCAGTAGGGTCGGCGCCATGACTACGAATGACAGCGGCAGCGCACCCAAGCCCCCCGCCAAGGACCCCTGGGACCTCCCCGACGTGTCCGGGCTGACCATCGGCGTACTCGGCGGAACGGGCCCCCAGGGCCGCGGTCTCGCCTACCGCTTCGCCCGCGCCGGCCACAAGGTCGTCATCGGCTCCCGCGCCGCCGACCGGGCGGAGGCCGCGGCCGCCGAGCTGGGCCACGGAGTCGAGGGCGCGGACAACGCGGAATGCGCACGCCGCAGCGACGTCGTGATCGTCGCCGTGCCCTGGGACGGACATGCCAAGACGCTCGAGTCACTGCGCGAGGAACTCGCGGGCAAGCTCGTCGTCGACTGCGTCAACCCGCTCGGCTTCGACAAGAAGGGCGCCTACGCACTGAAGCCCGAGGAGGGCAGTGCCGCCGAGCAGGCCGCCGCCCTGCTGCCCGGCTCCCGGGTCACCGCCGCCTTCCATCACCTGTCGGCGGTGCTGCTCCAGGACGAGACGATCGAGGAGATCGACACCGACGTCATGGTGCTGGGCGAGGCACGCGCCGACACCGACATCGTGCAGGCGCTCGCGAGCCGCATCCCCGGCATGCGCGGCGTCTTCGCCGGCCGGCTGCGCAACGCGCACCAGGTCGAGTCGCTCGTCGCCAACCTGATCTCCGTCAACCGCCGCTACAAGGCACACGCGGGGCTGCGCACCACCGACGTGTGAGCCCGTGCCCGGAGCCGGAACGGGCATGAGGGACACTGGAGGGGACCGCGCACCATCCCCGGACAGGAGCACCAGCCCTCATGCCCCGCCTCGCTCTTTACGCCCTCGTCGTCTGTGTTCTCGCCGTCGCCGCGGCCGTGGTCTCCTTCGTCCAGGGCAGCCCTCTCGGGATCATCTGGGTGCTGATGGCCGGCCTCTCCTCGAACATGGCGTGGTTCTACATCCGTAAGCACAAGGCGGAGGCGGCAGCGGCCGCGAGCTAGCGCCTCCCGTTCGGATCAAGCCGTGCCCGACCCGAGTGCCGCCGCGCAGCCCGGGTCCTGGTCGCCGAACCACTCCCGCCAGAAGCGGTACGTGTCCAGCCCGCAGTACGTCTCGATCTCGTCGACGCCCAGCCCCCGCAGCAGTGCGTCGACCGCGTCGAAGAAGACCCCGTTCACCTCCGGGATCCACAGGAGCCCGAAGACGGCGATCAGTCCGAAGGGCGCGAACGGCTCCACCTGGCGCCGGACCGTGTACGAGAGCCACGGCTCGATCACGCCGTAGCCGTCCAGCCCCGGGACCGGCAGGAAGTTCAGGATGGCTGCCGTCACCTGCAGCAGTGCCAGGAACGCCAGTGCCAGGCGGAACGGGAGCGGGACCCCGTCCAGCGCGTCCAGCCAGAACGGCGCCGTGCAGACGATCGCGAACAGGACGTTCGTCAGGGGGCCGGCAGCCGAGATCAGACTGTGCTTCCAGCGGCCGGTGATCCGGCCCCGCTCGATGTAGACCGCACCGCCCGGCAGACCGATGCCGCCCATGATCACGAACAGCACGGGCAGCACGATGCTCAGCAGCGCATGGGTGTATATGAGCGGGTTCAGGGTGAGATACCCCTTCGCGCCGATCGAGATGTCCCCGCTGTGCAGCGCGGTACGCGCATGCGCGTACTCATGCAGACAGAGCGAGACGATCCAGGCCGCCGTGACGAACAGGAAGACCGCGAAGCCGGTCTGCTCGGCGAAGTCCGTCCACACCGCCCAGCCCGAGACGGCCATGACGGCGAGGATCCCGAGGAAGATCGGACTGACCCGCCGGTCGCTGCGGCGGAATGCAGTGGTCATCGGCGGAACTCCAGGGTGCTGGACGGCAGGCGGCGAGCCCCGACAGTACGGGTGACAGGGCGAGAACGTCTCGCGGACAGGTGGTAGTTCCACGAAGTGCGGAGCCGTCACGGACAATGGGCGCGTGCACTACAGCATTCTCGGTACGACTCAGGCAATCCGCGACGACGGCTCGGCCGTGGCCCTCGGCGGGGCGCGGCTGCGCGCCCTGCTCACCGTGCTCGCCCTGCGCCCCGGGCGCCCGGTCCCGGCAGCGGTTCTCGTCGACGAGGTGTGGGACGGCGATCCGCCCGCCGATGCCGTGGGCGCCCTGCAGGCACTCGTGGGCCGCCTCAGGCGTGCGCTCGGCCGGGACGCCGTCGACTCCGTGGGGAACGGCTACCGGCTCGCCGCCGACCCGGACGCAGTGGACCTGCACCGCTTCGAGCAGCTCGCGGGGGAGGGGGCACGGGCCCTGGAGGACGGCGACGCGGCGAAGGCCGCAACGGTCCTCGGCGACGCGCTCGCCCTGTGGCGCGGGCCCGCCCTCGCCGACCTGCCCGACCGTGCCACGGCCGCCGTCCGCTGGGAGGCCCGGCGCCTCGACGCCCGCCGCACCAGGATCGGCGCCGTCCTCGCGCTGGGCCGCCCCGACGAGGCCCTGCCCGAACTCGCCGCGCTCTGTGCCGACCACCCGATCGACGAACCCCTGCAGGCGCTGCGCATCAGGGCGCTGCAGGCCGCCGGGCGTACCGCCCAGGCGCTCGCGGCGTACGGGGAGGCGCGGACCGCGCTCGCCGAGCGCCTGGGCTCCTCGCCGGGACCCGAGCTGCGCCGGCTGTACGAGGAGTTGCTGCACCAGGACCGGCCCCGGCCGGAACCGGTGCCTTCTCCCGTCGCGTACGGCAACCTGCGGGCCAGGCTCACCAGCTTCGTCGGGCGCGAGACGGACATCGCCGCCCTGCGCGAGGACCTCTCCCGGGCGCGCCTGGTCACCCTGCTGGGCCCCGGTGGCGCGGGCAAGACCAGGCTGTCGCAGGAGACGGCCGAGACGGTCGCCGCGTCCTGGCCCGACGGGGTCTGGCTGGCGGAGCTCGCCCCCGTCGACGACCCGGCGGCGGTCGCCGACGCCGTACTGAGTGCGCTCGGCGCCCGCGAGACCGTGCTGCGGGGCGCCGGAGCCGAGGAGCTCCGCGCCGTGGAGCGGGGCTCCGACCGCGCGGCCGGGGACTCCCTCGCACGCCTCACCGAGCACTGTTCCGGTCGCCGCATGCTCCTGCTGCTCGACAACTGCGAGCACGTGATCGAGGCGGCGGCCGGGCTGGCCGACCACCTCCTCGCCCACTGTCCCGGCCTCACGGTCCTGGCGACGAGCCGTGAGCCCCTCGGCGTGCCCGGCGAGTTGCTGCGGCCCGTGGACCCGCTGCCCGACCCCATGGCACTGCGCCTGCTCGCCGACCGGGGAAGCGCCGCCCGGCCCGGCTTCCGGGTCGACGTGAATCCCGAGACCGAGGCGGCCTGCGCCGAGATCTGTCACCGCCTCGACGGGCTGCCGCTCGCCATCGAACTGGCGGCGGCACGGCTGCGCATGCTCGGCCCACGCCAGATCGCCGACCGCCTCGACGACCGGTTCCGGCTGCTGACGAGCGGCAGCCGTACCGTTCTGCCACGCCAGCAGACCCTCCGGGCCGTCGTCGACTGGTCGTGGGAGCTCCTGGACGCGGCCGAACGCGCGGTGCTGCGCCGACTGTCGGTGTTCGCCGGAGGCTCCGCGCTCACCGCGGCCGAGGAGGTCTGTTCCGTGGCGGGCGTCGACGCCCGCGACGTCGCGGCGCTCCTCGGCTCCCTGGTCGACAAGTCCCTGGTCGTCGCCGCCCCCGGCAGCGACGGCGGGATGCGGTACCGGCTCCTGGAAACCGTTGCCGAGTACGCATCGGACCGGCTGGACGAGGCGGGGGAGCGGGCTGCCGCCGAGCGGCGGCATCTCGTCCACTACCGGGAGCTCGCCCGCCTCGCCGACCCGGAGCTCCGGGGTGCGGGGCAGCAGTCCGCCCTCGATCTGTTCCAGCGCGAGTACGAAAATCTGCGCACCGCCCTGCGCCGTGCCGAGGCCGCCCAGGACGAGCAGGAGCTCCTCTGCCTCGTCCTCTCCCTCGGCTGGTACTGGCAGATGCGCGACCTGCGGGCCGACGCCCGCCACTGGGCCGACGTGGCGGCGGCCCTCGGCCCCGATCCGTTCGCCGAGCCCGTCGAACCGGCCCCCTCCCTGCTGGAGCGGTGCACCGACAGGCCGCCCCCGATGGAGCCCGACCAGCTCCAGGAGGCCAGGCGCGGTGTGCGGCTGATCCGGCTGGCCAACATGGACCACTCGGGCAACGAATGGGCCACCGACGAGGGCAGGAAGCGCCTGAAGGCGATCGCCCGGACCTACCGGCCGGGCCAGCCGCAGACCTGCCGTACGCCGGGATCACTCTGGATGTTCGCGATCCTGTTCACCGGCGAGGTCGATCAGCTGCGCGAGCTCATGGACGAAACGGTATGCGCCTGCCGGGAGTTCGGCTACGCATGGGAGCTGGCTGCCGCCCTGCAGATGCGGGCCAACGTGCTGGCCAACCGCCCCGACTGGGCAGGCGAGGCCCGGCAGGACGCGAACGAGAGCCTGGACATCTTCGTACGCGTCGGTGATGCCTGGGGCGCCGCCGAAGCGCTCTCCTCCCGGGGCGAGGCCCATGAGCGCGCCGGTGACAGTGCCGCGGCGGCCGAGGACTTCCGTAGCGCGGTCACCTACGCCGAGCAGCTCGGGGCCCAGACCCAGGTCGCGCTGCTGCGGGCCCGGTACGCCTCCGCCCTCTGCGAGATCGGCCGGGGCGAGGAGGGGGAGTCCATCCTGCGCGAGGTGCTCGCCAAGGGGCGGCAGGCCGGGCACGAGGCGATGCCCGCCGCCCGGCTCTACCTCGCCCTGTGGCTGGGACGGACCGGCCGCACAGGTGAGGCGCGCGAGCAACTTGCCGCACTGCGCAAGGAGTTCGGATCGGAGACGGTAGCGATCTTCGAGGGTTTCGTGCTGGGTATGCAGGCCTGGCTGGACAACCTCGACGGCGACTACGTCAGGGCCCTGACCCGGGCCCGCCGCGCGCTGGAGAGATCGCAGGGCTCGATGTCGCAGATGGTGGCACCACAGATGTCGTCCCTGCACCTGGTCGCCGTCGCATGGGCCCTGGGCGGCCTCGGCGGCGAGCGGCGGAGCAGGGACGCGGCGCGGCTGCTCGGCCTGCACGCGGTACTGCTGCCGGACGGTCACGTACCGACCCTGATCGAGCGCGCGAACCGGGACGCGGCCGAAGAGGTCGTCCGGGCGGGACTGGCGGACGACGCCGCCTTCGAGACCGCGTACGCCGAAGGCGGCGGCCTCACACTGGAGGAAGCCACCGCCTTGGCCGACGCGCACGTGCAGGAGCAGGACTCCGGCCCGTGATCAGGTCTTCTTGCGGAACTTGCTGACTGCGAGCGGGGCCGTCACCGCGGTGATGACCACGGTCCAGCCGAGCGTCACCCAGACCGAGTGGGCGAGCGGGCCGCCCATCATCAGGGCGCGGGCGGAGTCGGCAAGGTTGGACAGCGGGTTGTAGTCGGTGAACGTCTGGAGCCAGCCGGGCATCGTCCGGGTCGGCGCGAAGATGGACGAACCGAACTGGAGCGGCATCAGCACGAGCATCCCCATTCCCTGGACGGCCTGAGCCGTCTTCATGGTCAGTCCGAGCAGGATGAAGATCCACATGATGGCGGCGCCGAACGCGGCCGACAGGGCGATCGCCCCGATCAGCCCGAGCACCGGCTCCTGGAGCTCCATGCCGAGCGCGAAGCCCATGCCCAGCAGGATCAGCGTGGCGACCATCATCCGGCCGAGCTCGACCACGATCTTCGCGATGAGCACCGAGGAGCGGGCGATCGGCATCGTGCGGAACCGGTCCATGACCCCCTTGCGGAAGTCGTCGTTGACACCGGCACCGACCGCCATGGCGATGTTCATGCCCATCATCGCCATCAGGCCGGGGATCAGGTAGTTGAGGTACTCCTGCCGGCCGCCGCCCATGCTGCCGCCGACCGAGCCGCCGAAGACGTACACGAACAGCAGCGTGAAGATGATCGGCATCAGGAGCGCGTCGAACATCGACTCCGGATCCTTCTTGATCTGGAGCAGGTTGCGCCGCACCAGCGCCCCGATGTGGCGCAGGTTGTTCCGCAGCCCGATCCGGCCCTCGTCGTGGAGCTTCGTGGCCGGTGCGGACGCGATCTTGTCGGTGGGGGTGGGCGTCAGAGTCGTCGTGCTCATGCCGCGACCTCCTGGGGAATCGTGTCGGTGACGGTGGCCTTGTCGCCCGTGATGGCGAGGAACACCTCGTCCAGGCTGGGCAGTGCGGTGGCGACATGGGCGAGCGAGAAACCCCGGGTGCCGAGCAGGCCGATCACGGCGGTCAGCTGCTCGTCGCTGAGGATCGGTACGTAGAGCAGTCCCTCGTCCGGGACCGCCTGAGCACCCGCGATGCCGTCGAGACCGGCCTCCCGCAGCGCCTGCGCCATCGCGGCCAGTTCGGCCGGGTCGGAGGGCCGGATCTGCAGGGTGCGGCCGCCGACCTTGGCCTTCAGCTCGTCGACACCGCCGCGGGCGATGATCTTGCCCTTGTCGATGACCGTGAGCTCGTTGGCGAGTTGCTCGGCCTCTTCCATGTACTGGGTGGTGAGCAGCACGGTCGCCCCCTCCGCGACCATCCGCTGCACCTCGTCCCAGACCTCGTTACGGGTACGGGGGTCGAGCCCCGTCGTCGGCTCGTCCAGGTAGAGCACGGCCGGGCTGCCGATCATCGATGCGGCCAGGTCCAGCCGCCGCCGCATGCCGCCGGAGTAGTCCATCGCGGCCTTCTTCGCCGCGTCGGTGAGCGAGAAGCGCTCCAGCAGCTCGTCGGCGCGGGACCGGGCCTTCTTGCGCGGCAGATCGAGCAGCCGCCCGATCATGTAGAGGTTCTCCCAGCCGGACAGCTTCTCGTCCACCGAGGCGTACTGCCCGGTCAGGCCGATGGTGCGGCGCAGCTGCCGGGGCTGCTTCACCACGTCGTAGCCCGCCACGACCGCGTGCCCGGCGTCGGGCAGGATCAGGGTGGACAGGCAACGTACGAGGGTGGTCTTTCCGGCACCGTTGGGCCCGAGCACACCGAGAACGGTGCCTTCGCGCACATCGAGGTCCACGCCGTCCAGCGCCTTGGTCGAGCCGTAGTGCTTGACCAGCCCCCGCACCTCGACGGCGTTCGTGCCGCTCCTGGGGTTCTTGTCGTTTCGCGTCATGTCCACCATGACATCAGCCGCCACCGACAAGTCACCGACACGTCGCTGACAGCGGACCGACCGCCGGCCGACGGCAGACCCGGCGCAGGGCGACAGCCCGCCGATGGGGGAAGTCGGCGGGCTGTCGGTGGTGCGGCAGTGGTCAGCGGGGCGTCAGTGGAAGGTGTGCTCCGGCTGCGGGAACGTTCCGCCGACGACCTCGTCGGCGAACTCCTTCGCAGCGTTTCCGAGCACCTGGCGCATGTCGGCGTACTGCTTGGTGAAGCGCGGCACCTTGCCGCCGGTCAGCCCGACCATGTCGGTGTAGACCAGCACCTGGGCGTCCGTGTCCGGCCCGGCGCCGATACCGACGGTCGGGATGTGCAGGGTGCGGGTCACCTCGGCGGCCAGCTCGGCCGGTACGAGCTCCAGGACGACGGCGAACGCGCCCGCGTCCTGCACCGCCTTCGCGTCACGCAGCATCTGCTGCGCGGCCTCCTCGCCGCGGCCCTGAACCCGGTAGCCCATGGCGTTGACGGACTGCGGGGTCAGGCCGATATGGCCCATGACCGGGATGCCGGCCTCGACCAGCAGCCTGATCTGCTCGTGGGAGCGCTCGCCGCCCTCCAGCTTGACCGCGCCGACGCCGGAGTCCTTGATCAGCCGAGTGGCGTTGCGCAGGGCCTGGACGGGGCCCTCCTGGTAGGACCCGAAGGGCAGGTCGGCGACGATGAGGGCGCGCTTGGTGCCGCGTACGACGGCGGCGGAGAGCATGGCCATCTCATCCATCGTGACGGGGACGGTCGTCTCGTAGCCGAGGTGGCAGTTGCCCATGGAGTCGCCGACGAGCATGACCGGGATGCCGGCCTCGTCGAAGACGGACGCGGTCATCGCGTCGTAGGCGGTGAGCATGGGCCACTTCTCGCCGCGCTCACTGGCGGCGGCGATGTCGTGGACGGTGATGCGGCGGGTGCTCTTTCCCCCGTACAACGCCTTGCCGGCGGCGGGGGAGGGACCTGCTGGGGGTGTGGTGCTCTGATTCTGCGCAGCCTGAAGCGACATGGCCAACGGCTCCTTCGTCATCTCGTGGCGCCCTGACGGCGTCCCCGGATCCCTTCCATGGTGGCATCCCGGGACCGTTCCCGGGAAGTGGGCCCCGGCGACCGGGTAAAGACTTTCCAATACGAGACGGTCTCGTATCGAAAATGGGCTAGGGTCGCCGTCATGTCCATACCGTCCGGCGCCCCTGCCGCCGAGTCCCGCGTCCCGGAAGCGGTCCACCGCCGCCGCTGGGTGATCCTCACCGTTCTCATGTTCAGCCTGCTCATCGTGGTGCTGGACAACTCGATCCTGAACGTCGCGGTCAAGACGATCGCCAGCCCCGCGCCGACCGGCATCGGCGCCACCCAGAGCGAGCTCGAGTGGGCCATCAACTCCTACACGCTCGTCTTCGCCGGACTGCTCTTCACGGCGGGCCTGCTCGGTGACCGCATCGGCCGCAAGAAGGTGCTGCTGGCCGGCATCCTGGTCTTCGGTATCGGCTCCGGACTGGCCGCGCTCTCCACCACGCCCGGCGAACTCATCACCTGGCGCGCCCTGATGGGCTTCGGCGCGGCCTTCGTGATGCCCGCCACACTCGCCGTCCTGATGAACGTCTTCGAGCGCGATGAGCAGCCCAAGGCCATCGGCATCTGGGCCGGCAGCGTCGGCCTCGGCATCGCCATCGGCCCGATCACCGGCGGTGTGCTCCTGGAGCACTTCTGGTGGGGTTCGATCTTCCTGGTCAACGTCCCCGTGGTGATCATCGCACTGGTCGCCATGGCCGTCCTCGTGCCGGACTCCCGGGACCCGAACCCCGGCCGGGTCGACCCGCTGGGTGTCCTCCTTTCCATCGTCGGCCTGGTCCTGCTGGTCTACGGCATCATCCGGGGCGGCGAGCTCGCCGACTTCACCGACCTCACCGTGCTCGCCCCGCTGTTCGGCGGGCTGGTGGTGCTGGCGGTCTTCGTGTGGCACGAGAAGCGCAGCAGCCACCCCTCCATCGATATCTCGTACTTCAGGAAGCCGGCCTTCTCCGCGGCAGTCGCCGCCATCGCGCTGGTCTTCTTCGCGCTGATGGGCGTCACCTTCTTCTCCGCCTTCTACCTGCAGAGCGTGCGCGGCTACAGCGCGCTGCAGTCGGGGCTGCTGATCCTGCCGCTCGCCGTCGCGCAGATGATCTTCTCGCCGCGCGCCCGGCTGGTCGTCGACCGGTTCGGCGCCCGTGCGGTCTGCACCGTCGGCATGCTGCTGGTCGCCGGTGGCCTCGCGGCCTTCGTGCTGTTCGACGCGGACACCCCGGTCTGGGTGATGTGCGTGGTCTTCTTCGTCCAGGGCACGGGTATGGCGCACATCATGCCGCCGGTCACCGTCGCCGTGATGCAGGCCCTGCCCCGTGAACGGGCCGGCTCGGGCTCGGCCATCAACAACACGTTCCGCCAGGTCGGCGGGGCGCTCGGCATCGCCGTGCTCGGCTCGGTGCTGTCCACGGTCTACCGCGGTGACATCGAGGGCCACCTCGCAGGAGTACCGGCCGGGGCGCGGGACGTCGCGGGCGAGTCGATCGAGGCGACCCTGGGCGTCGCGGCCAGGCTGGGCCCCGCGGGCAAGCCGCTCGTCGCGGCGGCGAACGACGCGTTCATCTCGGCGATGCACGTCACGGCCCTCGGCTCGGCGGCGGTCGCCCTGATCGGCGCGGTGGTCGTGGGCCTGTTCCTGCCGGGCAGGCCCGGGGTCGATCAACAGGAGAGCCAGGCCGGCCCGGTGACGGAGGACGAGAAGGTCCCGTCGAGGCCGTCCGGCGTGTGAGGACACATCGGTGGAAGGGTGGCCGGAGCGGCCCGTGCGAGGCTCATTCCTCGACCGGATCGCCCCGGCCACCGGCCCCATCGAGACCGTCCGGCGATCGAGGACAGAGCGTCGTGCCGGGCCAACCCGGCACCCCACCCGCACGGCCCGGAGGTCGCCGCGCCGCCCGCCGGTCGGCGAGAATCAGGATGAACGGCGAACAACGAGCGGCGGACGGCGCGGCGAGAGGTGACCCACGTGCAGGCGCAGGACCACGCACAGGACCAGGCACGGGACCGGGCTGGGGATCACGCACAGGACCGGGCTGAGGATCACCACGGTCAGGATCCACAGGCCCAGGACTCCGAACCCCGCCGCGGCCGGCCCCGCAGCGCCGCCGCCGAGCGGGCGATCCTCGACGCCGTCGTGGAGCTGCTGGAGGCCGGTGAACCCCTCGCCGGCCTGTCCATCGAGCGCATCGCCCGCACCGCGGGCGTCGGCAAGGCCACCATCTACCGCCGCTGGAGCGGCAAGGAGGAGCTCTTCGTCGACGTCCTGCGCGACATCGAACCAGCCGACCCCACCGTCTCCGGAACCGCCGGTCTCGCCGATCTCCGCCTCCTGCTGGAATCGATGCGTACCCGCGGCCTCGCCCAGCGCTCCTCCGTCCTCCTGCACAACGTGTTCGCGCAGATGAAGAGCCACCCCAAGCTGTGGACCGAGTACCAGTGCACGGTGATCGCGCCGCGCCGCGTCGCCATGCTCGCCGCCGTGCAACGGGCCGTCGACGCGGGCGAGCTGCGCGACGACCTCGACGCGGAGCTGATGGACGACCTGTTCCTCGGCCCCATGCTCGTACGCACCGTGCACCGCCCCGACGCACCCCTGCCCGAGGACCTCGCCGACCGCATCATCCGGATCCTGCTCCAGGGCCTGGCACCGAAACCGCAGGTCACTGCCGAGAAGCCGACGACCGCCCCCATGTGAGCGTTCTGTCACAAGCGACCACAACGACCCTCCCGGCCGGAACCCACGACGCCACATCCGTCGTCCTGATGGCAGTACGGCCGTCGTCGACGGCAGGAATACCGCCGTCCATCGCCTAGGGTCGTGAGGCGCGGCGATGTGTACGGCAAGGCAGTGAGGACAGCGCAATGGTGCAGGCGTACAGGGCGGACACCGAGAACGCCGGCCGAGGTCCGCAGGGGCCCGGATCCCGCCTCCAGGCCCTGCGTCACAGACTGACGACGGACCGGGGCATCTGGCGGCGCGGCATCCTCCTGGCGCTCTGCTCGGTCCTCCTCACCCTGGTGATGACCTTCCACGCGGAGATCCCCAACACCATCGGCAACACGGGCAGCCTCATCGAGACGTTCCTGCCCTGGTTCGGTCTCCTCGTGCCGCTGCTGCTGATCCTCGGCCTTGTCCGGCGTTCGGCGACCGCGCTGATCGCCCTGCTCCTGCCGGCCGTGGTCTGGCTCAACCTCTTCGGCGGCCTCCTGTTCACCGACAAGTCGGGAACCGGTGGAGACCTCACCGTCGCCACGCACAACGTCAACGCGGGCAACCCCGACCCCGCGGGCACCGCCCAGCAGGTTGCGGGCTCGGGCGCGGACATCGTGGCCCTGCAGGAACTGCCCGGCGGCAAGGTGGCCGCGTACGAGGAGGCGCTCGCCGCCCGCTATCCGCACCATTCGGTACAGGGCACCGTCGGCCTGTGGAGCAAGTACCCGATGACGGACTCCCGCCCCGTCGACATCAAGCTGGGCTGGACCCGCGCGATGCGCGCCACGGTCACCACGCCGGACGGCTCGATCGCGGTGTACGTGGCCCACCTCCCGTCCGTACGGGTCAAGCTGCACGCGGGCTTCACCGCCAACCAGCGGGACAAGAGCGCCGACGCGCTGGGCGAGGCGATCGCCGACGAGCGGCTCGACCGGGTGGCCCTGCTCGGCGACCTGAACGGCACGATGAACGACCGGTCCCTGAACGCGGTCACGGCCCAGATGCGCTCCACCCAGGGCGCGGCGGGCGACGGCTTCGGCTTCAGCTGGCCGGCCTCGTTCCCGATGGCGAGGATCGACCAGATCATGGTCCGCGGCGTCGAACCCCTCTCGTCGTGGACCCTCCCGGCCACGGACAGCGACCACCTCCCGATCGCGGCCCGCGTCGAACTCTGAACGGCCGGACCTGTGGCCGCGCCCGCCCTGCACCTCCTCCAGGGCGCGCTCGCCTTCGGTACGGGTACGGCGCTGATCACCCGGGTTCTCCACCTGGCCCCCGACGCCCCGACCCTGGCGGGCTCTTCATCACGGCCGCCTTCACCGCGGGTGCGGCGCCGAGCCCCTGACCGTGCGGACCGGTCCTCGGCGCGGGGTCCGGCTTCCGCGCACCGGTCCGGGTGAGCGCCCTGCTGATGTGCCTGGCCCTGCGGGGATGCTGTCGGCGCGAGCGGTCCCCTTCGGTTCGGCCGGCGCATGCGGGAGCGGTGGGTACGACGACGTGAGGCGGATCCGTGATCTTCTTCACCGGGCCGGGGAGGTCTCCCGGCTCCTGCCCCGGCTCCAGCAGGTCACCGAATGCATCCTGACCAGCCATGCCGACGCCACGGGGCAGCGACGGAGGTACCCGCGCCGCATCCCCCCGCAACTGCCTGTTCATCTCCGGGCATAAAACGTCTGCGACACTTTGTTCCGGCTGAATACTTAATCCGGACCGGCAATGAAGCCGACGCTCCCTCCACCATGCTGAAAGGTCCCCTCCATGCCTCTGGCCCTGCTCGCCCTCGCTGTGAGCGCCTTCGGCATCGGCACCACCGAGTTCGTGATGATGGGCCTGCTGCCCAACGTCGCGGACGATCTGGGAACGTCCGTGCCCACCGCCGGTTACCTCGTCTCGGCGTACGCGATCGGCGTCGTCCTGGGCGCCCCGCTGCTCACCGCCGTCGGCGCACGGGTTCCGCGCAAGCGGATGCTCCTGCTGCTGATGGCCCTCTTCACCGTCGGAAACCTGGCCTCGGCGTTCGCCCCCGACTTCGGCTGGCTGCTGGCCGGACGGCTCCTGGCCGGGCTGCCGCACGGGGCGTTCTTCGGCGTCGGTGCCGTTGTCGCCGCACGGCTCGTTCCGGACGGGCGCCGGGCCCGCGCCGTCGCGACCATGTTCCTCGGGCTGACCGTCGCCAACATCGTCGGCGTACCGGCGGCCACGCTGCTCGGACAGCACCTCGGCTGGCGCGCCACGTTCGTCGTCGTCTCCGTGATCGGGCTGGGCGCCATGGCCGCGCTCGCCCGGCTCGTACCGCAGATGCCCGTCGACTCCCACCAGGGCCTGGGCCGCGAGATGAAGGCCATGGGCAACCGTCAGGTGCTGCTCGGGCTGCTCACCGCGGTCCTCGGCTTCGCGGGTGTTTTCGCCGTCTACTCGTACCTCTCGGCCATGACGACCGAGGCGATGGGCTTCGGCGAGTCCTCGGTGACGCTCGTCCTCGCGCTGTTCGGCATCGGGATGACGCTTGGTGCGCTGGCGGCCGGACCGCTGACGGACCGGGCGCTGCGGCCCACGCTCTACGGATCGCTGGCTGCCCTGGCCGTCGTGCTGGCGGTCTTCCCGTTCACCGTGCATGTGCAGTGGGCGGCGCTGGTGATGGTGGTGCTGCTCGGCGGGATCGGCTTCATGACGACCACGCCGCTGCAGATGCTGGTGATGAACAAGGCCAAGGACGCACCCACGCTCGCGTCCGCCTCCAACCACTCCGCCTTCAACCTGGCCAACGCCGGCGGTGCCTGGCTCGGCGGCGTGGCCATCGCGGCGGGCTGGGGCTGGACGTCACCGGCCCTGGTCGGTGCGGTCCTGGCGGTCGCCGGTCTGGCCGTGGCGGTCACGGCGGGTCTGCTGGACCGTACGCCGGGGGTCTCGCGTGTGGTGGCCGGCGGGCCTGCGGCGCACAGCAAGCAGGAAGCCGAGGTGCGCTGACCGCGTATCCCGGCCCGTGGGGGCGTAGGCCGGATCATTCCGGCCTACGCCCCCACGTCGTTCGTCAGCCCGACTCGCGCCAGCGGTTCGTGATCGGCAGTCGCCGGTCCTTGCCGAAGCCCTTCGGCGAGATCTTCGTGCCCGGCGGGTACTGCCGCCGCTTGTACTCCGCCGTGTCCACCATCCGCAGCGTCTTGGCCACCAGCTCCGCGTCGAAGCCGGCCGCCACGATCGCTTCCAGGCCCTGGTCCCGGTCGACGTACATCTCCAGGATCCGGTCCAGCACGTCGTAGTCCGGCAGCGAGTCCGTGTCCACCTGGTCCGGGCGCAGTTCGGCGCTCGGCGGCTTGGTGATGGAGGCCTCCGGGATCGGCGGGGTCTGCCCGCGCTCCTCGGCGGCCCGGTTGCGCCACTTCGCGAGGCGGAACACCGACGTCTTGTACACGTCCTTGATCGGCCCGTACGCGCCGACGGAGTCCCCGTACAGCGTCGAGTAACCGACCGCCAGTTCGGACTTGTTGCCCGGCGCGAGCACGATCTGGCCCTCCTGGTTGGAGACGGCCATCAGCATCGTGCCGCGCAGTCGCGACTGGAGGTTCTCCTCCGCCAGCCCGGTGAGCCCCAGCGACCCCATGTACGCGTCGAACATCGGCTCGATCGGTACGGTGCGGAAGTTCAGCCCGGTACGACGGGCCAGCTCGGCCGCGTCGCCCTTGGAGTGGTCCGAGGAGTACTTCGACGGCATCGAGATGCCGTACACGTTCTGGGCCCCCAGCGCATCGCAGGCGATCGCGGCGACCAGCGCCGAGTCGATGCCGCCCGAGAGGCCGATCAGCACACTGCTGAAACCGTTCTTCGCGGCGTACGCCCGCAGGCCCACGACCAGTGCGGAGTACAGCTCCTCGTCGTCGTCGAGCCGCTCGGCGTAGCCGCCGGCCAGCTCCGGCTCGTACGCGGGAAGGGCCTCCTCGGAGAGGACCACGTGGTCGATCCGCAGCCCGTCGTTCACGACCCCGGACGGTGCCTCGGCCGCGGCGGCCGGCAGCTCCAGGTCGAGGATCACGCTGCCCTCGGCGAACTGCGGGGCGCGGGCGATCACTTCGCCGTCCCTGTCGACGACGATCGAGTCGCCGTCGAAGACCAGCTCGTCCTGGCCGCCGATCATCGCCAGGTACGCGGTCGTGCAGCCGGCCTCCTGGGCGCGCTTGCGGACCAGTTCGAGCCGGGTGTCGTCCTTGTCCCGCTCGTACGGCGAGGCGTTGATCGACAGCAGCAGTCCTGCCCCGGCGGCGCGGGCGGCCGGCACGCGGCCGCCGTCCTGCCAGAGGTCCTCGCAGATCGCGAGCGCCACATCGATGCCGTGCACCCGCACGACGGGCATCGAGTCGCCCGGCACGAAGTACCGGAACTCGTCGAACACGCCGTAGTTGGGCAGGTGGTGCTTGGCGAAGTTCAGCGCGACCCGGCCGCGGTGCAGCACCGCGGCGGCGTTGCGCGGTGATCCCGCGGGCTGCCCGTAGCGCGGCGCGGCGTGCTCGGAGCGATCGAGGTAACCGACGACGACCGGAAGCTCTCCGAAACCCTCCGAGTCGAGGCGCGCGGCGAGCGCGCGCAGCGCCTCCCGCGAGGCCTCGACGAAGGACGACCGCAGGGCCAGGTCCTCGACGGGGTATCCGGTCAGCACCATCTCGGGGAACGCCACGAGGTGGGCGCCCTGCTCGGCGGCGTGCCGGGTCCAGTGGACGATCGACTCGCTGTTGCCGGCAAGGTCACCGACGGTCGCGTCGATCTGATTCAGTGCGAGACGTAGTTGAGGCACGCGGCCCAGTGTAATCGTCTCTCTGACGCGATGTCCTGGAGGGCCGCCACGAACCGGAGTGCGGCATCCATGGCCCGGGGCCGGCACCGTCCGCCCGGCAGCTGGACGTCCGGCATCCGACGACCCGGCAGCCCTCATGGCGCAAGGGACGCCGGGCCGGGACGCTCTGCCCCGCGCCGGCCCGGGAGCGGGGGACGGAGGGCAGGGGCAGGGTCAGGAACCGGAGTAGACCTTCTCCGCCCAGCCGGCGACCTGCTCGTCCGAGAGATGCCGCGCCAGGTCCGCCTCGCTGATCATGCCGATGAGCTTCTTGTTCTCGATCACCGGCAGTCGGCGGATCCGGTGACTCTGCATCTCGTCGAGCACCGCGCCGACATCGGCGGTCGCCTCGATCCAGCGCGGTGTGCCGTCGCAGAGGTCGCCCGCCGTCAGCTTCGACGGATCGCGTCCCGCCGCCACGCACTTGATCACGATGTCGCGGTCGGTGATGATGCCGACCATCCTGTCCTGCTCACCGTTGGCGGACACGGGCAGCGCGCCCACCTTGTGGTCGCGCATCATCTGCGCGGCACGGTCCAGCGTCTCGTGGGCCGGGATCCAGTGGGCCCCGGTGTGCATGATGTCTTTGGCGGTGGTCATGGGGGATACCTCCTGCGTGCCGGTGGGCACTGCCGTACGGCCCGAGCGAACCCATCGTCATGGGTCCGTTCGGGGTACGCGAGCGCTGTCACCCATTCGGGTGTGCGCCGACGGCCGGACACTCAGGGGCGGGGGGCGGCACCCCGCGCCGTGAGCATGTCCGCCATGAGGTCGAGCTCGGACTGCTGGGCCTCGACCATGCCCTGGGCAAGCCGTTTCTCCACCGGCACGGTGCACTGCTCCGCGCAGCCGCGCGCCATGTCGACGCCGCCCTTGTGGTGGTCGGTCATCAGCTGCAGAAACAGGATCTCTGCCGGCTTGCCCCGGGCCGCTCGGAGCCCGTCGAGCTCTGTTCTGGTGGCCATGCCCGGCATGAGGGCCCCGTCGTGCGCCGTGAACCCGGCCTCCGAGCCCTCCGTGTGGTGGGTGGAGTGCTGGTGGCCGGACATCCACGCCATCGGCTCCTGCCCGGCAGGCGCGGTCTTGGGCAGCTCCCACAGGTCCAGCCAGCCGAGCAGCATGCCCCGTTGGTTGGCCTGCGTGTTGGCGATGTCGTAGGCGAGGCGCCGTACGCCCTCGTCCTGCGTACCGTCGCGCACAATGAAGGACATCTCCACGGCCTGCTGATGGTGGACGGCCATGTCGCGCGCGAAGCCCGCGTCCGCCGACGCCGCCGAGGGGGTACGGGGGGCAGGGGCCGCCCCGTCGTCCCGGGCGGCGGCGACCGTCGCCGCCCCGGCGAACAGCAGCGCGAGCGTCACGGCGGAGCCGGCCACCCACCGGGTGCGGCGCGTGCGCGCCGAGCTCACCCGTCCACCCCGCCCGTGCAGGGCGCACCCGGCTCGGGCGTCTGCTTGCCCTGGACGTACTTCGCGAAGAACTGCGCCACCCGCCGGTCGTCCGCGCCGTCCACCGTGACCTGCTTGCCCCAGGCGCTCAGCGTGATCGGGCCGGCCTGGCCCTCGTACGGGCTCATCAGCGAGAACGGGGTGCTCCCGACGCGGGCCGCGAGCTTTTGCACATCGGCGTCGGCCGCCTTGCTGTTGTACGTCACCCAGACCGCGCCGTGCTCCAGGGAGTGCACGGCGTTGACATTCGGGACGGCTTTTTCGTATACGACGCCGTCGCAGTTCAGCCAGGCCGGATTGTGGTCACCGCCGACCGGCGGCTCCATGGGGTACGTCACCGCGGTCGTGACGTGGTTGCGGGTCAGTTCCTTGGCGTCCCAGGACTTCTCGCCCGCGACCGGCCCGACTGCCGGCTTCTCCTTCTCCTGCTCGGTCTGCTTGGCGTCCTGGGCCAGGCCCTCCGCGTTCCGGTCGCTCGCCTCCGACCTCTCCAGCAGCATGTACGTGCCGAAACCGATCAGACCGGCGACCACGGCGGCGCTCAGACCTATGGCGACGACACGGTTGCGGCGATCACGCGCACGGTCGGTCCTGCGCATCTGCTCCATGCGGGTCCTGCGGTCGAAGCTCATGTCGTCGGGTCCTTATGCCAAGGGGGAGGGAGGGACGTATCGGGCAGGGAAAGCGGGTACGCACGGGCTGTAGGGATGCCACCGCACCCCTTGCACACCATGGCCGCCGATCGTAGTGGGTGGCCGAGTGCTCTCTCTCACACCGTATGCGTAATCTGGGTGAAATCCCGGGTCGTGATACTGGAGTGTCTCCCCTACCCCGGGCGGTGGTGCACGGACCGTCTGAACTGCAAGGATGTGGCTATGGACAAGCAGCAGGAATTCGTCCTCAGGACGCTTGAGGAGCGAGACATCCGCTTCGTACGGCTGTGGTTCACCGATGTACTCGGTTACCTCAAGTCCGTCGCCGTGGCCCCCGCCGAGCTGGAGCAGGCCTTCGACGAGGGCATCGGCTTCGACGGCTCGGCGATCGAGGGCTTCGCCCGCGTATACGAATCGGACATGATCGCCAAGCCGGACCCGGGCACGTTCCAGATCCTGCCGTGGCGCGCCGAGGCCCCCGGGACGGCGCGGATGTTCTGCGACATCCTGATGCCGGACGGCTCGCCCTCCTTCGCCGACCCGCGCTACGTGCTGAAGCGCATCCTCGCCAAGACCTCCGACCTGGGCTTCACCTTCTACACCCACCCGGAGATCGAGTTCTTCCTGCTGAAGAACAAGCCGGTCGACGGCAGCCGCCCGACCCCCGCCGACAGCTCCGGCTACTTCGACCACACCCCGCAGAACGTCGGCATGGACTTCCGCCGCCAGGCGATCACCATGCTCGAATCGATGGGCATCTCGGTCGAGTTCAGCCACCACGAGGGCGCCCCCGGCCAGCAGGAGATCGACCTGCGGTACGCGGACGCGCTCTCCACCGCCGACAACATCATGACCTTCCGCCTGGTCATGAAGCAGGTCGCGCTGGAGCAGGGTGTGCAGGCGACCTTCATGCCGAAGCCGTTCTCGGAGTACCCGGGCTCGGGCATGCACACCCACCTCTCCCTCTTCGAGGGCGACCGCAACGCGTTCTACGAGTCGGGCGCCGAGTACCAGCTCTCCAAGGTCGGCCGTTCCTTCATCGCGGGCCTGCTCAAGCACGCCGCGGAGATCTCCGCCGTGACGAACCAGTGGGTCAACTCCTACAAGCGCATCTGGGGCGGCTCCACCCGTGCCGCCGGAGCGGGCGGCGAGGCACCCTCGTACATCTGCTGGGGCCACAACAACCGCTCCGCGCTGATCCGTGTCCCGATGTACAAGCCGGGCAAGACCGGATCGGCCCGCGTGGAGGTCCGCTCCATCGACTCGGGCGCCAACCCCTACCTGACGTACGCGGTGCTGCTTGCCGCGGGCCTCAAGGGCATCGAGGAGGGCTACGAACTCCCGGCCGGCGCCGACGACGACGTCTGGGCCCTCACCGACGCGGAGCGCCGCGCGATGGGCATCGAGCCGCTGCCGCAGAACCTGGGCGAGGCGATCTCGCTGATGGAGAAGAGCGAGCTGGTCGCGGAGACGCTGGGCGAGCACGTCTTCGACTTCTTCCTGCGCAACAAGAAGCAGGAGTGGGAGGAGTACCGCAGCGAGGTCACGGCCTTCGAGCTGAAGGCACTCCTGCCGGTGCTGTAACCGCAGGTCAGTGACATAGACAGCACGACGCGGGCGGGGCGCCCGATCCAGCAGTGGCGCCCCGCCCGCAGTCATGATCAGCTCTGGGCCGTCTGTGGGCCGTCAGGCCAGGACGGGCGGCCCAGATACACCTCGTCCATGGCGGCGCGGGCCCGTCCCTCGCTGCTCGGGAGCAGGTGGGTGTACGTCCGCAACGTCCAGGCCCGCCGCGGTGGCGGTGGTGTTCATGGTCAGCGTTCCGTCCGGTTGTGGGCGGGGCCGTGGTTGGCGGTGTAGCCCTCGACCAGGGCCTGTACCTGGGCGTCTCCGGTGGCGGTGGCCGAGGCCCCGCAGTGGCACACGGCGGACCCCGTGGCGGGGGTAGACGGAGAGGGCTTGCTGACGTGCAGGCCGGGGCGATCTGCGGTGGGGGTCAGGTCAGCCACGGCAGTCACCGCCCAACCCGGCTGAGCACGGCCCGGGCGGTGTGGCCGGAGCCGTGGCAGGCGGGGCAGTCCGCGGCGATGGTGTGGCGGTGTCCATCGGGGGTGGTCTGGCCGGTGGTGACAGCGACGGTGGGAAAGCCGTCGCAGTGGGCGCAGATCGGCCGGGGCCGGGTGTGCTGGGGCATGATGGGATCTCCCTTTCGGGTCCGTTGGATCTGGGATGGGTTGGGCGCCCGGGGCGGCGGAAACTTGGCGGTTGAGGCCGCCCCGGGGGCTACTTGCTGCGGTGCGAGGAGCGCTTGAGCGTGAGGCCCACGCCGCCGGTTGCCGAGAGAACAGCGACCGTCGCGGCGGCAACCACGTGCAAGGTGACCGCGATCATGAGAACGATCAGGGCGATTCCGCCGGTGATCGTGATGGCCAGCAGGATGGGGCCGGTGTAGTTGCGCGGTGCGGGCCGGACGATGACGATCTGGCGGGCATCGGTGCCGGGCGGGAGCTGCGCGAGCAGGTCGGACGGGATGTGACCGGCGTTGAACTGGTCCTCGGGGTAGCGCACGGGGTCACCTCCGGTCAGGGGTTGCAGCGGTGGGTTTTGGCGGCGAGTTCGGCGGCGGCGCGGCCGTGGTAGTCGGCGGAGAAGTTGCAGCCGGGGGCGGTGCAGACAGCGGTGTGTTTGGTGCGGCCCCGACCGTCGTAGTGCGTGCCGACCTGGACGGGCCCGATACGGATCACGTCGGTGAAGCGATTCGGACGCGGCATGGTGAAACCTCCTTCTGCTCAGGCGAGTTGGGCGGTGATGGCGTCAGCAAGCGGGCCGGGCACGCCGAGCCGGGCGCGGAGAGTGGCCGAGTCGATCCGGGCGCCGGTCGTCGCGTGATGCGTGTCGGCGACCTTCCGGGCGTGGTCGAGCAGGGCCGGAGGAACAGCCACGGTCGGCACTGACACCGGAGCCACAGTCGCGGGTGGAGCAGGGGTCGGCGGGAGTTCCGGAGCCGGGTTGGGAGCCCGCTCCACCGTGACGCCGGGGCCGGTTCGGGGTCCGGGACATGCAGCGATGCAGTGACCGGGGCCGCGGGAGCCGGTGTGGTGGGTGCGTGGGCAAGCAGGGTGCCGCCGAGAAAGGCGAGGGCGGGCCATCCGGCGACGAGAATGCGGAGCCAGGCCGGTACGTTGCCGAGGTCGAGGAGTCCGGCGGTGGCGATGTTCGCGCCCAATGAGGCGGCGAGCGCGATGACAAACCAGATCCAGGCGGCGCGGTTGTCGGCGTGGGTGCGCATGCGGCGCCAGGCAGCGACGAGGAGCAGGTCCACGCTGATCGGGTAGGCCCAGGCTTTCCAGCCGTCCTGTCCGGCCGCTTCGGCCAGGTCATGCAGGTGGGAGAACGACAGTGCACCGGCAATGACGGCTTGGATGAGTACAGCGTCCAGGCGGAGTTTGCGGGACATCAGGTCACCTCCTTTCGGGGTGGGCCGGGGCCGGGCGGGATGTGGTGTTCACCGCCCAGCGCCCGGGTCGAAGGGGTCAGGCATTGGGGTCGGTGCCGGTGCCGAAGCAATTGAGGCAGAGACCGT
The DNA here is from genome assembly GCF_042736635.1 of Streptomyces sp. NPDC060035. NCBI lineage: Bacteria > Bacillati > Actinomycetota > Actinomycetes > Kitasatosporales > Streptomycetaceae > Streptomyces > Streptomyces sp. NPDC060035. The sequence goes on from NZ_JBHWVO010000008.1 coordinate 245,068, forward strand.
CTTGCTGGCCGACCGGGCGCCGCTTGCGACCGACGCGAACCGTGGTGGGGACGTTTCCGGTCCCGCCGCAGGGCTGGCACGCGGCCGACTCGGCAGGGCTGGAGGGCTCCTTGGGCTTGGTGGTCGGTTGGGTGGTCATGGCGCTGGGTCCTTCCGGTTCCGGGCATGGGCGGGGTAGGGACCTGGCGCGAGACGGTCACGCCAACCGAGGGGTGCGGGGTGTTACTCGGTGACCGGCCGCGGATTGACCAGCGGTGAGGCCGGAGCCGGGGCGGTGCGGACGACCGGGCGGAACCGGGCCAGCGCCGGGACGTCGGGGGTCAGGTGCACGTATTCGTGGCAGATGGCCACGGCGTCGGCGGCGCTCATTTCGGGGGTGCGGATGCGGGACCAGCCGCCGGAGGAGTCGCCGGCCACGGCCACACCGGGGCGATCCGGCGGGATCGTGGTCGCGGCGAAGACCGCATCAGGGGCAATGTCCCCCAAGCCCATGTCAGCGGTCTGCTTGTCGTTGACGCGGTGCACCACGCGGCCAGTGAGCTGAGCGCGGAGCATGGTGGCACCCTTGCCGAGTTCTGAGCCGAAGCGCTGACCGCAGATCTCCAGGTAGATCCCGACCGCACGGGCCATCTGCGCGAGCCGTACCAGGTGCATCACCATGCGGTCCCGGCGTTCCTCATCCTTCTTCGCGGCGACGAGGAAGAGTTCCGCCACCTCGTCCACCAGCACCACCAGGGGCACCGGCCGAACCTTGGTCGGCAGGTCCCACAGGTCCGAGACGCCGTGAGCACTCAGGATGTCGAAGCGGTCCTCCATCTCCCGGACCAGAACTTCCAGCAGGTCCGCCGCTTCGTCCGGGGTGACCGCGAGGGCGGAGAGGCGGGATGCGTATCCGCGCTGTTCGACACCACGCTTGCAGTCGATCCCCACCAAGCCCACGGGGAGCTTCGCGAGACCGGTGATGAGGTGGCGCTGATACATCGACTTGCCCGACTGATTCGCACCCAGGGTCAGGCCGTGCGGGACTTTCGTGTAGTCGCGGACGAACGCGGTCCCGTCCTCCCGAAGCGCCACCGGCACCACCAATCGGCCGGACCTGAGCTTGCGGGGCAGCCGGCGCGGCATCTTCACCCGCCGCAACACGTCGTAGCCGGTCATGCGGAGTTCGACGAAGCCGGGTTTGATCTCCATCACGTGGACGGAGTGGACGCCCCAGGCGTGCCGGAGCCGTTCCGAAGCCGCAACCACGTCGGCGGGCTCCAGCCCGGCCGGGAGACGGAGAGTGACCCGCATGCCCGTGGAGGAGCCGCGGACCCGGCGAACCCTGGGTGGGACCGGCTGAACATCCTGGCGACGGGCCACGCTGCGGACCATGAACGCCCGCAAGCGGGACGGCTGAACCGTCAGCCCACACACATCCATCGTGGACCGGTACGTGACCGCGAAGCGGACCCGGGCGACCGGCAGACCAACCAGCGACCAGAACACGCGAGGAGCGCGAACCTTCGCATAGCCGAGACCACCGGCAGCCGATAAGGCCCCCGCCACCTCGATCACCGTGTTCAGGTCCGACATGATCAGACCCCAACCGTGATGGCGACCGCGCGGAAGCTGATCCCGTGCCGGGTCTGGCCGTTGAACGTGTTCTCCCAGTCCCGGGCTTTCAGCCCGACCACCGTGACCGGCGTCCCCGGGGTCAGGCTCTCCGGGACACCCGTGCTCGGCACCGTCACCTGGTAGAGGTTGCCCTCCCCCTCATCTGAGATCAGCAGACCCACTGTCGCGAGCGGAGCACCGGTCTCCCGGTCCATCGCGATCTCACCAGTCTGCTTGCTCACGAGCTTCGGGGTCGGAGGCGTCGCGACGAACACGACAGCGGACGAAACATCGATCTTGAACGACGGCATCTCATACTCCCTGGATTGATGTGGAGCAGCCCGAAGAGGACCCTCGGGGACCCGCTGTCCTAGGACTGCGAACCATAAGCAGGATGATGGCTGGTAGTCCTGGGACTGTGTTTGACTTGGCTCTGACGAGAGGGGTTCGGGATGGCGCCCAAGTGGCGAGAGCTGGCAGACAAGCTGGCCGAACAGATCAGGGGCGGTGACTACGCTCCGGGCAAGCAGCTTCCGCACATTCGGGAGCTTGTGGAGGCGGGCGAGGGTTCCAAGTCCACCGTCCACGCCGCCTATAAGGCTCTCGAAGCAGAGGGTCTGGTCACTTCATCCCGCGGTCACGGCACAGTCGTGCGCCAGCAAGTGCCTCTCAAGCGACTCGGTATCGCTCGATACGACAAGGCCAAGTGGCGCGATGGCGACGAAGTGGCGTTCATTGCGGACCGTGTGGCAAGTGGACGTACCTACCGCCGGAACGAGCAGACGCAGACTGTCAGTCTTGTGGAGGCTTCCCCCGCCGTGTCGGCAGCTCATGGCCTGCCCGCAGGAGCTGAGGTGTACGCACGGGCGCGACTTGTGAAGGAAGGCGAGCAGCCCACCCACACCTTGACGAGCTACTACCGGCCCGAACACGTCGAGGGGACCCGCATCGTTGACCCGACTCCCGGACCCGCCGGCCGAGGTGGAGGGTTCCGCGTGCTTTACGAGGCCGGTTACGAGATCGATCACATGAAAGAGCGGATCTTCGCCCGGGGCGCCACATCGGACGAGTCAAAGCTTCTCCAACTGCCGCCCGGGGAGGCAGTCGTTGAACTGCACCGGACGACGTACACAGCCGACGGCACGGTAGTGGAGTTCGCCATCGGAGTGCACGCGGCATCGCGCTTCGCCTGGGAATACGAGTTCCAGGTGCCTGACTCGGCGACGAACAAGGAAGACTCGTAGTGATTTCTACACAGGACTGGGCCGACGCGCGGCGCATTTGGGAGTACCACCAGATGGGCCACGCCCTCCAACCCTGCTCCGTTGCCATCGGGCTCGGCAGCCATGACCTGGGAGTTGCAGACACGTCGGCAGACCTGTACCAGCGCGGATTGGTGCCGCTCCTGCTCTTTACCGGAGCCACGAGCCCCACGACCCGGGAGCGGATGCCCCGCGGGGAAGCAGTCCACTACCGAGAGCGGGCACTCGAATTGGGTGTTCCCAGCTCGGCCGTCCTCGTGGAGCCGAGGGCACGCAACACGGGTGAGAACATCCGCTTCTCGCGGGAAGTGCTAGAGGAAGGGGGTGTCCAGGTGGCTTCTGTCCTGCTGATCAGCAAGCCGTACGAGGAGCGGCGGGCATACGCCACTGCCCGCAAGCTGTGGCCTGAGGTGGAGATCGTCAGCGCTTCGACGCCGATGACTCTGGACGAGTACGTGGACTCCATCGGTGACGCACGTCTGGTGATCGACATGCTTACGGGTGCACTGCAGCGACTGATGATCTACCCGGAACAGGGATTCATGATCCGCCAGCCCGTACCTGCCGACGTAGCCGAGGCGTACCAGCGACTCCGCCAAGCCGGTTTCACCAGTCGACTCCTGCCGACCGATTCGCACTCTGGTTGACCGACAAGAGCTGTTACAGGTTTCTCTACCTCATCAAGGCTCCTCGCTCCGCTCGTCGCGCGCTCCCCGGCTCACCGCCGGGGCCCTGCGCTCCTGTCTCCGCCCCGCTCTGGGCCCCGGCTACGCCGGTCGCGCAACTAGAGCGAGAGAGCCTGACCGAGGGGATCCGTCGGGCATGAGACATGCCTCCGGCGGGGGCGCTCAGACTCCGGGATGGGAGGGGCGCCGTTCGCGAGTGCCGGCGGATTCGTGGTGAGCGTTGTGGGCTTCCATCCCGACCACCTTCGACCCAGGCAGAGCCGAGCAGTCGCGGCCCAGGGCGTCAAGGTCGTTCGTACAGTGGCGCGCTCCACCTTGACGCCCTGAACCACGCCCGCTCCACGGTGTGTGGGTCGAAGGCGGACGGGATGGAAGCTGGGGTGAGTGGTGGGTTAAGGGCAGTGGATCGCTCACGCTGTGCCCATGACAGACTCAGCGACTTGTCAGTCACGAGTCACGCTTGAGGAGGTCCCCTGCCATGCGCCACTTGGCCACCGTGGCGGCCGGTATCGCGGCCACCGTCTTGCTCACCGGCTGTGGCGCCGGGGATGTTGAGAGAGCACCCGCACCGAAGTCGAAGAGCGGCGCATCGGTCACACCAAAGGCAGCTGCTGCATTCGAGGTCGAGGCGGCGCTCAAGAACGCCGATCCGGCGCCTTACTCGGCTCAGATCACGTCGGAAAGCTATGCGGGCTCCACGCTGACTATCGTTATGGCTGGCCGGATGAACCTCAACGGATCAGCTCCTACGGGCAAAATGACCTTGAAGACTTCCGACAGCGCCCCGGAGGACCAAGCGGTCAATGCGGAGACGATCCTGCTGGAAAACGCCACCTACACACGCACACTCGATGACGACGGAGCAACCGGGGAGTGGCAGCGTGCGGGGCTGGATTCCGCAGGCGCAGGCGTAGCTGACTACAGCGTTTATGCCCGGCTGCTCTTGGACCTCGGGCCGAAGGCACGAAAAGGCTCAGAGGAGGTGGACGGAGCGCCGGCGCACCGCCTTTCCGGGAAGCTCACCCAGGACCAGCTCCGGTCGGTGGACCGTCGGCTGTACGACAGGATGCGTTCCATGGGCACCGAGGAGTTCGCCTGCGACGTGTGGGTCAACGAATCCGGCCGAGTCGTGCGCTTCGAGCAGTGGCTGACGGTATCTGGTGTGTCCGCGCACAACGTCGTGAAGCTCAAGAATTTCAGCGCCCCGGTGCCGGTGAGCGCACCCGAGTAGCTTCAACCCAACCTTTGCGCCTGTCATGACGGCACCGTTGACATCAGCGGCTGACACCAACAAGCGCGAACAGCGACGGTCGGCACCGGACCTCGGAGGACGGTCGACCAAAGTGCAGAGCCGATTGGTCGACGTCGCAACCATGGCGTGATCGACCTGATAAGGACGAGGCCACAGGTTCAAATCCTGTTAGCCCTACCAGCCGGGCGTACGCAAGCCGGACCAGGGACTTCTTCCGGAGATGCAGCCACCAGGGATAGCCTTCCAGTCCGTTCGAAAGCTACTGGAGGCTCTCTGTGCACACCGCCGTCTTCCTGCTGCGGGACGCGCTGGGCCTAAGTGGCGGTCTGGTGGGCGCATGGGAGCTGACCCGCCAGGCTTCGGGACCGGGCTGGAGGAAGCTGCGGGTGTTCTCTGCGGTGGCGGCTTTGATGCTCGCCGGGCTGCTCGCCATCTAGAGATGGCCAGTCGGCGTGCCCCTCCCGTGCCCGTTCGGTCGGGAAACAGCGGGGAACAGCGGTCGCTGGCGGACAACGCTCACGTGAACGGCCCCTGACCGAGATACCTGGTCAGGGGCCGTTCACCTGCGGTGGGTGTGGGATTTGAACCCACGGTGACATCGCTGCCACGACGGTTTTCAAGACCGCCGCGAGTTCAGGGAGAGCAGCACCCTGACCTGCATCGATGTGTCAAGCACTGTGAGCACCATGAGGGTTGGCCCACGCATGGCCCACAGGCTTTCCGTTGGGCACGAGACCGCTTCGCCCCGAAGCAACCCTGGTGGTGGACCGACCATGGGGCACCATGCCGCTGACCTGTGCCGACAGTCCCAGACCGTCCGCCGCCGTCCGGCGCTGTCCGCTCCCGTTGGCACTCACTGCTGGTCGCAGCTCGTCAGCTCTGCAAGTGGTTGGCCCATGCCGTCTTGATCCGTTCCCCCTGATCGGCAGTGATGACGCCGGCATCCAGCGCCACTGACACAAGATCCGCTCCGACCTCCAGCTTCATACTGGTGAAGGCGTCGTTCATGCGGTCCACGCTTCGAGGCGTGCCGACATGCCCCATATCAAGGTCGCCAGGAAGGAAGTTGGCCACCTCACCGTCGTGGTTCTCGAACGCGGCCGTGTCCATCCGCACGTGGACCCGCTTCGTGCCAACGGTGACAACGGTCCCGTGAGACCCATGGTGAAACAGGGGCCTATCGCTCGGCGCCCTGACCGTGACCTTGTCTCCGACCTTGAAGCTACTCAGGGTCTTACCGCTGCCGACCACGTATGTCCCCCCTTGGGTGTGTGCATCACTTGACAGGTTTCGTGCCGAATCAGCTGAGACGCCAGTTTTGAGGTAGTGCGCCTTACAGAACTCGACCAGATCATCCGCGTGGATCGCGCCGTACTCTTCGGGGCGCAGCATCTCGACAGCGTCGATGATCTGGTGAGCTGAGGCCGATCGGAGGCCTCTCGCACTGGCGTCATCGCTGAGCGAGACACCCCAGTACTTCACGAGAACCGGACTCTCCTGAAAGCTGCGATAGGTCTGCGTATCACGCAGATCGCGATCTGTGATCTCTACGTTCAGCCCCTCGGAGAGCGCCTCACGGGCGTACTCCAGAGCGGCCTCCAGATCGAGCGTGTAGAGGGTCAGCGGTCGCCCGTTGGGCTCACGAGGTATGGCCATACACGCACTCTACGAACCCTCTCAGGCAGGCGAAGTGGCTTCGGCGGAAGATCGCGCTTGACGGGGAGGGGGAAATCCTGTCGCCGAATGATCCGCTGGCCAAGACCGAGCGCTGACGATGGTGAAGGATCCGAAGAGTCCTTCTTTGGCTAGGGCTGATGTACAGCAGCGGCGTACCGCAACCACAGCAACCGCCCCCGCCCGCCCCCGCCTCTCCAAGGCCTCGTAGCGGCCGGTATGACCACCGCTGACCGATCCGGCTAGAGCTACGGATCAGAAGTTCCCCGTGCCACAAACGCGCCAGATGGGGCGGGGAGCCACGGGGAGCTGCGGCTGCTGGCAGGGACCACAGCCAACAGAAGCCGAAGTCGGTGTCCCGCAGGTCAGGGCCCAAGTCGCCCCACCTCGCTCCTAAAGCGGTGATTCTCGCCCACCTAGCCCGAGGCCACGGCGTCGCCCTTCGGCGTGTTCGCTAGCCAGTACGCACCGAGCTGAGGGAACCAGTCGAAGCCGTCGAGCACCGCGACCGCCTTGGCCAGGAGTTCGTCGCCGCTCTCCGGCCAGGGCTCGAACCCACTCTCGCCCAGGTCGCCGACGTCCATGAGCCCGCTGTTCAGCAGCAGCGTCAGCAACTCGACCGCGACGCCTCGGAACTCGGCGCCCTGGTCTTCTGCGATGTCCACGGCCAGACCGAGGAGCCGGTCGACCGGAACCCAGTCGTCCAGGCCCTCCTCGATCAGCTCACGGAAGATCTCGTGGTCGTTCACTGGGCAGATGCACCTTCAAATCTTTCTTGCTCCCCGCCAGGGAGAGGTCGATCGTCTCTGACATCCACCGTTGACATCAACCACACCGGACGGAGACGCACCCCAGCATTCTTGTCCGGCCATCGTGTCAGCGAGCGGCTGCAGCCGGATCGGGCTCGGATCGAACCCCTAAAGCGGGTGTCGTTTGAGCCCAGGGGTACCCGCTCTGGGCCGTCTCGGGGCCGTGGAAGGGTGCTCAACGATGAACAACGCTGACAAAGATTGACAGCTCGACAGCAGGTCACAGTGATGATGGATACGTGACCGCAGGTCAGAAACGCCCCAGATCACTTCCTGCGCAACAAGAAGCAGGAGTGGGAGGAGTACCGCAGCCAGGTCACGGCCTTCGAGCTGAAGGCGCTCCTGCCGGTGCTGTAGGGGCAGTTCAGCCCTGTTTCGGGTGAACGTACGCTTCGGGCCGACGGTTTCGTACCGTCGGCCCGAAGCCGTCTCAGGTACAGGTGAGGTTGCCGGGTGCGGTGGTGGGGCTGCCCGTGGCAGTGAAGCCGAACGTGGTCGTGCCGTCGGGGGCGGTGGTGCCCGCCCATGGGGCGTTCCGTACCGTCACGGACCCGCTGGTTCCGGTGTTCACGCCGTTCCAGAGGCTGCTGATGGACTGGCCGGCGGCCAGGGTCATGGCGACCGTCCAGCCGTTCAGCGTGGTGCTGCTGTTGTTCCGGATCGTCACCTCGCCCTGGAAGCCGCCGGACCAGCTTTGGACGGTCCGATAGCCGGCGGTGCACGTGGCGTCCGAGCCGTCGTCCGGGTCACCTCCGTTGTCCGGGTTGCCGATGCCGGTCAGAACCGGGGTCTGCCAGTCCTTCCAGGACGACAGATCACCGGACTTGAGCGGCGAGACCCTGAACACCCCCGGTGCGGTGCCCGTGTTGAGAAGGAATGTGCTGATGCTCTGCTGAAGCGGCGCCTTCCACTCGGACCTGGCCGCGCAGTGGGTGCCGTCCTGTACGTCCGACCAGTAACTGATGTTGGACCCGGCGCCGAGGGCCTTGTAGACCTCCGCCCCGCCCAGGGCCGCCACGCTCCCCGACCTGGCGCTCAGCCAGTCGACGTGCGGGTTCTCCATGACGAACAGGCCTCGCGGCGCGACCATGCCCACGATCTCGTGGGTGTCCACCGGCAGTGTGGCCGGGCTGCCCGTGAAGGAGCCGAACGCGTCGCCCAGCCACGGCTGCTCCGAGTAGGCGCTGCTCAGAGGCTGTCCGCCGCTCTCCCCGGGAATCCCGCGGAAGACGGGGGCGCCACCGGAACCCGACTCGATCGGCATGGTGAGATCGATACGCTGGTCGAACGCGCCGGCCACGAAGGCGCCCTTGCCGAACCGCGAGCAGCCCGTGACGCCGGTCGCGTCGGCCTTGAGCAGGCTGCCGCCCGACTGTTCGATGACGTCGATGATGCGGCTCACGCCCCAGGACCAGGCCATCAGCAGCCCTGTGCTGCTCGACGATCCGTAGACGCTGTAGAAGGCGCCCTGTTTGTTGTTCCGCGCCGTTCCTTCACGTCCCACGGTGTACGGGTCGAAATTGACGACGGCCGCACCCGAGGCCTTGATGGTGGCCGTGTCCGCGCCGAGCCCGCCCAGGACGACGACGGCCGGGAAGGGGCCGGAACCACTCGGCAGTTCGACCTTCGCCGAGAAGGCGGCGCTCTTGCCCTGGTCCGTCACGTTCACCGTGATACCGGTCGCGGAGACCGTTCCCGTGATGCCGGCGGGCTTGGCAGGCTTCTGGCCGTAGACCGACCTCTCCGCCTGTTCCCTGATCTCCGCGCGGCGGCAACGCCAGTCGGACGCGGTGGAGATGCGCGTCCCGTCCAGCTTCTTGAAGGGATCGGGAAGCTTCGCGTTGGCCGGCGAGGCACCGGGGTCGGGCACGGCACAGTCGGCGCCGTCGTCCTCGACAGCGGGAGCGGCCTGCACCGCGGCGGCCTGCCTGGCGGTGGCGCTCGCCTGTGGGGCGAGGGAAGCGGTCGCCAGGCTCGCGGCTGTCACCAGAGCGGCTGCGGCTGCCAGCGCCCGTGGCTTGTACCGATACCGAAGGGAAAAGCGCATGGGGGACCTCCAGATGGCGGGTGCGGGGTGTGGATCCGGCCTGGCGGGGGACCGCCGCGAGTGCCGTGACCGGGAACGGCGTGAGACTCCGGATGCTGGTTCCGGGCGGGTCGGGCGGAAGCCGGCACCAGGTGTGGGAGCGCTCCCGAGCTTAGGGAGGGGGTCAGGGTGTGACAACGGCTGGACATGGGGCACCTGAGGTTGGCTGTTCTCGCACGTCCACGGGCGCGTACCGCGTTCATCAAAACGGGGCGGAAGGGCGAAAGGCGGCCGCGCGAGCCGCCGTCAGAGGCTCGGCGCAACAGGGGCTTTCGGCCACTTTCGGAATTGGGAGCGAAACTTTCGACGTTGGCTCTGGTGTTTCCAGGCCCCTTCGGCCGGGGCTCCGCTCTGTCCCGTCGAGGGCCCGGCGCGGGGTGGTGTCCGACAAGCTGTGACCGGCTGCCGCGCGGGGAACGTCAGTTGAAGCCGCGGCCCATCTCGTCGGCCCCGGGAGCAGGGCGTGTGGTGAAGGGCCCGGTTCCGGTAGTGTGACCCGTCCCGAGACCGGGACCGACCCAGGAGGTGAGACCCATTACCGCTACAGCAGGCTGGGTGCTCACCACTCGCCCTCGCGTGCCCGACACGGCATAAGCGATCGCGGAGCGCCCATCGGTTTTTCCCGAAAGGCTTCTCCGCATGCAGGAATTCGCTTCACCGCACACCGTCTCCTCGATCGTCACCACGCTCCGTGCCGCCGGCTGTGTCTTCGCCGAGGACGAGACCGCGCTCCTTCTCTCCACCGCCGCCGGTCCGGCGGAACTCGCCGCCATGGTCGAACGCCGCGTTGCCGGTCTGCCGCTTGAACACGTGCTCGGCTGGGCCGAGTTCTGCGGGCTGCGTGTCGCCGTGGACCCCGGGGTCTTCGTGCCTCGTCGCCGTACCGAATTCCTTGTCCGCCAGGCCGTGGCGCTCGCCGGGCGGAAGCCGGCCGTCGTCGTCGACCTCTGCTGCGGTTCCGGGGCGCTGGGTTCGGCGCTGGCAGCGGCGCTGCCGCACGTCGAACTGCACGCCACGGATGTCGAACCCGCCGCCGTGCGGTGCGCGCGGCGCAATGTCGGCGACCTCGGGCAGGTCTACGAGGGCGACCTCTTCGATCCGCTGCCCGGCTCGCTGCGCGGGCGCGTCGACGTCCTGCTCGCCAACGTGCCGTACGTACCGACCGATGACGTCGAGCTGCTGCCCGCCGAGGCGCGTATCCATGAGCCGCGCGTGGCGCTCGACGGTGGTGGGGACGGCCTCGACGTCATGCGGCGTGTGGTCGCCGAGGCGCCGGACTGGCTGGCACCCGGCGGCAGTCTTCTCGTCGAGACGAGTGAGCGGCAGGCGGCGCATGCCGCGGGGACGGTGGGCGGCAGCGGGCTGATTGCGCGGGTGGTCGTCTCGGAGGAGCTGTACGCCACGGTGGTGATCGGGACCCGAGCCCGGTAGCCGGGGTGGTGATCGGGACCCCGGCCGTGCAGCTGGGGTGTGATCGGGACCCGCCCCCCCCGTGTAGCCGGGGTGGTGATCGGGACCCCGGCCGTGCAGCTGGGGTGTGATCGGGACCCGCCCCCCCCCCCGTGTAGCCGGGGTGGTGTTCGGGACCCGAGCCCTGTAGCCGGGGTGGTGATCGCACGCCCCGCCCCGTGCAACCGGGGTGTGATCGGGACCCGCCCCGTGCGGTTTCGGTCGCTCCCGTCCCGGTTCGGTCAGGCGAAGCGCCAGCGCGTCTGGCCGTACGGGTCGCCCTTGGCGAAGCCGAAGGCCGTGCGGGGGGTCACCGCGAAGACCTCCGCACGGCCGCCCGCACCGTGGGAGAACATGCCGTCGGCGACGCCGAAGTGCCAGTCGCTTCCGTACTTCGTCTCCCAGGCCTCGGCCAGCGCGATCAGCCGTTTCTCGTCCGTCACCCGGGCCGCGCGGCCCTCGACCACCACGTCGAATCCCTCGTTGAGCGTGTTGGTGCCGGTGGTCAGGACGACCTCCGGGTTGGCGGCCAGATTCTGCGCCTTGCGCTCTGTCGCGCCGGTGCAGAAGTGCAGGGCGCCGTCCGACCAGACCCCGATCAGCGGGGTGACGTGCGGGCGGCCGTCCGGGCGGACCGTGGAGAGCCAGTACAGCTCGGCGTCCGTCAGGAGTGCGACCGCTTCGGGCCACGGGCGGGCGATGGCGTCCTCGCCGCTGTACCGGGAGTCCAGGGCGGTGTCCGGGGCGGCGTCCTCGTCGGGCATGGCGGGCCTCCTGGGAGCGTTGTGCGTGGTCGTTCCGGTCATCGTGCCTGTGAAGTGCGGACTCCGCTCCCGCTCCGAATTCACCGGCGCACGGCTAGGCTCGGAGAGCGGATACGTGTGGGTCGGCGGGCAGGAGAACACGGGATGGCGACGGTTCCGGGGCGCAGGAGCAGTAACTTCACCCGACTGCTGCGGCACGGTTTCATCGATCCGTCCGCCGCCGAACGGCTCCTGGACCTCCCCGCGCTCTCCTCCGTACGGTCCGATCCCGTCCTCTTCGACGCGCTCGGTGCCTCGTCCGACCCCGATCTGGCCCTGCACAGCCTCGTCCGGCTCGTCGAGGCGGAGGAGGCCGACGAACGGCAGGTCCTGCTGGACACGCTCGTCACCGCCAAGCCTCTGCGGGACCGGCTCCTCGGTGTTCTCGGAGCCTCGGAGGCACTCGGGGACCATCTGGCGCGGCACCCCCGCGACTGGCAGGCGCTCGTGACGTACGAGGCCACCGATCTGCACCCCGGGGTCGCCGAATTCGAACGCATGCTCGCCGATGCTGTCGACCCGGACTCGCTGCGGGTCGCCTACCGCCGTTCCCTGCTGTCGATAGCGGCCCGCGATGTGTGCGGCACCACCGACCTCGCCCAGGTCGCCGCCGAGCTGGCCGACCTGGCTACAGCCACCTTGCGTGCCGCGCTCGCCATAGCCCGTACGGCCGATCCGGCCGACGCCGCCCGGTGCCGGCTCGCCGTCATCGCGATGGGCAAGTGCGGCGGGCACGAGCTGAACTACGTCTCCGACGTCGATGTGATCTTCGTGGGGGAGCCGGCCGACGGGGCGGAGGAGAGCGGGGCCATGCAGTCCGCCACCCGGCTCGCCGCCCACATGATGCGGATCTGCTCCGACACCACCGTCGAAGGAACCATCTGGCCGGTCGACGCGAACCTCCGCCCCGAGGGCCGCAACGGGCCGCTGGTGCGGACCCTGTCCTCGCACCTCGCCTACTACCAGCGCTGGGCCAAGACCTGGGAGTTCCAGGCGCTGCTGAAGGCCCGGCCGGTCGCCGGTGACCCCGCGCTCGGCGCGGAGTACGTCGAGGCCGTCTCGCCGCTGGTGTGGCAGGCCGCCGACCGGGAGAACTTCGTCGGCGACGTACAGAAGATGCGCCGTCGCGTCGTCGACAACATCCCCGTCGACCGCGTCGACCGCGAGCTCAAGCTCGGGCCCGGCGGGCTGCGGGACGTCGAATTCGCCGTACAGCTGCTCCAGCTGGTCCACGGGCGCAGCGACGCCACCCTGCACTCGGGCTCCACCCTGGAGGCCCTGCGGGCGCTCGCCGACGGCGGATACGTCGGGCGGGCGGACGCGGCGCAGCTGGACGAGGCCTACCGCTTCCTGCGCGCCATGGAGCACCGCATCCAGCTCTACCGGCTGCGCCGCACGCATCTGGTCCCCGAGGACGAATCGGATCTGCGGCGTCTCGGGCGCTCCCTCGGGCTGCGTACGGACCCCGTCACCGAGCTCAACAAGGCGTGGCGGCGGCATGCCTCGGTGGTGCGGCGACTGCACGAGAAGCTTTTCTATCGGCCGCTGCTGGACGCCGTCGCCCAGCTGGCACCAGGCGAGTCCCGGCTCAGTGCGAAGGCTGCCATCGTCCGGCTGGAGGCCCTCGGGTACGCCGATCCGGCGGCTGCGCTGCGGCATCTGGAGGCCCTGTCGTCGGGGGTGTCCCGCAAGGCCGCGATCCAGCGCACGCTGCTGCCGGTCCTGCTCGGCTGGTTCGCGGACTCCGCCGATCCGGATGCCGGGCTCCTCGGCTTCCGGCAGGTGTCCGACGCGCTCGGCAAGACCCCCTGGTACCTGCGGCTCCTGCGGGACGAAGGCGCAGCGGCGGAGAACCTCGCCCGGGTCCTGTCGGCCGGCCGTCTCGCCCCCGACCTGCTGATGCGAGCCCCGGAGGCCGTCGCCATCCTCGGCGACCCGGAAGGGCTGAAGCCGCGTACCCGGGATCACCTGGAACTGGAGGTGCTGGCCGCGGTGGGCCGTGCGGCGGGCGCCGAGGCGGCGGTCGCGGTGGCGCGCGGGGTGCGGCGGCGGGAGCTCTTCCGTACGACGGCCGCCGACCTGATCGGCTCGTACGGCACCGAGGAGAGCCCCGCCGAACCGGATCCGGGCGCGCTCGTCGACCGGGTCGGACCTGCGGTCACCGACCTGAACGCCGCCACGATCTCGGGGGCCCTGCGTGCCGCCGTACGCGAACAGTGGGGCGACACCCTGCCGACCCGGTTCGCGGTCATCGGCATGGGCCGCTTCGGCGGGCACGAGCTGAGTTACGGCTCCGACGCGGACGTCCTGTTCGTGCACGCCCCGCGGGAGGGTGTGAGCGACGAGGAAGCGGCCCGGGCCGCGAACACCGTCATCACGGAGATGCGCAGGCTGCTGCAGCTGCCGACCGCCGATCCGCCGCTGCTCATCGACGCCGACCTGCGCCCCGAGGGCAAGAGCGGACCGCTGGTCCGCACGCTGAAGTCGTACGAGGTCTACTACCGGCGCTGGTCGCTGGTCTGGGAGAGCCAGGCGCTGCTGCGCGCCGAGCCCATGGCGGGCGACGAGGAGCTGGGGCGCGCCTTCATCGAGCTGATCGACCCGTTGCGCTACCCCATGGAAGGCCTGGGCGAGGACGCCGTCCGGGAGATCCGGCGGCTCAAGGCGCGCATGGAGTCCGAACGGATGCCGCGGGGCGCCGACCCCACGCTCCACACCAAGCTGGGCCGGGGCGGGCTGAGCGACGTCGAGTGGACGGTGCAGCTGATGCAGATGCAGCACGGCTGGGTGGAGCCGGGGCTGCGGACGACCCGTACGCGTGAGGCACTGGCCGCGGCGTGTGCCGCGCAGCTGATCCCGGGGGAGGAGGCGCAGACGCTGGACGAGGCGTGGGTGCTGGCCACACGGGTGCGCAACGCGGTGATGCTGGTACGGGGGCGGCCGGGCGACACGTTTCCCTCGAACCCGCGGGAGCTGACGGCGGTCGGGCGGTACCTGGGGTACGAGCCGGGGCATGTCGGGGACATGCTGGAGGACTACCGGCGGATCACGCGGCGGGCTCGTGCGGTGGTGGAGGAGCGGTTCTACGGGGCGGGGTGACAGGGCCGGGAATCACGCCCCTCCGACGATCGAGGAGCGGGGGCCGGGGCGGTCAGCCGGAGCTCGGCGGGGCCGAGCGGGCCGGGACCGGGTTCGGCTGGGTGGACGGGTGCGACGGGTCGCGGCGGGTGCGGTCGGCCGGGACCGGTAGCAGCGACCGAAGGCGGCTGCGGCCCGAAGCAGCCGACGGCCGCCGCGGCAGCCGGTGCGGCAGCGACCCGTACCAGGCGTACGAGATCGCGTAGCCGAACGTCAGGCAGGCCATACCGCCCACCGCGTCCAGCCAGAAGTGGTTCGCGGTCGCCACGATCACGACCAGGGTCGCTGCCGGGTAGAGCAGGCCCAGGATCCGCGCCCACGGGGCGGTGGCCAGGGCGCAGATGGTCAGACCGCACCACAGCGACCACCCGATGTGCATCGAAGGCATCGCCGCGTACTGGTTCGACATGTGCTTGAAGTTGCCCGAAGCCATCGAACCCCAGGTCTGGTGCAGCATCACCGTGTCGATGAAGCCCCCGCCGCTCATCAGACGCGGTGGTGCCAGCGGGAACAGGTAGTAGCCGAGCAGGGCGACGGCCGTCGTGGAGAAGAGGATCAGGCGGGACGCCGCATAGCGGCCGGGATGGCGGCGGAACAGCCAGATCAGCACACCGATGGTCACGACGAAGTGCAGCGTCGCGTAGTAGTAGTTCATCGACACGATCAGCCACGTCACCGAATTGACGGCCCGGTTGACCGACTCCTCGAAGGCGAGCCCCACCGCGTGCTCGAGCGACCAGACCCAGTCGGCGTTGCGCATGGCCGCGGCCTGCTGCTCGGGGACGGCGTTGCGCACCAGCGAGTAGAGCCAGTAACTGACCGCGATCAGCAGGATTTCGAACCAGACGCGAGGACGGCGCGGGGACCGCAACGAGCGCAGTGACCACAGTCGTTCCCGGTCGGCGATCCGCGTCGATCCGGTAGCCGCCGCCTCGTTCACGATGGGTGACGGGTTGGCCGCCATGCGGTCTTCCTGTGTAGTCACGTGCGATTCACCCATAGGTGCAGAGTCTGCCAGATACGTTCCCCTCCGCCCGATGATCCTCCGGACGGGTTCCGGTCGCACATTCTGCACCTTAACGACGAGGGTGGGATCCTGAGGAGGGGCCGGGCCCCGAGGCCGTCGAGCCACGAACGACCAGCTCAGGCATGAAGACGAACTCACTGTGCGGAGCGGGCGTGCCGCCGATCTCCTCCAGCAGCGTACGCACCGCGGCCTGGCCCATCGCTGTCACCGGCTGACGGATCGTGGTCAGAGGCGGATCGGTGAATGCTATGAGGGGCGAGTCGTCGTAACCGACGACCGACAGGTCGCGCGGAACCTCCAACGACATCCGGCGGGCCGCCCTGATCGCGCCGAGGGCCATCATGTCGCTCGCGCACACCACCGCGGTGCAGCCTCGCTCCATCAGCGCCGAGGCGGCAGCCTGACCGCCCTCCAGGGTGTACAGGGAGTGCTGGATCAGCTCCTCCACCGCGTCCGCGGTGAGGTTCAGCTGTTCCTGCATCGTTGCGTGGAATCCCTCTATCTTGCGAAGTACGGGAACGAAGCGCTTCGGGCCGACCGCAAGCCCGATGCGCTGATGCCCGAGCGCCACCAGGTGCGTCACCGCGAGCCGCATCGCGGCCCGGTCGTCGGGGGAGATGAACGGCGCCTGCACCTTGGGTGAGAAGCCGTTGACCAGGACGAAGGGAACACCCTGGGCCCGCAGTTGTTCGTAGCGCTGCATGTCGGCCGAGGTATCGGCGTGCAGCCCGGAGACGAAGATGATGCCCGAGACGCCGCGGTCGACGAGCATCTCGGTGAGTTCGTCCTCGGTGGAGCCGCCGGGCGTCTGGGTCGCGAGCACCGGCGTGTAGCCCTGCCGGGTCAGCGCCTGGCCGATCACCTGGGCGAGCGCCGGGAAGATCGGGTTCTCCAGCTCGGGCGTGATCAGGCCGACGAGGCCCGCGCTGCGCCTGCGCAGTCGGACGGGGCGTTCGTATCCGAGGACGTCGAGCGCCGCGAGGACGGATTCGCGGGTGGCCGCAGCAACACCGGGCTTGCCGTTCAGTACGCGGCTGACCGTAGCTTCGCTGACCCCCGCCTGAGTTGCGATATCGGCAAGCCGTGCGGTCATGAGTGGACTGTACCGGGCGCGTGTCGGATTGCCCACCATGCGCAGGATTCGGGCGCCCGGGCTCGCCGGCGCAGGCCTGGCGGCCTTCCCGTAGCAACATCTTGCAAGACCTTGCGAGCGCTGTCTGCTGTCCGCAGTCGGATCGTCACACCGCGCTGAGAGGGGCTCTGGCCTGGTGTGGGCAGGGATGCGGGGCTCCCGTCAAGAGGCTTGACGGCAACCTTGCGGACACGCCAATGTAACGATCGCCGGAGCTTGCAGAAATCTTCCGCAAAGTCTTTCGGTCGCCTTTCATCCTTGTTACGTTCACGTCGACCCGGCGCCGCGACGGAGCGGTACGGCAGTTGAAGGAGTTCAGATGCGACGTGGCATAACGGCCACCGCCCTGGTCGCGGCCCTGGCGCTTGCGGCAACCGCCTGCGGCAGTGATGACGAGTCCGGCGGCAGCAAGAGCTCGGGCGAGCTCTCCGGCACGGTTACCTGGTGGGACACCTCGACCGTCGGCAGCGAGGACAAGGTCTTCAAGAAGCTTGCCGAGGGTTTCGAGAAGAAGCACCCGAAGGTTGACGTCAAGTACGTCAACGTGCCCTTCGGCGAGGCGCAGAACAAGTTCAAGAACGCGGCGCAGGCCGGCGCCGGTGCCCCCGACGTCATCCGCTCCGAGGTCGCCTGGACCCCCGAGTTCGCGGACCTCGGTTACCTCGCCCCGCTGGACGGCACCGCCGCGCTGAAGAACGAGGACGACTTCCTCAAGCAGGCCGCCGCGTCGACCAAGTACAAGGACAAGACGTACGCGGTCCCGCAGGTCATCGACTCCATGGGCATCTTCTACAACAAGAAGATCTTCGCGGAGGCCGGTGTCGAGGTCCCCTCCAACATCGCGGACCTGAAGACCGTCTCCAAGACGATCAAGGAAAAGACCGGCAAGACCGGCCTCTACCTGCGCGGCGACGACGCGTACTGGTTCCTTTCCTTCCTGTACGGCGAGGGCGGCGACCTGGTCGACGCCTCCAGCAAGTCCGTCACGGTGGACAAGCCCGAGGGCGTCAAGGCGTTCGCGACCGTCAAGGACCTCGTCGACTCCGGTGCGGCGAAGACCGACGCCACCGACGGCTGGGAGAACATGCAGTCGTCGTTCAAGGACGGCAAGGTCGCGATGATGATCAACGGCCCGTGGGCCGTCGCCGACACGCTGACCGGCAAGGAGTTCGCCGACAAGGCCAACCTGGGCATCGCCCCGGTGCCGGCCGGTTCGGCCTCGCAGGGCGCCCCGCAGGGCGGCCACAACCTCGCCGTCTACGCGGGCTCGAAGAACCTCGACGCCTCGTACGCCTTCGTCGAGTACATGACCTCGGTGGAGACCCAGGCGCAGACCGCCGGTGAGCTGAACCTGCTCCCGACCCGCACCGACGCCTACGCCAAGAAGCAGGCCGTCGACAGCGAGATCGTCGGCTTCTTCAAGCCCGTCGTCGAGACCGCCGTCGAGCGCCCGTGGATCCCGGAGACCGGCAGCCTCTTCGCGCCGCTCGTCACCGAGTACACCAAGGTCCTCACCGGCCAGACCACGCCGGAGAAGGCCGCGTCCACGACCGGCGACTCCTACCGCAAGCTCCTCAAGGGCTGGAAGTAACTCAGGAAGGCAGGCCGACTGATGGCTGTCCACACCAGCCAGTCGGTGGCGAAGGCCGCGGGCGACGTCGTCGCCCGCGGCCGGAGCCGCGGTACTGGTAAATCCGCTCCACCGAGCAAGCTCCGGCGGGCCATGTCGGTCCACTGGTACGCCTGGACCATGGTCGCCCCGGTCGTGATCGTCATCGGCGTGATCATCGGCTACCCGCTGGTCCGCGGCGTCTACCTGTCGCTGACCGACGCGAACGAGCGCAACGTCGCACGGTCCATCGGTGTCAACGAACTGCCCGCCACCTACAAGTTCGTGGGTGTGGACAACTACGTCGACGCGCTGACGGGTACCCAGTTCCTCGGCACGCTCGGCTGGACGCTGGTGTGGACGGTCTCCTGCGTCGGCATCACCTTCTGCCTCGGCATGGGCCTCGCCAACATCCTCAACCGCCGAATCGCGGGACGCTCCGCCTACCGCATGGCCCTGATCCTGCCCTGGGCCATCCCCGGCTTCGTCTCGGTCTTCGCCTGGCGCTTCCTCTACAACGAGGACCGCGGGCTGCTCAACAAGATCCTCGGCGGCGGCGGCATCGACGGCATACCGTGGCTCAACGACCCCACCTGGGCCAAGTTCTCCGTCATCGCCGTCAACGTCTGGCTCGGCGTGCCGTTCATGATGGTCGCCCTGCTCGGCGGACTGCAGTCGATCCCCTCGGAGCAGTACGAAGCGGCCGAGATGGACGGCGCCACCGCCTGGCAGCGCTTCCGGCACATCACGCTCCCCGGACTGCGCCCGGTGTCCACCACGGTGGTCCTGCTCTCTACCATCTGGACCTTCAACATGTTCCCGGTGATCTTCCTGCTGACCCGCGGCGGACCCGGTGAGGCCACCCAGATCCTGGTCACCCAGGCATACAAATTCTCCTTCGAGATCAGCCCGCGCGACTTCGCGCAGTCCTCCACCTGGGGCGTGCTGATCCTCGTACTCCTGATGCTCTTCGCCATGGTGTACCGGCGAGTGCTCCGCACGCAGGGAGACAACTGGTGACCACCTTTACGGAAACCTCCGCCCGGCACGCCGTCCGCAAGCCCCGCCTGCGCGGCGACCGCTCCCCGGCCGCATCCGTGGCCCTGCACGTCACCCTGATCATCGCGTCCGTGATCGCGGTCTTCCCGGTGCTGTGGGTCCTGCTGACCTCGTTGAAGCCCGCCAAGTTCGCCACGACGACGGACTTCTTCAAAGAGACGACGTTCGAGAACTACACGAACCTGATCAAGGACACCGAGTTCCTGAGCTGGTTCGGCAACTCCGTGATCGTCGCGGGGCTCTCCACCGTCATCGGTGTCTTCGTGTCCGCCACCACGGGCTACGCCGTCAGCCGCTTCCGCTTCCCCGGCAAGCGCGGGCTGATGTGGACGCTGCTGATCACCCAGATGTTCCCGGTCGCCGTCCTGATCGTGCCGATCTACAACATCATGGCGGGCATCGGCCTGCTCAACCAGCCGGCCGGACTCGTCATCACCTACCTCACCATCTCGGTGCCGTTCTGCGCCTGGATGATGAAGGGCTTCTTCGACACGATCCCGCGGGAGATCGACGAGTCGGGGCAGGTCGACGGCCTCACCCCGTTCGGCACGTTCTGGCGGCTCATCCTGCCGCTCGCCAAGCCCGGCCTCGCCGTCACCGCCTTCTACTCCTTCATCACCGCCTGGGGCGAGGTGGCGTACGCCTCCGCCTTCATGGTCGGCGACGAGAACCTCACACTCGCGGGCGGACTGCAGAAGTTCGTCAACCAGTACGGAGCCCAGTGGGGTCCGATGACCGCCGCGTCCGTCCTCATCGCGATCCCCGCGGCCCTGGTCTTCCTCTTCGCGCAGAAGCACCTGGTCACCGGAATGTCCGCCGGAGCCGTCAAGGGCTGACGCCCAGGGCACGTACGACCGAACGCACCCGTCACGGCGGCGCCGGATCCCCGACCCGGTCCCGGCGCCGCCCCCCACCCAGACACCCCAGGGACGACATGACCCAGCACCTCGCTGCCCCCTCCACCGGCACGTCCGACGACGCCCCGGGCAACCGCACCGGCTGGTGGCAGGACGCGGTCATCTACCAGGTCTATCCACGGAGCTTCGCCGACGGCAACGGCGACGGCATGGGCGATCTCGCGGGCATCACCGCACGGCTCCCGTACCTCAGGGACCTCGGTGTCGACGCCGTCTGGCTCAGCCCCTTCTACGCGTCGCCGCAGGCCGACGCGGGCTACGACGTCGCCGACTACCGGGCCATCGACCCGATGTTCGGCTCGCTCCTGGACGCCGACGGGCTGATCCGCGAGGCCCACGGCCTGGGGCTGCGCATCATCGTCGACCTGGTGCCCAACCACTCCTCCGACCAGCACGAGTGGTTCAAGCGTGCACTCGCCGAAGGCCCCGGCTCCGCCCTGCGCGAGCGCTACCACTTCCGTGCCGGCAAGGGCGCCGACGGCGAACTCCCGCCCAACGACTGGGAGTCCATCTTCGGCGGACCCGCCTGGACCCGGACCACCGACCCGGACGGCACCCCCGGCGAGTGGTACCTGCACCTCTTCGCGCCCGAGCAGCCCGACTTCAACTGGGAACACCCGGCCGTCGCCGACGAGTTCCGCTCGATCCTGCGCTTCTGGCTCGACATGGGTGTCGACGGCTTCCGTGTCGACGTCGCCCACGGTCTCGTCAAGGCCGAGGGACTGCCCGACCTCGGCACGCACGATCAGCTCAAGCTGCTGGGCAACGATGTCATGCCGTTCTTCGACCAGGACGGTGTGCACGAGATCTACCGCAGCTGGCGCACCATCCTCGACGAGTACCCCGGCGAGCGGATCGCCGTCGCCGAGGCATGGACCCCCACCGTCGAGCGCACCGCCAACTACGTGCGCCCCGACGAGATGCACCAGGCCTTCAACTTCCAGTACCTGTCGACCGCCTGGGACGCCGCCGAACTGCGCAAGGTCATCGACTCCTCGCTCGACGCGATGCGTCCGGTGGGCGCCCCCACCACCTGGGTGCTCTCCAACCACGACGTCACCCGGCACACCACCCGCTTCGCCAACCCGCCGGGCCTGGGCACCCAGATCCGTACGGCCGGTGACCCCGTGACGGGGCTGCGCAGGGCCCGCGCAGCGACGCTGCTCATGCTGGCGCTGCCCGGCTCCGCCTACGTCTACCAGGGCGAGGAGCTCGGCCTGCCCGACGTCACCGACCTGCCCGACGAGGCCCGCCAGGACCCGTCGTTCTTCCGCGCCGAGGGCCAGGACGGCTTCCGCGACGGGTGCCGGGTGCCGATCCCGTGGACCCGCGAGGGCAGCTCGTACGGCTTCGGCGGCGGCGGCAGCTGGCTGCCGCAGCCCGACAGCTGGGGCGAGCTCTCCGTCGAGGCGCAGACCGGTGTGGAGGGCTCCACGCTGGAGCTGTACCGCGCCGCGATCGCCGCCCGCCGCGAGCACCCCGGGCTCGGCGCCGGCACGGACGTCGACTGGCTGGATGCCCCCGAGGGCGTGCTCGCACTGGGCCGCTCCGGCTTCGTCTGCACGGTCAACACCACGGGCGCCCCGGTACGGATGACGGCTCCCGGCACGCTGCTGCTCGCCAGCGCCCCGGTCGCCGTCGACGGCGCCACGGTGGAGCTGCCCGCGGACACCACGGTGTGGTGGACGGTGTGACGGTCCCCGCACCCAGGACCGGGCCGGCGCTGCGGCTCTCCGACATCGCCGGCCAGGCCGCGGTCAGTGAGGCGACCGTCAGCAGGGTGCTCAACGGGAAGCCGGGCGTCGCGGACACCACGCGTCAGCGGGTGCTCGCGGCGCTCGACATCCTCGGTTACGAACGCCCCGTACGGCTGCGGCAGCGCAGCGCCGGGCTGATCGGTCTGGTGACTCCCGAGCTCACCAACCCGATCTTCCCGGCGTTCGCGCAGTCCGTGGAGCAGGTCCTCGCAGGGCACGGCTACACACCCGTGCTCTGCACCCAACTGCCCGGCGGCGCCACCGAGGACGAGCTGGTCGAACAGCTCGTCGAGCGTGGCGTCGGCGGGATCGTCTTCCTCTCCGGACTGCACGCCGACACCTCGGCGGACCCGGCACGGTATGCCGCGCTCAGCGACCGCGGCGTGCCGTTCGTCCTGATCAACGGCTACAACGAGCGCATCAGTGCCCCGTTCGTCTCGCCCGACGACACGGCCGCCGTACGGATGGCTGTCGGGCATCTCGCCGAGCTCGGGCACCGGAAGATCGGTCTGGCGATCGGACCGCAGCGCTATGTGCCCTCCCGGCGCAAGCGCGACGGTTTCGTCGACGCGGCCGTCTCCGTGCTGGGCATGGACCGGAGCGAGGCCGAACTCCTGGTGTGCTCGACGCTGTTCAGCGTCGAGGGCGGCCAGGTCGCGGCGGGCTCCCTGCTCGACCGCGGCTGTACCGGCATCGTCTGCGGCAGCGACCTGATGGCGCTGGGCGTGGTCCGGGCGGCCCGGGGACGGGGGCTGGACGTCCCGCGTGACGTCTCCGTCGTCGGCTTCGACGACTCGCAGCTGATCGCGTTCACCGACCCGCCGCTGACGACGGTGCGCCAGCCGGTGCAGGCGATGGCTGCCGCGGCGGTGGGGGCGCTGCTGGAGGAGATCGCCGGCAGTCCCGTGCAGCGCACGGAGTACGTGTTCCAGCCGGAGCTCGTGGTGCGGGGCTCCACCGCGGCGGTGCGCAGCGCCTGAAGGTGCACCGATTTGGGGCCGGGTCCGGAGGGGGGACCCGGCCTTTCAGTTCTCGGAGGCGTACGTCGCGAAGGCTTCCCACGCGGCGAAGAAGGCCGTGCTCAAGGTCGTGCCGAGGGTCGCGCCGAAAACATCCTGATCATCCTCGGCGCCCGCGGTATCGACGTCACCGACGCCACCCGCGAGAAGATCACCACCTGCGGTGACTCGGAACTGTCGCGCCAGTGCGTGGTTCGCGGCGTCCATACAGCCATCGTCGAAGAGATCTTCGGCGAGGAGGCCGCCGCCGGTCGGTGAGCTGCGTCGCCCGGACGTCGTCGGTGAGTAGCGACGACGGGGTCTCCCCTCAGTCCTGCCCGTCGCCTTCCTTGAAGAGCCGTACCGTGCTCAGAATTTCGCGAATCGTGGCGTCGGGCACCTCGTCGGACACCCCGTGTGCCCCGAGGTAGGTCCACGACACGAAGTCGCCCTCCGCGTTCTTGAAGGCGAACGTCACCGCCTTGCCGTCGGTGTCGCACGTACCCTTCGCCGGCGTCCCGGAGGACGTGACGGTCACGAGGCTGCCCTCGACGCCCGACTTCGTCCGGTACGACTCGGCCTCACCGATCTCGAGACGGGTTCTGTCGGGCTGGGTGTAGGCGCCGTAGACCCACGTCTTCGCCGTGTCCTCGGCGGCCTCGGCGGTGCTCCTTGCGCCCTTTTCCCCCGTGGTGCCCGTCGAGGCGAGCGGGGTGTCGTCCTCGGTGCCGTCCTTGTCGTCGTCGGACGTGCACCACTTCTCCTTGAAGACCGCCGGGGCCATCATCGCGACCAACGGCTTCTCGTCGGGGTCGCCGTCCTCCGAGACGTAGCTGACCCAGTCCGCCGACTGCCGCGACCAGGAGACCGGCACGTCGAAGGTGATGCCGCGTTTGGCGTTGACCACCGTGTTCCAGCCGGGGACGAGCGGGCCGGAACCGCCCTCGGCCGCGGACCGGTCCGTGTCGTCGGCGCTCGCCGAGTCCGTCGCCTCGGGCTTCGCGTCGGCCGTGTCGGTCCCGTTGCGGAGCAGCAGGAAGCCGGTCACCCCGCAGGCCACGACGACTGCCGTGGCAGCGGCCACGACGGCGACAGTGGTCCGGTTCCAGGGGCGACGGGGCGGCTCGGGCGCGCCCATGCCGACCGTAGGTGCGGAGTGCCAGTTCGGGCCGGGCGGACCGGGCTGCGTGGGAAGTGAACGGGGTTGTCCGTCCTGCGGGTTCGGCTGTCCGGAGGGCGACTGCTGTCCTGGCCACATGGGTGATGAGTCTAGTGCGGGGCCGGGCCCGGACCGACGGCGCCTTTACAGCTGGTCCGGCATGGCCTCGAAGATGTGTGGCACCGGGGGAATCTCGCCTGTTCGTGGCGAGTTGGGGCATTTCGCGGCAGAGGTCTCCGTTGCTGTTCGCGCGCAATGGACGGTACGCACAGGAGAGGTCCGGAAGTCGGCCCGGGATGGGCCGGCGGGGAGTGGAGCGACTCCGGACCTCTCTGTGCCGTGACCGGCCCGGCCGGCCGGGCGCGTGGGGCCCGGCGTACCGGGACCCCCGGCCGACCGGGCCGGAGTCGGGATGAATTTAACAGCCTCGCAATATCTTGCGAAAGGCCTTGCAGGAAGAAATCTCCAAGATTTCGCGGATGTGAGCGGGATGTAATCGCGTGATGTCCAGGGGGTTGACCAGGCCAGGTCAGGCTCGTACCGTCTGCTCGCACGCAGGTTTTGCATTCTTGCTGCAAGAACCTTCATAAGCCTTGAGGGCACGGCGCGTTGCCATGTGAGGCTGCTCCGCCATCCCCGCATTTCCCCCACCGCAGGAGGAAAGACATGGCACGCAGACCGCTGTCTGCCACGCTTGCCCTTGTCACGGGTGCCGCCGTTCTCGTCATCCCCACCGGGCTCGGCGCCGCAGGTACGGCCCAGGCCGCGCCGCCCGGCGACAAGGACGTCACCGCAGTGATGTTCGAGTGGAAGTTCGACTCCGTGGCCAAGGCCTGCACGGACAGTCTCGGTCCGGCCGGCTACGGCTTCGTCCAGGTCTCGCCGCCCCAGGAGCACATCCAGGGCGGCCAGTGGTGGACTTCGTACCAGCCCGTCAGCTACAGGATCGCCGGCCGGCTCGGTGACCGTACGGCCTTCGCCAACATGGTCAGTACCTGTCACGGCGCGGGCGTCAAGGTCATAGCCGACTCGGTCATCAACCACATGTCGGCCGGTTCGGGCACCGGCACGGGCGGCTCCCCGTACAGCAAGTACGACTACCCGGGCACCTACTCGGTCAGCGACATGAACGACTGCCAGTCGCAGATCAACAACTACGGCGACCGGGGCAACGTCCAGAACTGCGAACTGGTCGGCCTGGCCGATCTGGACACCGGTGAGGACTACGTACGCGGCCGGATCGCGACGTACCTCAACGACCTGCTCTCCCTCGGAGTCGACGGCTTCCGTATCGACGCCGCCAAGCACATACCGGCCGGCGACCTCTCCCAGATCAAGTCCCGGCTGAGCAACACAAGCGTCTACTGGAAGCACGAGGCGATCTACGGAGCGGGCGAGGCCGTATCGCCCTCGGAGTACCTCGGCAGCGGTGACGTCCAGGAGTTCCGCTACGGCCGCAGCCTCAAGCAGGTCTTCAACAACGAGAACCTCGCCAACCTCAAGAACTTCGGTGAGGGCTGGGGCTTCATGGAGTCGGGCAGGTCGGCGGTCTTCGTCGACAACCACGACACCGAGCGCGGCGGTGACACGCTGAACTACAAGGACGGCGCGAACTACACCCTGGCCAGCGTCTTCATGCTCGCCTACCCGTACGGCTCCCCGGACGTCCACTCCGGCTACGAGTGGTCCGACAAGGACGCCGGCCCGCCCAACGGCGGCCAGGTGAACGCCTGCTACAGCGACGGCTGGAAGTGCCAGCACGCCTGGCGGGAGATCTCTTCCATGGTCGGCTTCCGCAACGCAGCCCGTGGCCAGGGTGTCTCGAACTGGTGGGACAACGGCGGCGACCAGATCGCCTTCGGACGCGGCTCCAAGGCGTACGTCGCGATCAACCACGAGGGTTCCTCGCTGACCCGCACGTTCCAGACGTCGCTGCCCGCCGGTGACTACTGCGACGTCCAGTCCGGCAACGGCGTCACCGTCAACGGCTCGGGGCAGTTCACCGCCACCCTCGGTTCCAATACGGCCCTCGCCCTTCACGTCAACGCCCGTACGTGCTCCGGCGGCAGCACCCCGGACCCGGGAACCGGCCAGTCCGGCGCCTCCTTCGGTGTCAACGCCACCACCCAGCTCGGCCAGAACATCTACGTCACCGGCAGCCAGGCCGCCCTCGGCAGCTGGGCCCCGGGCAGCGCGCTGAAGCTCGACCCGGCGACGTACCCCGTCTGGAAGCTCGACGTCAGCCTGCCCGCAGGTACGGCGTTCGAGTACAAGTACCTCCGCAAGGACGCGAGCGGCAACGTCACCTGGGAGAGCGGCGCCAACCGCACCGCAACCGTGCCGTCCTCCGGCAAGGTCACGCTGACCGCCGACGTCTGGCGCAGCTGAGCACACCGCTCGGCGGGCCGGGGACGCGCGGCGGTGCGTCCCCGGCCCGCAACCAGCTCCACAAGGACCCACCCCTGAAAGTCGAGGAGAACCCGCCCGTGTCCCGAACCACCCTCCGGCGGGGGGCCGTTGCCGCACTGTGCGCGGCGCTGCTGCCCGTCGTACCGGCGGCCTCCGCAGCCGCCTCACCCAGACCCCCGGCCCCGCCCTCGGACGCCGCGCTCGCCAAGGAGCCGGCCAGGCACGACCTGACCCGTGAGCAGTTCTACTTCGTGATGCCCGACCGGTTCGCCAACGGCGACACCTCCAACGACCGCGGCGGGCTGACCGGCTCGCGGCTGGAGACCGGCTACGACCCCACGGACAAGGGCTTCTACCAGGGCGGCGACCTCAAGGGCCTCTCCGACAGGCTCGACTACATCAAGGGCCTCGGCACCACCGCCATCTGGCTCGCCCCGATCTTCAAGAACCGGCCCGTCCAGGGCACCGGGGACAACGCCTCTGCCGGCTACCACGGCTACTGGATCACCGACTTCACCCAGGTGGATCCGCACTTCGGCACCAACGCCGACCTGACGAAGCTGATCGACAAGGCCCATGGCAAGGGCATCAAGGTCTTCTTCGACGTCATCACCAACCACACCGCCGACACCGTCGACTACGCCGAGAAGAAGTACGGCTACAAGCCCAAGGGTGCCTTCCCGTACCTCGACAAGGACGGCCGCCCCTTCGACGACACGCAGGGCGTCGCGAAGACCGACGAGGGCTCCTTCCCGTACACGCCGGTCAACGCCGGCAAGAAGGTCCCGTCCTGGCTCAACGACACCACGATGTACCACAACCGGGGCGATTCGACCTACGCGGGCGAGTCCACCGAGTACGGCGACTTCTCCGGCCTCGACGACCTGTGGACCGAGCGTCCCGAGGTCGTGTCCGGCATGGAGAAGATCTACGAGAAGTGGGTCCGCGACTTCGACATCGACGGCTTCCGCATCGACACCGTCAAGCACGTCGACCTCGACTTCTGGACCCAGTGGGCCACCGCCCTCGACGACTACGCGGCGAAGCGGGGCCGCGACGACTTCTTCATGTTCGGCGAGGTCTACTCCGCCGACACCGCCATCACCTCGCCCTACGTCACACGGGGGCGTCTCGACTCGACGCTCGACTTCCCCTTCCAGGAAGCCGCACGGCAGTACGCCTCCCAGGGTGCTCCCGCCTCGAAGCTCGCCGCGGTCTACGGTGACGACTACCGCTACACCACGGACAAGGCCAACGCCTACGAGCAGGTGACGTTCCTCGGCAACCACGACATGGGCCGGATCGGCACCTTCCTCGAGCAGGACAACCCGAAGGCCGGTGACGCGGAGCTCCTGGACCGCGCCCGCCTCGCCAACGAGCTGATGTTCCTCGGCCGCGGCAACCCGGTGATCTACTACGGCGACGAGCAGGGCTTCACCGGAGCGGGCGGCGACAAGGATGCCCGCCAGACGCTCTTCGCCTCGAAGACCGCCGACTACCTCGACGACGACCAGCTGGGCACCGAGCGCACGCACGCCTCCGACGCGTACGACACCCGGCACCCGCTCTACCGGTCGATAGCGGCGCTCTCCGAGCTCACCCGGGAACACCCGGCGCTGCGTGACGGGACCCAGACCGAGCGGTACGCGGAAGGCTCCGTGTACGCCTTCTCGCGCGTGGACACCGAGCGGCCGTACGAGTACGTCGTGGCCACCAACAACGGCACCGCGGCGAAGACCGTCGAGCTCGCCACCGGTTCGGCCGGAATGAACTTCCGTACGCTGTACGGCGGTTCCGCGAAGTTCCGCAGCGGCGCCGACAAGGCGATCAGCGTCACCGTGCCCGCGCTCTCCAGCGTCGTGCTCCGTGCCGACAAGCCGCTGGGCGCCCCGGCCACCAAGCCCTCCCTCACCCTGAAGGCCCCCGCCGCCGGAGCCACCGGCACCGTCGAGATCACTGCCGACGTGGACGGCGGCCAGCTCAACCGGGTCGTGTTCGCCGCGCAGACCGGCAACGGGAAGTGGCGCACCCTCGGCTCCGCCGACCACGCCCCGTACAAGGTCACCCAGCACCTGGACGACTCGGTGAAGGCCGGGACGCCCCTGCGCTACAAGGCCGTGGTCATCGACCGCGCCGGGCGCACCGCCGGTGCGCTCGCCTCGACGACCGCCGGACAGACGCCGCCGGCCCCGAAGCCGGTCGCCGTCGAGCGCGACCACGCCGTCGTCCACTACAAGCGCGCGGACGGCGACTACGAGGGCTGGCAGCTGAAGTCCGGCGACACGTCCGCCGACTTCATCGGGCGGGACGCCTACGGCGCCTTCGCCTGGATCGACCTCGCCGAGGGCACCTCCTCGGTCCCGTACACGGTCGAGAAGGACGGCACCGCCGACGGGCCCCTGCGCACCGTCGACCTCGCGAAGACCGGCCAGATCTGGGTCGAGCAGGGCAAGGACGGGCAGGCCACCGAGGCACCCGACGGAGCCAACCCGCCGCAGGACACCGCCAAGGCCGTCCTGCACTACCACCGCGCCGACGGCAACTACGACGGCTGGGGCCTGCACACCTGGACCGGGGCCGCCGCGCCCACGGACTGGGCGAAGCCGCTGCAGCCCGTGAAGACCGACGCCTACGGTGCCACCTACGAGGTTCCGCTCACCGACGGCGCCACCTCGCTCAGCTACATCCTCCACAAGGGCGACGAGAAGGACCTCCCGAGCGACCAGTCCCTGGACATCGCCTCGTACGGACACGAGGTCTGGATGCTCGGCGGGAAGCCCGGCTACCTGCTGCCGCAGACCGGCGGCGCGCCCACTCCCGACCTCACCAAGGCCGAGGCCCAGTGGATCGACGCCGGCACCGTCGTATGGAAGGTGAAGGCCACCGACGCCACCAGCCAGCAGCTCGTGTACGCGAAGGACGGCGGGATCTCCGTCGTCGACGGCGCCCTGACCGACGAGGGCCAGTGGCTCCGGCTCAACGCCACCGTGCTCACCGACGCGCAGAAGGCGAAGTACCCGCACCTCAAGGACTACCCGGCGTTCACCGTCGACGTCCGCGACCGGGACAGGGTCCGTCAGTCGCTGCGCGGCCAGCTGATCGCCACCCAGCGTGCCGCCAACGGCGCCCTGCTCGCAGCCACCGGGGTGCAGACCGCCGGAATCCTGGACGGCCTGTACGGGAACGCCGCGAGCAGCGCCGACCTCGGCCCGGTCTTCCGCAAGGGCAGCCCCACGCTCTCCGTCTGGGCCCCCACCGCCCGTACCGTCGCGCTCGAACTCGACGGCAAGAGCGTCCCGATGCGGCGCGACGACCGCACCGGCGTCTGGTCGGTCACCGGAAAGAAGAGCTGGAACGGCAAGCCCTACCGGTACGCCGTGAACGTCTGGGCGCCCACCGTCCAGAAGATGGTCACCAACAAGGTCACCGACCCCTACTCCACCGCCCTGACCGCCGACTCCGCCCGCAGCCTCGTCGTCGACCTCGACGACCCGAAGCTGGCCCCGAGCGGCTGGTCCGGCCTGAAGAAGCCCACAGCGACCCCGCTGCGCGACGCGCAGATCCAGGAGCTGCACATCCGCGACTTCTCGATCGCGGACGGGACGTCGAAGCACCCCGGTGAGTACCTGGCCTTCACCGACACCCGCTCCGACGGGATGAAGCACCTCAAGGAACTCGCGGACTCCGGCACCGGCTACGTCCACCTGCTGCCCGCCTTCGACATCGGGACCATCCCGGAGAAGAAGTCGGACCAGGACAAGCCCGCCTGCGACCTGTCCGTGTACGCCCCCGACTCCGAGGAACAGCAGGCCTGCGTCGCGAAGGCCGCCGCCAAGGACGGCTTCAACTGGGGCTACGACCCGCTGCACTACACGGTCCCCGAGGGCAGTTACGCCTCCGACCCCGACGGCACGAAGCGCACCGTCGAGTTCCGGCAGATGGTGCAGGGGCTCAACGGCGCCGGGCTGCGGACCGTCATGGACGTCGTCTACAACCACACCGTCGCCTCCGGCCAGGACGACAAGTCCGTACTCGACCGGATCGTGCCCGGCTACTACCAGCGGCTCCTGGAGGACGGCACCGTCGCCACCTCGACGTGCTGCGCCAACACCGCGCCCGAGAACACGATGATGGGCAAGCTCGTCGTCGACTCGATCGTCACGTGGGCCAAGGAGTACAAGGTCGACGGCTTCCGCTTCGACCTGATGGGACACCACCCGAAGGCCAACATCCTCGCGGTCCGCAAGGCCCTCGACGAGCTGACCGTCGCGAAGGACGGCGTCGACGGAAGCAAGATCATCCTGTACGGGGAGGGCTGGAACTTCGGTGAGATCGCCGATGACGCCCGCTTCGTCCAGGCCACCCAGAAGAACATGGCCGGCACCGGCATCGCCACCTTCTCCGACCGGGCCCGCGACGCCGTACGCGGCGGCGGCCCCTTCGACGAGGACCCCCGCGTCCAGGGCTTCGCCTCCGGCCTCTACACCGACCCCAACACCTCACCCGCCAACGGCACCGAGGCCGAACAGAAGGCCCGGCTGCTCCACTACCAGGACCTGATCAAGGTCGGCCTCACCGGCAACCTCGCCGACTACACCTTCACCGACACCCAGGGCCGTACGGTCAAGGGCTCGGCCGTCGACTACAACGGGGCCCCCGCCGGATACGCGGCGGTGCCCGGAGACGCGCTCGCCTACGCCGACGCCCACGACAACGAGTCGCTGTACGACGCCCTCGCCTTCAAGCTCCCCGTGGGCACCCCGGCCGCCGACCGGGCCCGCATGCAGGTCCTGGCGATGGCGACCGCCGTACTCTCGCAGGGCCCCTCGCTCTCCCAGGCCGGCACCGACCTGCTGCGCTCCAAGTCGCTCGACCGCAACTCGTACGACAGCGGCGACTGGTTCAACGCGCTGCACTGGGACTGCCGCAAGGGCAACGGCTTCGGCCGCGGACTGCCGCCCGCCGTCGACAACAAGGCCAAGTGGTCCTACGGGAAGCCGCTGCTGACCGCCGCCGCGCTCACCCCCGGGTGCGCGCAGATCACCGGCGCCTCCGCCGCGTACCAGGACCTGCTCACCATCCGTACCACCGAGAAGGAGTTCGGCCTCGCCACCACCGAGCAGGTGCAGGACACCCTGGCCTTCCCGCTCTCCGGGAAGGACGAGACACCCGGGGTGATCACGATGCGCCTGGGCAAGCTGGTCGTCGTCATGAACGCCACCCCGGGTACGCAGAGCCAGGACATCCCCGAGCTGGCCGGGAAGGCGTACGCACTGCACCCCGTCCAGGCGGCGGGCGCGGATGCCGCGGTCAAGAAGTCCTCGTACGAAGGGAAGTCGGGCAGCTTCACCGTCCCGGGACGCACGGTCGCCGTGTTCTCCCAGCGCTGACGCCCCTGTTCCATCCGGCCGGTCTCCGGCTCCGCGCCCTCATCGGCTCGGAGCCGGGGCCGGCCGGGTCCGTTTCGCGGAGAACTCCCTTGTGCGGGCGGCGCGGTCACGCGAAGCTGATGCCGTACACGTGTATGTACGCTGTCCTCGTATGTGCACTCGTCCGCACTCGCACCCAGGAGCGCCTGATGCCACAGATCACCGTCGACTACTCCGCCGAGCTCGACGACAGCTTCGACCGCCGCGGCTTCGCGCTGGCCCTGCACCCGCTCATCGCCGAGACCGTGACCACCAAGGTCCACGGCTGCAAGACCCGGTTCCTCCGGGCCGATGACTCCGTCGTCGGCGACGCCGTGACGGGCTACGCCATCGTGAACGTCTCGATCGGGATACTGCCCGGCCGCACCCCCGAGATCAAGGCACAGCTGACGGAAGCCGCTCTGGAGCTGCTGACCGGGCATCTGAAGCCCGTCGACGGCCTCACCGTCCACGCCTCGGTCGAGGTCCGGGAGCTGGACGCGTCCTTCTGCAGGTATTAGCTCTGCGGCAGCCGTTGTGACAGGACGGCGGGTGCGGCGGGGGCCAGGACGGAGAGCCGGGTCAGCAGATCTCCGAAGGGTCCGTCCGCCGGCTCCTGCGCGAAGACCCGCAGCACGATGCCTGCCATCTCCTGGTCGTACGCGGCGCTCACCGCGGCCAGCGCAGCGAAGTCGTGCACCAGCTGCAACTCCAGCTCGGCACGCGGAATGCGCCGCCCGTCCAGCCAGAGCAGGGCCGTCGACTCGGCCAGCGACACCCAGGACCGCACCACGAGCTCCAGCCGGGCGGGCGGCGGGCCCGAGACTCCGAGGTGGGCGATGATCTGCTCGTACGCGGCCTGCCGCACCCCGTCGATCAGGGCGTCGGCCGTGGACGAGCCGCCTGCCGGACCACCCCGCATCAGCGCGGCGAAGCCGGGCCCGTGCTCCTCGACGAAATCGAAGAACCTGCCCATCACCCGCAGCAGTCTTGCCCCCAGGGGTCCTTCGTGGGCCTCCAGGAAGCGGCCGGCCAGCTCGTCGGCGGCACGGCCCAGCGCCGCCTCGTACAGGCTCTGCTTCCCCGGGAAGTAGTGGTAGACGAGCGGACGGGAGATGCCGGCCGCAGCGGCGATCTCGTCGATCGACACGTCGTCGGGGGAGCGGTGACTGAACAACTCCAGCGCGACGCCGATCAACTGCTGCCTGCGCTCGTCGACGCCCATCCTGCGCCGCACACCGGTCGTCATGCCCACAGCCTAACGGGGGCCGGACACCGCGCCTTCAGCGCAGGGCCCCCACCCGGCTGCCGTCCGCCAACAGCCCGTCGAGCTGCGCCCGGTCGCCCGCCCGGGCCCGCACCGCCAGCAGACGCCCGTTCGCCCGCCCCCTGACGCCTCCCGTCGCCGACAGGGACGCGAACTGCCGGGAACCGGCTGCGAGTACGTACCAGCGCCCGCCGTCCGACTTCCACAGCACGCCCGCGAGAACCTGCGGTCTGCGCACCCCGCAGTCGGGGGAGTCCTCGGAGCGTGCCGCGACCGCACCCGGCGTACCGGCGCCGCCCGAAAGTTCGGGCGGTGCCTGGAACTGGGCCAGCACCCTGCTGCCCGTGCCCCGCCAGGTCTCCGCCCGGGTGCAGAGCCACAGGGCGGCCCCCTCGCCCTCGGGCAGCGGCTGTCTCGCGTACGGCCAGGAGTTCACCGACCGGACGCCGTGCGAACGCACGGTCGGCAGCAGACAGGCGGTGCGTGCCCAGCTCTCCCGTTCGGCCCGGCCCGACACATCGTGCGGGGCGGACGGCGTACCGGAGGTGAGGCGGACCGGTGTCAGTTCGCCGAGGTCCGTCATCAGCCGGGCCGCTGTGTCGTCCCGCACCTCCAGGGCATCCCAGGAGTGACAGCCGACCGAGGCCGCAGGTCCCGTCAGCGCAGCCGTCACCCCGTGGCGGTCGCGCCGCAGAGGTCGCGCCGCGTCGTGCGGTGCGAGCAGATTCCGTACGGAGACCTCACGCACCCAGGGGGCCGTCAGATAGCGGATCCTGCCCTTGCGGCGCTGCACGACCAGGGCCCCGGCGGCCGCCGAGTCGGCGCCGTCCACCCGGGCGAAGTCGAGAGCGGCGCCCCCGGCCGGATCGGCGTTGCGGGGCTCGGCGTAGCGCACGATCCGCAGCCCGTCGTGGAACAGCACCACCGCCGCCGCGCCGACCTCGCCCGCGTACAGGAGCTGAGGTGGACCCATGGGCGGGCCGACCGGCGTCCCGGGCGTGGCCGACGAGGCCACCGCACGGCCGGGCCGCGCCCACACGGCGAGGGCACGGCCCAGTAGCCGGGTGTCATCGGTCCGGTCGCCCCGAGCGGGCCAGGCGGTGAAGTCCCGGCGGACCGAGCTCCGCCAGAACCCGGCGGCCACCCGGCGCAACGCGGCCGGATCCAGGGCCTGTTCGGCGGCGGCGTTACGGGAGTAGAGCGGCGCGGAGGCGGTGCCGGGGCCCAGGCCGTCGCCCGGCATCAGCAGCAGCGTCCCGCACACCAGCAGCGCGCCGAGCCCGGCCGTGACGGCCCGCCCGTGCCGTCGGCGGCGCAGCAGATCGGTCGGGCGGGCCTGCAGGGAACACGGGTCGAACTCGGGCGACGCGAGCAGTGCGTGGGACCCGTCGAGCGTGTCTGCCTCCAGCAGTGCCGCCCGGGGGTCCGCGACCCCCGCCGCACCGAGGACCCGGCACACCTCCGTGTCCGCGAGCCCTTCGAGACCGCGCAGCACATGGGCGGCCCGGCAGGGGCCCGAGGCCTCGGCCAGGGCCTGCTCCAGGGCCAGTTCCTTCGCACCGCAGGAGTGCGGGAAGAGCCGCAGCCCCCACACCTGCGGCAGCAGGGGCGGCAGCTGCACGCGCCGCGGCCGCGCGAACCGCAGCAACGGCAGTCCCGCCTCCAGCGCGGAGCGCACCACCCGGAGCCGCAGATAGGCGTACCCCCGCTCGGCCGAGGCCGCTCCGGCAGCATGACGCGGCCTCGGGAGAGCGGCCTCCGCGGGCGCGCTGCGCGACCGGGGCAGGGACCGCTGGGCGAGCCAGTGCGCCGTCAGCACCCGGCGGTTGCGGCCGAACGAAGGCGGCAGCACGAGATATCCGATCCTGACCAGCCGCGCATAGTGCTCGACGAGCGCGTCCTCGGCCCGGTCCGTACCGGCCTGTTCCGCGAAGGGGCGGCCGGCGGACGACGGTACTGCTCGCAGTAGGTGCACGTTCAGCAGAACGAGCGAATGGTGCGATGGTCACTCCGGTGCGCCAGGGGCGCACGCCCGGCGGACCGTCGCTCGCTGTTGAGACCCTGGCCGCAATCCGTAGTTCCGCCGCACCAGGAGGGAGTACCGGGGCACGATGGCCGGATGGTGAAGCAGCTTGAGTGGCGACGAGGACGAGGCCCCCGGGCCGCCGCGGCCGTACTTGCGGGGCTGGCCCTGCTTGCCGCCTGCGGCGGGGGAGCGGACGGCGACGACAGGCCCGCCGTTCCGCCGACCGCGACAGGGACGCTGGAACAGCTGGCATCGAAGGCGCGCTGCGAGCCGAACCTGCAGACCGACGCCCAGGAGATCCGGCAGGCCAACTGCACCACCGGTGACGGACGGTACGTGCTGGCCACCTTCGCCACCGACCGCGGCCAGCGGGAGTGGATCAACGAGGCCAACGACTACGGGGGTTCGTACCTGGTCGGCCGCAAGTGGGTCGCCGTCGGTGACGCGAAGGTGGTCGCAGCACTGCGCGGCCGGCTCGGGGGGACGGTGGAGACCGCCTCGCCTCACCACTCGGGGAACAGTGGCAATGGGGGGAGCGAGGGCGGGCACTCCGGTCACCACGGGAGCTGACCGCGCAGGAACGGGGGAAGGTGCCGCTGTGTGGGGGGAGCGGGGGCGTCAGGGCCGCGTCAGCTGCACTTGCGCCCGCCGTTGACGCAGCTCACCACCTTCTTCATCAGCTGGTCGTCGAAGACATTGATGAAGTCACCGTGATCGGTGACGGGCTTGTGCAGCTGCTCCGGGAAGGAGTCGACGGCGAAGCCGGGGCCCGGCGGCACGTCGTACACAATGCGCTGCACCAGCTGCGGAATGGCCCTGAAGCCGTTCGGGCACCGCCCGTCGTCCTGGGCGAACGCCACATGGGTGCGGTGATTCGCACTGTCGGTGTTCTGACCGTCCCAGCAGCTCTGGAAGGCGAAGGAACGCACCACCTGGCTGCCTTCCGGGCAGATCGGATACTTGTCCTTGAGCTGCCTGTCCTCGAATCCGGTGCAGCTCCAGGACGCGTTGGCGTTGGCGTCGCCGTTGGTGAATGCCTTGGCGTCCCCGGTGATGATCCGCAGGAAGCGCGGCATTGCCGTGACCTTCCCGGAAGGGGAACCGACGAATTTCAGCGTGACCTGGGACGGAGTCTGAATCTCTCCGACGTTCTGGTCCTTGCCGCCACCGTCGGCGCCCACGTCGTTCTCGTCCTGTCCGTTCTGCAGGCGCAGCACCGGCCAGTAGTAAGTGGACTTGTCACCCTGATTACGGCAGGTCGATTCGCCGCCGGCCAGATCGTCATCGCTGGAGAAGGCGTCGGTGGCCTGATTTCCGACGTAATCGTGCATATGGTGAGCGCCGTTGCTCACTCCGGGTGCAGCAATGACGTTGTCAGGGTTGAATTTGCCGTTCTCGTTACGGCCGCAGTCGGTCGTGAACGTACCGCGGGAGGCGCCCCGGCGGTTGCGGGGGCGGTCGACGTTGGGCTCGACGGACTCGATGTCGACAAAGTCGGAGGCTTCGGGGCCATTGCCTTCCTGGCCGTCGTCCTCGCCCTGGTCGTCGCCGTCCTGGCCGTCTCCCTGCCCCTGGTCGGCACCCTGGTCGGCTCCCTGGTCATCGCCGCCCTGGTCCTGGTCGCCGCCCTGGTCCTGGCCGCCGTCCTGTCCCTGGTCGTCGCCGCCCTGGTCCGCACCGTCCTCGGCGCCCTGGCCGTCGCCCTGGCCGTCGTCCTCGTCATCGGCGCGCAGGCTGCACGGTGCGAGTCCCTCCAGGCCCTGCGGCCGGTCCGCCGCATTGCGTTCGATGGCGATCCCGATCCGGTCGAGACTGGCGGCCCGCTTGTTCTTCAGCGGGCCGAGTACGGAATTTTCGGCAAGGCCGGGATCCTGCGCGATCTGTTCCTTCCGGTCGGCGAATTTCCGGTAGGCGTCGGTGATCTGTGTATCCATCGCCGCCAGTTCACGGTCGACCTCCGGGCGCGCCTGATCGGGCACGTCGGGGAGGGCTATTCCCGCGTCGGGGCAGTCGATGGTGGACATCTGCCGGCCCGCGTTCCGGGTCCGGTCGGGGGGTGAGCCCGACCATCCTTCTCCCGCGCTTGCGTAGACATTGACTGCGACCAGCCCACCTCCGCCCAGAATCAGAGCGGCCGAAGCGACAATCGCCCGGTTGGCGAGTGTCGAACGTTTCTTGCGCGTCGTGCGTCCCATGGAACTCCTCTGCTTCGAGGGAGAAGCGTGACGTCCCATACGGGGCGGGCACCCGGACCGTTCAGAACCCTGTGGAATTCGTGGGAATCTCCATGACCAAAACGGCCCGAACGCCCGGAACGGTCAATGCTCAAGTCTCAGGCGAAGGCGGCCAATCGGTCATCCACCGGAGCTCCCGTCATCCGGTTGGCCAGCGTCGACATCGTGTAGGTGCCGATGCCGAGGACCACCTCCAGGGCGTTGCGAAGGGTGTGGCCCAGCGACAGGAAGTCCTGCAGCGCGTCCTCGTCGACCGCGCCCGCCGTCGCGAGGACGGCGAGGGTGAACCGGCGTACGCCCTCCAGTCGTTCGTCCGGCAGGGCCTGCGGCTCGGCGGTGCGCAGCGCCGCGATGAGCTCGGGGGCGGCGCCGAGCGATGTCAGCCTCTCCGTGTGCATGGCCACACAGATGTGGCACGCGTTGCGGGTGGCCATCGTCATGACGACGACCTCGCGCGACAGCGGGTCCAGGGTGCTCGCCTCGAAGGTGGCACTGGCCTGGAGGAAGCCGTTGAGCAGCTCCGGTGAGGTGGCGAGCCGGGCAACGGCGGACGGGAGGTGACCGCCCTGTTTCTTCGCCACGGCCTCCATGGTGCGCCGGGCGGCGGGCGGTGCGGAGTGAAGGGTGTG
Source organism: Streptomyces sp. NPDC060035 (assembly GCF_042736635.1). Lineage (NCBI taxonomy): Bacteria > Bacillati > Actinomycetota > Actinomycetes > Kitasatosporales > Streptomycetaceae > Streptomyces > Streptomyces sp. NPDC060035. The sequence continues at coordinate 283,454 of NZ_JBHWVO010000008.1, forward strand.
GTCGGGGAACGCGGATACGGGCATGGCGGGCCTCTCGCGGTAAACTCGACAACGTGATTGACGAAAAGGTAAACCAGGTTGTCGAAGTGCGCAATGGCTGAGCCGGAGGTGGGGAGGCAGGGGGCCGGATTCGAGCTGCCGATGCTGCTGTTCGCCGGATTCCGTTCGATCATCGACGCGTTGCACCGCGAGCTGGCTGCGCAGGGTCACCCCGACGTACGTCCCGCCTACGGCTTCGCACTCCAGGCCGTCGGACGCGAGGGGGCGAGCGCCAGCGAGATCGGCCGGCGACTGGGAGTCTCCAAACAGGCCGCGGGCAAAACCGTCGAGAAGCTGGAGGGCTTCGGCTACGTGGAACGCGTCGACGATCCCGCGGACGGCCGGCGCAAACTGGTCAGGCTCACCGCGCGCGGCATCGACCTGCTGACCAGGTCGGCCGAGGGCTTCGACCGGCTCCGCGCCGAGTGGGTCCGGGCACTGGGCGCCGAGCGGGTTCGGGCGCTGGAGGCCGACCTGCGCACGATGGCCCCCGCGAACGCGTTCCGGCTGGACGCGGAGGGATGGTTCACGGGCTGAGCCGCCGAAACGGCGGATCGGTTCGCGGGCTGAGCGGTCGACATCCGATCGGTTCGCGGGCGGGCCGTTTGCCGGTGGAGGCGGATCGGTTCGCGGCTCGGCCCGCGAGGCGGGTCAGCCCCGGTCCAGATAGGCGAGCACGGCAAGCACCCGGCGGTTGTCGTCGTCCGAGGGCGGCAGGCCGAGCCTTCCGAAGATGTTCGAGGTGTGCTTGGCCACCGCCCGCTCCGTGATCACCATCTGAGCCGCGATCGCCGCGTTCGAACGGCCCTGCGCCATCAGCTCCATGACCTCGCGCTCCCGGGGAGTGAGCCCGCCGATCGGCTTGTCCTGGGCCCGTCGCGACAGCAGCTGCGAGATCACCTGCGGGTCCATTGCCGTACCGCCCGCCGCCACCCGGCGTACCGCGTCGATGAACTGGTCCGCGTCGAAGACCCGGTCCTTCAGGAGGTAGCCGATGCCGCCGTTGCCGTCGGCCAGCAGCTCCCGCGCGTACAGCTGCTCCACATGCTGTGACAGCACCAGCACCGGCAGGCCGGGCCGGCTGCGCCGGGCGGCCAGCGCGCACTGCAGGCCCTCGTCCGTGTGCGACGGCGGAAGCCGGACGTCGACGACAGCGACGTCCGGCTTCAACTCGGCCAGGGCCCTGGTCAGCTCGGGCCCGGTCTCCACGGCTGCCGCGATCTCGAAATCGTAGGCCTCGAGCATGCGCACCAGGCCGTCGCGGAGCAGGAAGAGATCTTCGGCTAGGACAACGCGCAAGGGATCTCCATGGTCACCATGGTGGGGCCGCCCGCAGGGCTGCTGACGGCCAGTACGCCGTCGAATGTACCCAGTCGGCGTTCGATTCCGCTCAGTCCCGAGCCGGTTCCGATCGCCGCACCGCCCTTACCGCTGTCCGTGACGGAGATCCGCAGCATGCCCTCCGCATGGTGCAGGTCCACCCAGATGCGTTCAGCGCCCGAGTGCTTCACCACGTTGGTCAGGGCCTCGCTGACCGCGAAGTACGCGGCCGACTCGACGGGTGCCTCGGCCCGTCCCGTGAGCTCCACGGTCACCTCGGACTCGACGGGCAGCCGCAGCGCCAGGGCCTTCACCGCGTCCCCGAGGCCCCGCTCGGCGAGGACCGGTGGGTGGATGCCCCGTACGAGATCCCGCAGCTCCGTGAGAGCCTCCGCGGAGGACGCGCGGGCCATGGCCAGCAGCTTCTTCGCCTGCGCCGGGTCCTTCTCGATGAGCGCCTCGACGGTGCCCAGATTCATGCCCATGGCGACCAGCCGTGCCTGTGCCCCGTCATGCAGGTCCCGCTCGATGCGCCGCAGTTCGGACGCCGCCGTGTCCACGGCCTCGTGCCGGGTCTCGGTGAGCCGGTCGATCCGCTGCGCCAGCTCCTGCTCGTGCGTGGGCGCCAGCACCGACCGGGCGAGTACGAAGTGCAGGCGCAGCAGGGGCCGGCTCGCCCACAGGCCGACATGGAAGAGCGCGATGCCGAGCGCCGCGGCGGCCAGTCCCGTCGCCTGGCTGCTGACCGGCACGAATCCGTACCAGTACGTGCTGTCCTCGAACACCCGCCACAGGCCCGCCGCCAGGACGAGCCCCTCCACCGGGTAGACCATCAGCGCGAAGGACAGGGCCAGCAGCACGTAGCCGGCCGTCATGTCGACCAGCAGCCACTGCAGGTCCCGCCAGGTCGCCGGGTCCTTCAGCATCAGCACGGTGCGCTCCACCTGTCCGGTGAAGCCGGTGCGCAGGTCCCGCGGGAACCGCCGGTAGGGGACCGGGATGCGGACGTCGGACCAGGTGACCGCCAGCAGCCGGCGCTGGTTGGCGTGCTTGCGCACCAGCTGCAGCACATACGGCGTGGTGATCAGACCCACGCCCAGCAGGATGAAGGCGATGGAGAGCACCGACAGCACGAAGAGGGTGATCGACCCTGCCGTGGAGGCGAACGACAGGACGAACGACCGCCAGGCTGCCAGCATCGAGGCCCTGATCCGGCTCCGCGTCGCATTCATCGTGCTCTCCCCTCGCCGGGTCCCGGTCGGACCCCGTTCGCAGAACAGTCTCGCCCGCATCCCATGGGGACCGGCAGCCGTTTCACCACCCGGGCGGGGTGTACCCAGCACCACCCTCACGACCTGGTGCTACGACTCCGGGAGAGGGGGCTTCGGCGGCTGGGGCGGCGGGCCTTGCGTTCCTAGATTCGGATGCATCCTGTCCGACGTTACTTCTGGGGGCGAAACCGCATGAGGCGCAACCTCGCGGCAAGCATCGGTGTGTGGAGCGCACACCACCGTAAGACAGCCATTTTCGGCTGGTTGCTCTTCGTCGTGCTCGCCGCCGGCATCGGCGGGGCATCCGGCATGGTCGAGATGTCCGAGTCGGAGAACGGTGCCGGCGACTCCGCCCGCGCCGAGCAGATCCTCGACGACGCGGGCCTCGGCCACCCTGCCGGTGAGCTGGTCATGGTGTCCGCGGCCCGTGCCGGTGACTGGCGCACAGCGGCCGGTGAGATCACCGCGGCCCTGGACGGGACCGGCGAGATCCAGAACCTCGCGGCCCCCGTCCCCTCGAAGGACGGGAAGGACGCGCTGATCACCTTCGAGATGAAGGGCGACGCGGCGACCTCCGCCGACCGGGTGCAGCCGGTACTGGACGCGGTGTCCGGTGTCCGTGAGCGCCACAGTGATGTCGAGATCCACCAGTTCGGCGAGGCCAGTGCGGGGAAGTGGCTCGGCGACCTGCTCACCGAGGACTTCCGCAGGGCCGAACTCACTGCCGTGCCACTGGCGTTGGGCATCCTGCTGGTCGCCTTCGGTGCCGTGGTGGCAGCGCTGCTGCCGGTCGGTCTCGCACTGACCGCCTGCATGGCCGCGTTCGGGCTGCTGTCGCTCGCCAGCCACCGGCTGCACCTCTTCCAGACCACGTACTCCGTGATGTTCCTGATGGGCTTCGCCGTCGGCGTCGACTACTGCCTCTTCTACCTGCGGCGCGAACGCGACGAGCGGGCCGCGGGACGCGATGCCGAGACCGCGCTGCGTATCGCGGCCGCCACCAGCGGCCGGGCCGTCCTCGTCTCCGGGCTCACCGTGATGGTCGCGATGGCAGGCATGTTCCTGTCCGGCCTGCTGCTGTTCAAGGGCTTCGCGCTCGCCACGATCATCGTCGTGTTCATCGCGATGCTGGGCTCCGTGACCGTCCTGCCCGCGCTGCTGTCCTGGCTCGGCGACCGGATCGACGCAGGGCGCGTACCGCTCCTGAACCGGCGCGGCAAGCGGGGCATGAAGGCGAGCGGCGGTGTCGCGGGCAGGGTGCTGGGGCCGGTCCTGGCCGCCCCCAAGGTCTTCGCCGTGGCGTCGGTCCTCGTGCTCCTCGCCCTGGCCGCGCCTGCGCTCGGCATGAAGACCGAACAGCTGGGCCTGGAGAAGCAGTTCGGCTCGGACTCGCAGCTGGCGATCGACTACGAGCGCATCTCCGACAGCTTCCCCGGCGGCCCCGCCCCCGCCCTCGTCGTCGTCAGGGCGGACGACATCGGCGCACCGGAGGTCCGTACGGCACTCGCGTCCTTCGACCGGGTGACCGTCTCCACCGCACAGAACGTCGCGGAGATCGAGGTTCCGCTGCCCGGCGGCGAGGACGACCTGGCCGAACTGCGCGACCAGCGGGTGCCGGACGCCTTCGACGGGACGGGCGCCGAGGCCTATGTGACCGGCGAGGTGGCCTCGTCCGCCGACTTCAACGACCAGCTGAAGCGCGGCATCGTCCCGGTCTTCGCCTTCATCACCGCCGTCACCTTCCTGCTGATGCTCTTCTGCTTCCGCAGCTACGTCATCGCGGTGACGTCCATCCTGCTCAACCTGCTGTCCGTCGCCGCCGCCTACGGGGTGATGACCGCCGTCTTCCAGCACGGCTGGGGCGCCGAGCTGATCGGCTCGGAAGGCGTCGGCGCGATCGAGTCCTGGATGCCGCTGTTCGTCCTCGTGGTTCTGTTCGGCCTCTCGATGGACTACCACGTGTTCGTCGTCTCGCGGATCCGTGAGGCCCGTGACAGCGGGCTGGACACCCGCTCCGCGATCGACATGGGCATCCGGCGCACCGCGGGAGCGGTGACGGGCGCCGCGGCGATCATGGTGGCTGTCTTCGCCGTCTTCGGAACCCTGTCCATGCAGGACATGCAGCAGATGGGCGTCGGCCTCGCCGTCGCGGTGCTGCTGGACGCCACGATCGTACGGATGGTCCTGCTGCCCTCGGTCATGCTGCTGCTGGGCGAGCGGAACTGGCGGGTTCCGCGCGGACTCTCCCGGCTGCCGGGCCTGGAGCACAGCGAGCCCGCCGAGCCCGCCGCCGGCCCGGTACCGGCGGGATCACACAGCTGACCCGCCCCACCCGGAGGACAGGGAGGCCCCGGAACCCGGGGCCTCCCCGTCTTCGGTTCAGGGGGCGTACTTGTAGCCCACGCGCCGGACGGTCTGGATCGAACGGCGGTGCTCGGCACCCAGCTTGCGGCGCAGCCGGGCGACATGGACATCGACGGTGCGCCCGTCGCCCACGTGCCCGTAACCCCAGACCGTCGTGACGAGCTGATCGCGGGTGTGCACCCGGTGCGGATGCGCCACCAGATGCGCCAGCAGCTCGAATTCGAGGTACGTGAGATCGAGGGTGACACCGTCCACGGCCGCGGTGCGCCGGGTGGAGTCGATCTGGACGGGACCGCCGGCCGGAGCCTCGGAGACCTGCTCCGGCACGAACTGCCGGTGCTGGGAGGAGGCGACGGCCCCGGCGAGCGCCGGCTGCTGGTCGGCGGGGACGAGTACCAGGTAGCCGATCATCGGCGGCCGGCCGGGCAGCGCCGGAAGCGTGTGCTGCGGGGCGGGCAGCCAGGTGGCACCCGGCGGCAGGAAGCCGGCCACATCGGCGAACTCCACGACCTCGTCACGGTCGACGGCACGCAGCCGGTGGCGGTTGGGGGAGAGGGTGTTGCGGGCGGTGGTGGTGGCCGCAGCGGACACCGCGGAGGCTGCGGTGGCAGCCGATGCGGTGGAGAGGGTACGAGTGTTCGCCATGAGGGTCAGCTCTTTCGCGCGAGGAGTCGTCGAGGGACGTACGTCGTGCGCGCGGGCCGAAGACCGGGGTGAGCGGCTTTAGAGGGCCTGCGCGTTCCACGCGCGGCAACACACCCGGTCGAAGTCATGATGCTGACGAGAGGGCCAGAACGGCTCGAGGTCGCTGCGACCCGACGAGGTGTACTGGAAGCTGGCCATGCCCCCATTGAAGCAGAGAATACGGCGGCGCAGCAGAGTCCTCTCACCCGTCGATACGGACGCTTCGCGTTACCTTCCTCACCCGCCCCTCCCGTCCCGGCCGTGACCGGGGGAGGGTTGACCCCGGAACCACCGAAAACGGGGTGCCCGCCGGTACGTTCCCGGCGGGCACCCCGTTGCTCGGTGAGCGTGCGATCAGACCTGGTCGGCCTTCTCCAGCGCGCTGCAGCAGGTGTCGACGATCAGCCGCGTGACGACGTACGGGTCGACGTTGGCGTTCGGACGACGGTCCTCGATGTAGCCCTTCTGGTCCTGCTCGACCTGCCACGGGATACGGACCGAGGCGCCGCGGTTGGAGACGCCGTAGCTGTACTCGTTCCACGGGGCGGTCTCGTGCAGACCGGTCAGACGGTCGTCGATGCCCGCGCCGTAGTTCTTGACGTGGTCCATCGGCTTCGAGCCCTCACCGAGCGACTCGGCGGCGGTGATGATCGCCTCGTAGCCCTCGCGCATCGCCTTCGTGGAGAAGTTGGTGTGCGCGCCCGCGCCGTTCCAGTCGCCCTTGACCGGCTTCGGGTCGAGGGTGGCGGAGACGTTGAAGTCCTCGGCGGTGCGGTACAGCAGCCAGCGGGCGATCCACAGGTGGTCGGAGACCTCCAGCGGGGAGACCGGACCGACCTGGAACTCCCACTGGCCCGGCATGACCTCGGCGTTGATGCCGGAGATGGCGAGGCCCGCCTTCAGGCAGTTGTCGAGGTGCTGCTCGACGATGTCGCGGCCGAAGATCTCGTCCGAGCCGACACCGCAGTAGTAGCCGCCCTGCGCCGCCGGGAAACCGCCCTCGGGGAAGCCGAGCGGACGGTGACCGTCGAAGAAGGTGTACTCCTGCTCGATGCCGAAGATCGGCTCCTGGCCCGCGAACTGCTCGGCGACCGGGCGCAGCTCGGCGCGGGTGTTGGACTCGTGCGGTGTCATGTCGATGTTGAAGACCTCGCACAGGACGAGGACGTCGTCACCGCCGCGGATCGGGTCCGGACACGAGAAGACCGGCTTCAGGACCCGGTCGGAGGCGTGCCCCTCGGCCTGGTTGGTGCTCGAACCGTCGAAGCCCCAGATGGGCAGCTCCGCGCCATCGGTCATGATCTTCGTCTTGGAACGAAGCTTGGCGGTCGGCTCGGTGCCGTCGATCCAGATGTACTCAGCCTTGAACGTCACGGACGCCATCCTTTGCGGGTGCTGCGGTCTATGGTGCGCAGCTTGGCAAGGTGCGATTTCCCGTCCGTTGCCCGAATGTGAACCACGTGTTACCGAGGTTTCCTGTGAATGCTCTGCAGCAGGTACCCAGGGCCCTGAGGCGTCTCACCGTACGGCGCACTGGATACGGTCCGCGCCGGTCCGCGCCGGAGGGCAGGCCGGGCACACTGGCGGCATGACCACACCATCTGCGTCCACACCGCCCCGCCCCGCCCCGGGCACCCCGATGCGGATCGGCCTCGTCGGCGCGGGCCCATGGGCACGCATGACCCATGCCCCCGCCCTCGCCGGACACCCCGGCGTCGCGCTGAGCGGAGTCTGGGGCCGCCGGCCCGAAGCGGCGGACGCGCTCGCCGCCGCCCACGGCACCGCGGCGTACACGGGCGACGCGGGCATCGACGCGCTCCTGGCCGCGAGCGACGCGGTGGCCTTCGCCGTGCCGCCCGACATCCAGGCGCCCCTGGCCGCGCGCGCCGCTGCGGCCGGATGCCACCTGCTGATGGACAAGCCGGTCGCCACGACGGTGGCGGCGGCACGCGAGGTCGCCGAGGCCGCGGAGCGGGCCCAGGTCGCATCGGTGGTCTTCTGCACGCTCCGGTTCGCCGCCGGGACGTCCCGGTGGGTGGCCGAACAGGCCGCGGCGGGCGGCTGGTTCACGGCCCGGGCCCAGTGGATCGGTGCGCTGTACGCCCCGGGGACGAGCAACGAGTTCGCCGCATCTCCCTGGCGCCGCGACAAGGGAGGTCTGTGGGACGTCGGTCCGCACGCGCTCTCGGTCCTGATCCCGGTGCTGGGGGACGTGACGGAGGTCGTGGCGGCACGCGGACCCGCCGACGCCACACACCTGCTGCTCCGGCACACCTCCGGTGCGTCCAGCACGGTGACGCTCGCACTGGACGCACCGGTGGGCGCGGTGGGGACGGAAGTCGAATTCAGGGGTGAGCAGGGAACGGCCGCCCTGCCCCAAGGGGGCGACGATGCGCTCGGTGCGTTCCGGGCGGCCGTGGACGCGCTGACCGAGGCGGCGCGTACCGGAGTGGCGCACCCCTGCGACGTACGGTTCGGGCTGCGGCTCACGGAGCTGCTCGCGCAGGCCGAGGCGGGACTGGGGCCGCTGCCCGCCCGCTCCTGAACCCCGGCCCCTGTCCGCTCAGCCCACGCGCTCGATGCGGGCGTTGCGTATCAGGAACTTGCCCGGCTCGCGGACCTGCTCGAACGCGGCGTTGTTGAGCAGGGCGCAGCTCCCCGAGACCGAGGTGACCTCCACGGTGGTCGCCTTGTTGTTGTCGAGGTTGGTCACCTTGAGCTCGGTGCCGACGGGGAACTGGCTGCTGGACGCGGCAGGGGCGCCGCCCTCGCCGGAGAGCGTCACGGTGGACCCGGCGCAGACGACCTCCCCGGCAGCCTGGTCCCCTCCGCCGGGCGGCGCGGTGTCCGCCGGTTCCCCGGCCGGTTCCTCGGCCTGTTCCCCGGGCTGCGACGCGGCAGGGGGAGCCGCCGGTGGAACGGCGGGGGGAGCGGCCTCGCCCCCGCATCCCGAGGCGGCCTGTTGGCGCCGGATCTGCGCGACGACCGCCTCCCGGTTCTCGATCCGCGCCTCCGACAGGGCATCCGGATTCGCCCGCTGCCCGGCGATGAACTGCTCGTTGTTGCCCAGGGCCGTGGCCAGCCCCGTACAGACAACCGACGAGGCCCCGTCCGCCGAGGGCGACTGCGACGCCTGACTGGTCCCGGCCAGCACGGCCGCCGTTCCTCCGGCGAGCGCGACGGCCCCGGCGAGCAGGGCGAGCTTCTTCTTCCGGCCGATGGTCTTCTTGCGTGACACGTAGGGCTCCTGTCCCCGGCCCGGGGGCGCGGGATGCGCTCCGGCCGGTTCGGTGCGTGTGTGTCCCTACGTACGGGTAACCGGCCGATTCGTTTCAACGGCCGCCCCTGTCACTCCGGGGGCAGGGCCCGGCACAGCGCATCGAGCGCCTCCTCGTACGCGTGCTCGGCCGGCGTCGCATAGCCCACGACCAGTCCGTCCCTCCGTGCCCCTGAGCCGACGGCGGCCGGGTGCAGATACGAGGAGAGCCCGTCCACCGCCAGCCCCTGCCAGGCCGCGGCCCTCACCACCGAACGCTCCGTTCCGCGCGGCAGTTCCAGCACGGCATGCAGTCCCGCGGCGATCCCGGACGCCCTGACGTGCGGGGCCCGTTGTTCCAGCGCCGCCACCAGTTGGTCGCGGCGCCGCCGGTGGCGCTGCCGCATCCGGCGCACCTGACGGTCGTACGCCCCCGATTCGACGAAGTCCGCGAGGGTCAGCTGCTCCGTGGCGCTCGACCACTGCTCCCGCGCACCCTTGGCCGCGAGGACACCGTCCACCAGCCGTTCGGGCAGCACCATCCAGCCGATCCGCAGCGTGGGGGAGAGGCTCTTGCTCACGGACCCCAGCAGCACCACATGTTCGGGATCGAGTCCCTGCACCGCTCCCACCGGCTGCCGGTCGTAGCGGAACTCCCCGTCGTAGTCGTCCTCCACGACCAGACCGCCGGTCGCCCGCGCCCAGTCGACCGCGGCGGCACGGCGCTCCGGATGCAGCGGGCCGCCGGTGGGGAACTGGTGGGCCGGAGTGAGCAGCACGGCCCGCTCCCCCCTCCCCAGATCCCCTATCCGTGCACCGTGTTCGTCGACGGCGACCGGCCGGGTCCGCACCCCTTGACCGCCCAGCAGCTCACGATGGAACGGCAGTCCGTAGGCCTCGACCGCCCACGGCCCGCCCACCACGTCCGCCAGCAGCCGCAGCCCGTGGGCGGCGCCCGAACAGATCACGATCCGCTCGGGCGAGGTCCGCACGCCGCGTACCCGGGCGAGATACGCAGCCAGGGCCTCGCGCAGCTCGGGCCGCCCGTGCGGATCACCGGGCCCGAAGGCGTCGTGGGGGGCCCGGGCCAGTGCCCGCCGGGCGGAGGCCAGCCAGGCGGTGCGCGGGAAGACGGAGGGGTCCGGTCTCCCCTGGACGAGATCGTGTACCGGCCGGACGGCCCGTTCCGGGGTGCGCTGCCGGTACGTCCGGGTGAGGGGCGAGGCCCGTTCGGCGACCCTGGTCCCCGAGCCCTGGCGAGCGGCCAGCCAGCCCTCGGCGATGAGCTCGGCGTAGGCGTCGGCCACGGTGTTGCGGGCCAGCCCGAGATCGACGGCGAGCGAACGGTACGGCGGCAGCCTGGTCCCCGGGGTGAGGCGCCCGCTCCGGATCGCCTCGCGCAGCGCCCGCATCAGAACGGCCCGCCGGTTGCCGGTGCCCGAGAGCTCCAGTGGCAGATCGCTGCCCAGGATCTCCGCAGAATTGACCCACGAATCCGTCATCCGAATGCACCCCGTAACCAGTCACCGAACCTCGTAGATTCGTACCCATGACGACGACAGAGATCAAGCCCGGCACCGACGCCTCCCCTGCCGCCTCCACCGTCCGGCTCAATTTCGCCAAGGTCGCACCCAAGGTCTTCCGCGCCGTGATCGGCCTCGACGCGGCGGCCCGCGAGGGCCTGGACCCGACCCTGGTGGAGCTGGTCCAGATCCGCTCCTCGCACCTCAACCAGTGCGCGTACTGCCTCCACATGCACACCTGTGACGCCCGCAGGGCGGGCGAGAGCGAGGAGCGGCTGCACATGGTCGCCGTATGGCAGGAGGCAGCGCACTTCTTCACGGCGAAGGAGCAGGCGGCCCTCGCGCTCACGGACGCGGTCACCCGCGTCGGGGACGCCGGAGTGCCCGACGCGGTGTACGAGCGCGCCGCGACGCACTTCGAGGAGCAGGAGCTGGCCCAGCTGCTGGCCCTGATCCTCACGATCAACACCTGGAACCGCATCGCCCTCGCGACGGCCAAGCGCGCGGGCACGGACGAACGCTGATCCGGCTACATCAGCCGGGTACGGAGCTCCAGCCAGGCCTCCGCGTCGGCCCGCAGTTCCGGGTCGCGGACGCGGGGGAGGTGCTCACGGGTGGCGAGCGAGAGGCGCTTGGCCTGCCGGGAAAGGTTCATCACCGTGATGTTCTCGCGCGAGTACGCCGTGGTGTCCCGGGTCACCACGTCGGCCCGGGACACCGGGATGGCGTCAAGACAGACACGCACCGTCTCGTCCGGCGGCAGCAGCGCGTACCGGGCCGTCTGGAGGAGGGCCTCCGTACGGTCGACAGCCCCGGCCGCCTCGCACTCCCGGAGCAGCCAGAGCCCGAGCCCGGCCCAGCGGGCCCGCTCCTGATCCGTGCCCCCGGGGATTCTCCGGCGGCAGGCCACCCACAGGAACCACCACCAGTGCGCTCGCTCCGCCGCGGGCTCCGGACTCCGCCGCACGGCCCACCGCTCCCGCGCGTCCTGGCCGAGCCCCGCCAGATGCACCACCTGGTCCCGGAGGGTCTCCTGGGACCAGCGCGCACGCTCGCTCCGGGGGCCCGGCCCGAACGATGTCGGCGCCGAGAGCTTGAGGACCGTCCCGTCCTCCTCGTCGACCAGCAACCCGACCCCGCTGTCCACGCGTACATAGCGCCGGCACCCCAGCCCGTCGGGGGCCACCTCGACGAGCGGGAACTCCAGCCGGTCCAGAGCCGCCGCCAAGTCTGCGATCAGCAGGGGAACGTCGAGTCGGTGGGCCTGCACCATGGCATGGAGCCCCTCCCACGGTGCCTCGGGCGAATCCCGTTGCCAGGCGAACTCGGCGAGGCCGTACGAGCGCAGCAACTGTCCCTGGTCACCGCTCTCCGCGTACCCCTCCCCCAGGAGTCCGGTGACCTCGTCCGGGGTGGAGGTGGCGTCGGCGCCGTCCACGGTGCCGCTGATGACGAAGCCGGTACAGATACTCAAGCCCGGAAGGGCCGGGGGTGCGCCGACTCACCGCCCCAGCGCGTCCCGTACGGCCTCCTCCGACCGCGCCACCACAGCAGTCCCGTCCTGCGCGGTGATGATCGGCCGCTGGATCAGCTTGGGGTGCTCGGCCAGCGCCGAGATCCACCGCTCGCGCGAACCGGCGTCCTTCGGCCACTCCTTGAGCCCGAGCTCCTTCGCGGCCGGCTCCTGGGTCCGGGTGATGTCCCACGGCTCCAGCCCGAGCCGGTCGAGCACCGCCCGGATCTCGTCGGGGGACGGCACGTCCTCCAGGTAGCGGCGGACGGTGTACTCGGCACCCTCGGCGTCGAGCAGATCGACTGCGCTGCGGCACTTGGAACAGGCGGGGTTGATCCAGATCTCCATGGGGCCAAGGATACGGGAGGGATCCTCGAAAAGGCCTCTGGCCAGGGGCGATTGTCAGTGGCGGGCAGTAAAATAGAGGGAGTTCGTGAGGGTTCCACCACCGTGCCAGGAGGTTGCCGATGGCCGTTGCCACAGTCACGACCGAGCCGCTCCACAAGCCGCTGCGGAAGAAGCCGCTCCCCGCGGGCAGGCCCCGCGAGTGGTACGTCTCCCACAACCGCCGCCTCAAGGCCATGCGCCTGGCGATCGCCCTGCTCGACACGGGCGTCTACCACCCGTCGAGCGCCGACAACGACAGGATCCGTGCGACAGCCGACCGTCTCGCCATCCACCCGCCGTCCGACACCACCTGCCGCATGGTCCGCGCCCTGATCCGCTACGGCCGCTGACACCGGCACTGTGCCCCCGGAAGACCGGGGGCACAGGCGTGTCCCGTGCCTGTGCCGTGCCGTGGGAGACAGTGCCAGACTGCACGCCATGTCACTCGCCGACCTGACCTTCGACCGCTGGTGCGACCTGGACCGGGACGCGGCAGCGCGGTATGCCGAGGAAGCAGCCCGCCGGGTGGACGGCCGGCTCGTCAGGCTGGACAGCGCCCCGCATCTCGGAGGTGTCCTGCACCGTGCCGTCGTCGAACGGGCGGGCGATGAATACGCGTTGATACCCGGAGGCCGGGTGACCGTCGGCTTCGATCCGGACGCCTGGCAGCCGCTGCCCGAGCAGCTCGTCTCCTACCGGGAGGAGAGCCTCGCCGGCGGCTTCGGCTTCGACGAGGACCCGCGAACCCACCTGGCGCGCGTGATGACTCCGCTGCGCACGGTCACACTGGCGACCGTGCTGATGGCGGTGGAGCCCGGCAAGCTCCCCGAACTCCCCGAGCTGGTCCCGGCCCTGCTCGCCGAGCGCGGTCTGAGGCTGCCGGCTCCCGACGAGTGGGAGCACGCCTGCGGTGCGGGGGCGCGGACGCTGTTCCGCTGGGGGGACGACTGCCCGTCGGACACGCCTCCGTACGGCAGCGGGCCCGGCCCGCAGCACCGGCCCAACGCCTTCGGTCTGCGCATCGCCTTCGATGTCTACGACACGGCCGAGATGACCTCCGACCCGGGTTCCGTGTACGGCGGAGACGGCGGGGAAGCGGTCTGCGGCGGTTACGGCACCTTCATGGAGTGGCTGCCGCTGGCCACTTCCCACCACAACCCGTCCATGGCGGAGTTCCTCAACGGCCCCGAGGGCGAGGACATGTTCGAGGACTTCAACGCCCGCCCGGTCATCGATCTCGGCTGAGGAGCGACAAGGTGTGACGTGTCACAGACAACGTGGCTGTGCTGTGGGAACTTCAACCCTGCTACTCCTCAGTTGAGTTATCGACGCGCGCGTGGAGAGGGTCGAATTGAGCACTCTGCAAGCCATCACGCTCGACCAGGTGGTCGACACGGACCGCTACCCCCTGTCGGACCCCGAAAGCACCGAAGGACAGGCGGTGATCGCGCGGGCCCGGCACGAGCTGGCCACGGTCGGCTGCACCGTACTGCCGGACTTCATCCGCCCGTCGCTCCACGAGGTCCTGCGCCAGGAGTGCGCAGCCATCGCACCCCAGGCGTACTTCGACGTCGAGACCGTCAACGTCTACAACATCGCCGTGGACTCGGACCTGCCCGAGGACCACCCCGGCCGGCGCACCTTCCAGCGGGGCAACGCGTTCGTCGCGCGCGACCGCATCCCCGAGGGCGCCCTCATCAGCCGGCTCTACGCGCACGAGGTGTTCCAGCGCTTCGTCGCCGACTGCTTCGGTCTGCCGCAGTTGCATGAGCTCGCCGACCCGCTCTCCGGCCTCGTTCTCAACGTCGTACGGCCGGGTATGGAGCACCCATGGCACTTCGACACCAACGAGTACACGGTGAGCATGCTGACCCAGCAGGCGCAGGCGGGCGGTGACTTCGAGTACTGCCCGAACATCAGGTCCGCCGAGGACGAGCGCTTCGACGCCGTCCGTGACGTACTGGACGGCAGCGCCCGGGGCGAGCGCCTCCCCCTGCAACCGGGAGACCTGCAGCTCTTCATGGGCCGCTACTCACTGCACCGCGTCAGCCCGGTGGAGGGCGAGGTGGCACGCCACTCCGCGATCTTCGCCTACAGCGAGCGCCCCGGCGTCATCGGGAGCGTGGCCCGTACCCGGCAGCTCTTCGGCCGCGTCCTGCCCGCACACCAGGCCGCCGAAGGCCGGGCCGTACGGGGCGACAAGCTGCTGGACTAGCGGGCGGCCCGCGCAGCCCCTTCCTGCCCCGCCCCGCGATCCACGGAGGAGTAAGCCCCTTGCGTTTCGACGCGAACGGAAAAGTCTCGCTCGACCACATCTACACCGCGCCGGACCCGCGCACGTACTTCCAGGTGCTCCGCCCCCTCGGCTACTGCGTTCCGCAACAGGCCAAGCCCTACTTCGAGAAGCTGATCAAGGAGTACCGGGAGTCCGAGGAGGTGGCGGTCCCGACCGTCCTGGACATCGGCTGCTCCTACGGGATCAACGCCGCCCTGCTGAAGTACGACGCGACGATGGACGAGCTGTACGCGCGCTACGGCGACGCTGCCCGGATATCCCGCGAGGAACTCCTGGAGCGCGACCGCGATCTCTCCCGCTCCCGCAGACCCGCGCACGGCCTCCGCTTCACCGGTCTGGACGCCTCCACCAGCGCACTGGACTACGCGCGCGAGGCCGGTTTCCTCGACGAAGCGGTCCACGCCGACCTGGAGACGAACGACCCCACACCGGAGCAGCACGCCCGGCTCGCCGGGACGGACATCGT
Organism: Streptomyces sp. NPDC060035; assembly: GCF_042736635.1. NCBI lineage: Bacteria > Bacillati > Actinomycetota > Actinomycetes > Kitasatosporales > Streptomycetaceae > Streptomyces > Streptomyces sp. NPDC060035. The sequence continues at coordinate 298,573 of NZ_JBHWVO010000008.1, forward strand.
GATCTCGACGGGCTGCATCGGCTACGTCACCGAGCGGACCCTTGTCCGCGTCGTGCGGGCGCAGGGCGAACGGCGTCCCTGGATGGCGCACTTCGTCCTGCGGATGTTCCCCTTCGACCCGGTCGAGGACGCCCTGGCCGGACTCGGATACCGCACCGTCCGGGTCGACGGCGTCTTCAAACAGCGCAAGTTCGCCGACCCGCAGGAACAGACACGCGTGCTGGACAGCATGGCGGCGGCGGGAGTGGATGCGCGGGGCCTGGAGGAGGAAGGCTGGATGTACGCACAGCTCTACCTCTCCCGCCCGAACTGAAACCCCGCCACCCTTCCCACCAACCGAAAGCAGAGCCGAATTGAACGTCAGCCAGGAAGTTGCGGTCAGCGCCACCTTCGCCCGGGAGGGTGACCTGCCGCGCGTGCCGCTGCCCACGCTCGAGGCGAGCTGCGAGAGGTTCCTCGCCTGGAGCGCACCGCTCCTGACCGCCGAGGAGCGGGCGGCGACCGAGGCCGAGGTCGCCGCCTTCCTGCGGCCCGGCGGACCCGGCCGGATCCTGCACGCGGCGCTGGAGGAGTACGACGGCACCGAGGGCGTGCACAGCTGGCTCGACACCTTCTGGCCGTACCGCTACCTCGGCCGCCGGGACCGGATCGCGCTCAACGCCAACTTCTTCTTCCTGTTCCAGGACACCGGCCAGGGGCAGCTCGAGCGGGCGGCCGGGCTCGTCGCCGGGGCGCTCAACTACAAGCGGCAGCTCGACGAGGGCCTCATCGCACCGGTGGAGCAGCGCGGAGTGCCCCAGTCGATGGTGCAGAACAAGTACCTCTTCTCCACGACCCGTATCCCCGGTGTCCCCCTGGACACCGTGCGCGCCCCGTACGGCGACAGCGCACCCGGCCCCTCCACGGCCCGGCACATCGTGGTGTTCTTCCGGGGCAGCATGTTCCGGCTGGACGTGCTCGGTGAGGACGGCGCCCCGCACAGCCTCGACGAGATCGAAGCCGGGCTGCGCGCCGTGACCAAGGCCGACGTGCACACGGACGAGGCGGACCGGGCGGGCCACCTCACCACCATGGCGCGCGCGGAGTGGGCGGCTGCCCGGGACGCCCTCCTCGCCCACCCCCGCAACGCCGAAACGCTGGACGACATCGAGACCGCGCTGTTCTGCGTCTGTCTGGAGGGCTTCGCGCCCGAGGACACCAAGGCCACCTGCGACGAACTGCTGTACGGAGACCGGGGCAACCGCTGGTTCGACAAGGCCGTCTCCTTCGTCGTCTACACCAACGGCCGGGCCGGCATCAACGTGGAGCACTGCGAGCTCGACGGGACGACCATCCTCAGCTTCACCGACGCGCTGCTCAGCACCACGCCCGAGGAGCACGCCCGCCGGTCCGGCGCCCGCTCGCAGGGCCAACCGGTCCCGCAGCCCCTCGCCTTCGAGCTCGACGGCACCCTGCGGGCCCAGGTGCGTACGGCTGCCGAAGCGTTCGCCGCGTACGGTGCCGCCACCGCCACCAGCACGGTCTCCTTCGACGACTTCGGCAGCACGGCGGCCAAGGCACTCGGAGTGTCCCCGGACGCGTTCGTCCAGGTGGCCTACCAACTGGCCCACCAGCGCGCCAAGGGGCACCTCGGCGCCACGTACGAGTCGATCGCGACCCGCCAGTTCCGGCACGGGCGGACCGAGGCGATGCGCGTCGTCACCCCCGAGATGCCGGCCTTCGTCGCCGCGATGGACGACCCGGCGGCGGACCGCGAAACCCGCCGCGCCGCGTTCCGCGCAGCCGCGGGCGCCCATGTGGCCCGTGCGAAGCAATGCCAGGCCGGGGATGCCCCCGAGCAGCACCTGTGGGAGCTGGAGCTCATCCAGCGCCGCCGCGGCGAGGAACTCGGGGTCACCGAGCAGCCCGCCCTGTACCGCTCACCGGGCTGGCTCACCATGCGGGACGACTACCTGAGCACCAGCTCGGCGCCGTCGGAGAACATCCAGTACTTCGGCTTCGGCTCCACGAGCAGCAAGTGCATCGGCATCGCCTATGTCCTGCTGCCCGACCGCTTCAACCTCTACCTGAGCACCCCGCTGCCGGTGGCCGCCCAGATGCACGCCTTCGCGGACCGTCTGGGCGAGGCGGTCGCGGAACTGCGCGAACTGCTGGCTGGCTGACAGCGCACCCGGCGGGCGGGCGGTGAGCGGCCGGTACGGCTCAGCTCGCCGCCCGCCCGGCCTTGCGTGCTTTCACCGCCATGACGATCGGTGCGGGGGCACCGTGCTCGGCGAACCGCTCGAGCGCCAGCCCGGCATCGAGGAAGCCGTGGAGGAGTCCGGGCAGGGGCAGATGCCCCGCTCCCACCTTGTCGCGCAGCCCCTGGTCCGTCCACGAGGCCGTGGTCCAGCCGTCATCCAGACAGCCGGGGCGGATCACCACGGCATCGGCATCCGTCCGGTCGGCGAAGCCGCCGCGGAAACAGGGATGGACACCGATGTGCACGAACACCCCGCCGGGCCGCAGGACGCGGGCCGCTTCGTGGAGCACGGCCGGGTAGTCGGGCATGTCGGTGTGCACCATCACCGCGATGACGGCACCCACGGATCCGTCGCGGACCGGCAGCCGCGCGGCATCGGCCTGTGCGACCGGCAGGCGATCGCGCGCATGACGCAGCATCCCGGCGGACAGGTCGATGCCGAGGGGAGCCCAGCCGAGCTCGCGAAGCCGTGCCGCGTGGACGCCGGTGCCGCAGCCGATCTCCAGACAGGCGGCACCTGCTCCCGGGCCGATGAGTTCTCCCAGGAGACGACCGAGGCTACGAGGGTTGCCGTCGGCGGCTCCCGCCTCCGGGCCGCCGAGGAATTCCCGCTCGTACCAGTCCGCTATCCGGTCGTACGCCGCTGTCCGCGTCATGTGTTGGTCCATTCCTCGGTGGGGCCGTTGCCTCACGTACCTGCCCCGTCACGGGCGCTCCGGTGTCGGTTTCGCCGGGGGCACAACGGGCCGGCGGGCTTCGACCACGCCCTGGGGCAGCACCGGCGGTAGCGCACGGAAGGCCGGCCGACATCAGGCCCGCCGGGATGCGGCGTGGAGACGTAGCCCTCCGCAGGGGTCGGGGGCGCACCGGGGCACTCCACCGGGCACGCGTTGACGAGCAGCGGCAGGACACCGGTCGCCACACCGAGCGATGTCCGGACCTGCAGGAGCAGGCCGTCCTCCAGCGGGCCGTCGCAGACGCTGCGGCTGCGGCTGCGGCTGCGGATCGCGTCCGCACCCCGCCGATGCGGGTCCGCCGCGCCAAACCCACTCGTCCGCCTGCCGGAGCAGGGGAAGGGCGGCCGGTACGTGACGTCGCCGTACAGGGACTGCGTACTGAGTGTGCTCCTCGCGCCGGTCGAGGCAATGGCACCGGTCACGGTCCCGTCGAGCCGCAGAAAAGGCCGTCGGCCGTGTCTTCCGGGAAGGGAAGAACACGGCCGACGGCCCACAGACTGCCCAGGTGAGCGGAAACCCGCTCCGACCTGTGGCGTTCCTAGATGTCGAAGTACAGCTCGAACTCGTGCGGGTGCGGGCGCAGCTGGATCGGGGCGATCTCGTGGGTGCGCTTGTAGTCGATCCACGTCTCGATCAGGTCGGGCGTGAAGACGCCGCCGGCCTGGAGGTAGTCGTGGTCCGCCTCGAGGGCGTCGAGGACCGCCGGGAGCGAGGTCGGGACCTGCTGGACGCCCGCGTGCTCCTCGGGGGCCAGCTCGTAGAGGTCCTTGTCGATCGGCTCCGGGGGCTCGATCTTGTTCTTGACGCCGTCCAGGCCGGCCATCAGCAGGGCCGAGAACGCCAGGTACGGGTTCGAGGACGGGTCCGGGGCGCGGAACTCGACGCGCTTCGCCTTCGGGTTGGAACCCGTGATCGGGATGCGCATCGCGGCGGAGCGGTTGCGCTGCGAGTACACCATGTTGACCGGGGCCTCGAAGCCGGGGACCAGGCGGTGGTAGGAGTTCACCGTCGGGTTGGTGAAGGCCAGCAGCGACGGGGCGTGCTTGAGGATGCCGCCGATGTAGTAGCGGGCCATGTCCGACAGGCCGGCGTAACCCTGCTCGTCGTAGAAGAGCGGCGTGCCGCCCTGCCACAGCGACTGGTGGACGTGCATGCCCGAGCCGTTGTCGCCGAAGATCGGCTTCGGCATGAAGGTCGCGGTCTTGCCGTTGCGCCAGGCGACGTTCTTCACGATGTACTTGAAGAGCATCAGGTCGTCGGCCGCGGCGAGCAGCGTGTTGAACTTGTAGTTGATCTCCGCCTGGCCGGCGGTGCCGACCTCGTGGTGCTGGCGCTCGACCTGGAGGCCGTTCTTGTCCAGCTCCAGGGAGATCTCGGCACGCAGGTCGGCGAAGTGGTCGACCGGCGGCGTCGGGAAGTAGCCGCCCTTGTAGCGGACCTTGTAGCCGCGGTTGTTCTCCTCCGACCCGGTGTTCCAGGCGCCGGCCTCGGAGTCGATGTGGTAGAAGCTCTCGTTCGCCGACGTCTGGAAGCGGACGTTGTCGAAGACGTAGAACTCGGCCTCGGGGCCGAAGTACGCGGTGTCGGCGACACCGGTCGAGGCGAGGTAGGCCTCGGCCTTCTTGGCCACGTTCCGCGGGTCACGGCTGTACTGCTCGCCCGTGATCGGGTCGTGGATGAAGAAGTTGATGTTGACGGTCTTGTCGCGGCGGAACGGGTCGACGCGGGCGGTCGAGATGTCCGCGCGGAGCGCCATGTCGGACTCGTGGATGGCCTGGAAACCGCGGATCGACGAGCCGTCGAACGCGAGCTCCTCGGTCGGGTCGAAGACCGCCGCCGGGATGGTGAAGTGCTGCATCACACCGGGCAGGTCGCAGAATCGGACGTCGATGAACTTGACGTCTTCGTCGGCGATGTACTTCTTCACGTCGTCGGCGTTCTGGAACATCCAACTCCTCCTACTCCCGACCCGGAGAAGGGCGGGGTTGCAGCTCTTTCGTGCGGCCAGTGCGGTGGCACACGCTGGACCCGACCATAGGCAGACAGGATTTCTCAAGCATGACCCATTTGTTTCGCCCAAGTTAACCAGGCCGGGCGTCAGTGGCACCTCAGCGACGTTTATCAGTGCCCCGCCCGGCAGGGTGCAAACACGGGCGCAGTACCGTGGACGGGTGGACAACAGGCAAGCAATCGGATCGTGGCTCTCGGGGCCACGCGCGGCAGCCGAGGAGATGGGCGCCGACTTCGGTTACCGGGGCGAGCGCCTCGGTCTGCCCCAGGAAGGTCCGGGGTCGGTGGCCCCGCTCGGCCGGCGCTTCGGGGCACTCTTCATCGACTGGACCGTGTGCATGGTGATCGCATACGGGCTGCTCGCTCGCGGTGACCAACAGGCAGCCGGGAACTGGGCGCTGGGCGTCTTCCTCGTACTGAGTCTGCTGACGGTCGGAACCATTGGTTCCACGCCGGGAAAGCGCATCCTGGGCCTCCGGGTCGTCGCCGAGGACGGCCGGCGGCTCGGCACCGGGCGGGTGATCGTCCGGACCGTACTGCTGCTCCTGGTCATCCCCGCCGTGGTCTGGGACCGCGACAGCCGGGGTCTTCACGACCGGCTGGCCCGTGCCGTCCAGGTACGCATCTGACGCGCATCCGAGTACGGAGCAACGAGGGCGGCCCCGGACGAATGTCGTCCGGGGCCGCCCTCGTTCCGTACGAAGTACGTCAGCGCATCTTTCCGCCGCGCGGCATCCGCATGCCCTTCGGCATCGGGCCCTTCGGCAGCGGCATGTTGCTCATCAGGTCGCCCATCGCCCGCAGCCGGTCATTGGCCGCAGTCACCTGCGCGCCCGTCAGGACCCGCGGAAGCTTCAGCATCTTGGTGCGCACCTTCTTGAGCGGCACCTGGCCCTCGCCGTCACCGACGATGATGTCGTGCACCGGCACGTCCACCACGATCCGGGCCATCTTCTTCTTCTCCGCCGCCAGCAGGCCCTTCACCCGGTTCGGGTTGCCCTCGGCGACCAGCACGATGCCCGCCTTGCCGACGGCCCGGTGGACGACGTCCTGGCTGCGGTTCATCGCGACCGCCGGAGTCGTGGTCCAGCCGCGGCCGACACGGTCCAGCACGGCCGCCGCAGCGCCCGGCTGTCCTTCCATCTGCCCGAAGGCCGCGCGCTCGGCACGCCGTCCGAAGATGATCGCCATTGCGAGGAGGGCCAGTACGAAGCCCAGGATGCCCGCGTAGACCGGGTGGTCGATCAAGAAACCGATCGCGAGGAGGACACCGAAGGTGACGATTCCCACACCCGCGACGACAAGACCGATCTTGGGGTCCGTCCGCCTGGTCATCTTGTAGGTCAGGGCGATCTGCTTGAGCCGCCCTGCGTTCTCGGCGCTGTCCGCGCCTTCAGTGGTGTTTGCCTTCCTCGCCATGTACTGAAGTTTACGTGGCCCCGGACCGGCCTAGGAACGGCGGTCGGCCACAGCCTCCAGTACATGCTGTGCCTCGACCCGGTCCTTGGCCCTGCGGCGGTCCTCGAGGACCGCCGTCCAGGCGTTCCGGCGGGCGGTGCGCTGGCCGCTGCTCATCAGCAGCGACTCGACGGCGCGGAGTGCGGTGGTGACGGACGGGATCGCGTTGGCTCGTACCGGCGCGGCGTGCATCGTGGATGTTCCCCCTCGGAGCGGATGCGCGCACCCGGCGCGCACTGGGTAGCGGGAAGCGGTGACGGCGGCGGCCGCGGGAGCTGCCGCTGTATGTGTACCTAGGGTCACTGCTTGGTGTTACCAGTGCATGACCGGTCGGTCAAACACCAATGAAACTCTGATTTCGGCGTCGCGCACGCCGACGCGGCCCATACGGGCCCCCGACCTGCGGGGAGCGTACGGACCGCGTCGAATCAGCCATTACCGCTCAGTAGCTTCTTGTGCGCGGATTCACACGGCCTGGGTGGCCGCGGTCGCGTCCGCGACGGCCGCGCCACGCCGCTCCATCGCCTGCTGGAAGAGACGGCCGGCGCGGTACGAGGAGCGCACCAGCGGCCCCGACATCACCCCGGAGTAGCCGATCGCGTCGGCCTCGTCCTTCAGCTCCACGAACTCGTGCGGCTTCACCCAGCGCTCGACCGGGTGGTGCCGCGGGGTGGGCCGCAGATACTGCGTAATCGTGATGAGCTCGCAACCCGCGTCGTACAGGTCCTGGAGCGCCTCGCTGACTTCCTCACGGGTCTCGCCCATGCCGAGGATCAGGTTCGACTTCGTCACCAGACCGGCCTCACGGGCCCGTGTGATGACTTCCAGGGAGCGCTCGTAACGGAAACCGGGGCGGATCCGCTTGAAGATCCGCGGCACCGTCTCGACGTTGTGCGCGAGCACCTCGGGGCGCGAGGAGAAGACCTCGGCGAGCTGCTCGGGATCCGCGTTGAAGTCGGGGATCAGCAGTTCCACCTTGGTGGCGCCGGTCGCCCGCTCCGCGGTCAGGGCATGGATCTGGCGCACGGTCTCCGCGTACAGCCAGGCGCCGCCGTCCTCCAGGTCGTCGCGGGCGACGCCGGTGATGGTGGCGTAGTTCAGGTCCATCGTGACCACGGACTCGCCCACACGGCGGGGCTCGTCGCGATCGAGGGCCTCGGGCTTGCCCGTGTCGATCTGGCAGAAGTCGCAGCGCCGGGTGCACTGGTCGCCGCCGATGAGGAAGGTCGCCTCGCGGTCTTCCCAGCATTCGTAGATGTTCGGACAGCCGGCTTCCTGGCACACGGTGTGCAGACCCTCGCTCTTCACGAGCTTCTGCATCTTCGTGTACTCGGGGCCCATCTTCGCCCGGGTTTTGATCCACTCCGGCTTGCGCTCGATGGGGGTCTGGCTGTTTCGGACCTCCAGGCGCAGCATCTTGCGCCCGTCGGGTGCGACACCGGACACTCCGGCACCCCTTTGCTTTCGCTGCATTGGATTCTTCGGCGAACACCAGGGTACGCCCGTGGTTAGAACGGCCTTACGTCTGCCCAACCTGTGGCCGACAGGGCCTATTCCCGGCCTGCCGGCTGTGCGGAGGCGACCGCGTTCCCGGTGGCGGCGGTCCCGACGACGCGGGGCGCGAGCTCCGCGCCCTCCAGGATGTCCCTGAGGTGCTTCTCGGCGACCGGCAGGACCTGGGCGATCGTGACCTCCCGGCCCAGCTCGTACGAGAGCGAGGTGACGCCGGCGTCCCGGATACCGCACGGCACGATCCTGTCGAACCACGTGTTGTCCGGGTTCACGTTCAGCGCGAAGCCGTGCATCGTCACACCCTTGGCGACCCGGATGCCGATCGCGGCCAGTTTGCGGTCCTCGCGGCGCTGGCCGGCGTTGGACGGCGCGTACTCGGGGCCGTTCAGCCGGGCGTCGAACTCCTCGTCGTGCAGGCGGGGGTCGAAGTCCAGGGACAGTCCGCCGAGCGCGGGGCGCTCCTCGACCGGGTCGCCGAGGACCCAGACACCACTGCGGCCCTCGACCCGGGAGGTCTCCACGCCGAAGTCGGCGGCCGTACGGATCAGGGCGTCCTCGAGCCGTCGCACGTGGGCGACGACGTCGACCGGCCGCGGCAGCTTCTGGATGGGATAGCCGACGAGCTGGCCCGGGCCGTGCCAGGTGATCTTTCCGCCGCGGTCCACATCGATGACAGGGGTGCCGTCCAGGGGGCGCTCACTGTCGGTGGTGCGCCGCCCCGCCGTGTAGACGGGCGGGTGTTCGAGGAGCAGGCAGGTGTCGGGTACGGAGTCCTCGAACCGGGCCGCGTGCACCTCCCGCTGCTTCTGCCAGGCCTCCTGGTAATCGACCGCTTCCTCGCCGAATCCCAGACGGACGAACCGCAGCTCACTCACTTCGGGTGCCTCCCTACTCGCGGTGTCGGGAGGCCGGGGGTGTCCCGGGACCACGGCACCGTGCACTGATGTGCGCCCCGAGCCACTGTACGACCGCTCGGGCGACAGGCGTCCGGCAGGTCGTGCCCGGCCCTCCCGTCAGCGATGTCCGCAATTCTCACACGATCGGATGAATGTGGGGCGAAGGTCGTTGGGGTCGCGGCCGGGACGGCTAAGTTCGCGCCGTTCCATAAGGGCTGCCCGCCCGGCCCCGAAGGCAGGAGACCGTACAGCTGATGTCGGAACGACCTCCGCAGCGCACCCCCAACAGGCGGCTCGCTGCGCTCATCGCGGAAGCCGGATTCTCCCATGCGGGTCTGGCCCGCCGGGTGGATCAGCTGGGCCTCGAACACGGCCTCGATCTGAGGTACGACAAAACCTCGGTGACCCGCTGGCTGCGAGGTCAGCAGCCCAGGGGAACCACCCCCGCGCTGATCGCGGAGGTCTTCACCCGGAGGCTGGGGCGCCGGCTCTCCGCACAGGATCTGGGCCTGGACGCGTGCGCACCCGTCTATGCCGGTCTGGAGTTCGCGGCCACGCCCGCCGAGGCCGTCGACATCGTCAGCGGGCTGTGGCGGAAGGACTCCGGCAGCCACGCGGAGCTGCGCAAGATCGCGTTCACCCCGGCCGGACTCGTCGTCCCCAGCCGGGACTGGCTGATCGGGCGGGCCGACGAATGGGTCGGACGCGGAGAACCGCCGACGGCGGCAGCAGCTCCTCGCGGGGCGAGCAGCGTGAACGGTACGAACGGGGCCCAGGTGCACGGCACGGCGGGCCTGCCCGTCCCGCGCACACCCGCCGACACGAGCGCGATCCGCACGCCGAACGGCTTCCACGCGGCCGGCGGTGCCCACACGCTCCATGGACCCGGGGGTACGCCCGGCGCGACTGCACACGGCGGCCGGCCCGGCAGCCGAGGTCCCGGCTCCGCCCGGCCGCCCGCCCCGGCGCAGCCGCCCCTCGGCGTGCCCCGTCAGCGGCAGACCGACCGCGGCCCCGGCCAGCGGGTCGGCAGCGGCGACGTCGCCGCCCTGCGGTCGGTCGGTGAGCTCTTCCGCACCCTGGACAACGCCTACGGCGGCGGGCACGCCCGGCAGGCCCTCGTCAGATACCTGGAGCACGAGGCGGAGCCCATGCTCCGGGGGAGCTACGGCGAGGCCGTCGGCAGGCGTCTGTTCTCGGCGGCCGCCGATCTGACCCGGCTGGCGGGCTGGACCTCGTACGACATCGCGGCGCACGGCCTCGCCCAGCGCTACTTCGTCCAGGCGCTGCGGCTCGCGCAGGCGGCCGGGGACCGGGCGTACGGCTCGTTCGTCCTGATCACGATGAGCCGGCAGGCGGTGTATCTCGGACACGGCAGGGAAGCGGTCCAGCTGGCGCGGGTCGCCCAGCAGGGGATCGGGTCCTCGGCGCCGCCCGTGGTCATGGCGATGCTGCACGCGGTCGAGGCGCGCGGGCACGGGATGCTCGGCGAGACCCGGGCGTGCATCGCCGCACTCGTACGGGCGGAACGGTCCCTGCAGGCCGAGCGTCCCGGGGACGACGTGCCGCACTGGGCCCGCCACTACGACGAGGCGCAGCTCGCCGACGAGTTCGGTCACTGCCATCGCGATCTGCAGCAGTACCGGGTCGCCGTGCAGCATGCCGAGCGGTCGCTCCAGCTGCGCGCTCCGGCGTACGCCCGCAGCAGGCTGTTCTGCCGCGTGGTGCTCGCTTCCGCACGGCTCGGGCTCGGCGAGCTGGACCAGGCCTGCCTGCTGGGCGCCGAGGCGGCCCAGCAGGCGTCGGAGATGCGGTCGGTGCGCGCCACGGAGTACGTGCGGGACTTCGAGCGCCGGCTGGAGCCGTACCGGGACGCGGTGGCCGTGCGCGGCTACCGCGACCGGGTCGCCGCGCTCGGCTGATGCGGCCTACGCCGCCGCGGGCAGCGCCGCACCGTTCCCGGGTTCCTGCCGCACCCCGAGATCCGCGAGGATCGCCGAGGCCGCGCGGTGCCCCGAGTGCAGGGCGCCCTGGACCGTGCTCGAGTCGCGGTGGTCGCCGCACACGTACAGGCCGGCCAGGACCCGGACCGGCCGGCGCAGATCGTGCGGGGGCGGCATGGCGGGCACCGCCTCCGGATCGTGATGGGCCGCCAGGAGCTCCCAGTCGTGCGTGGGCGCGCCGTACAACACGGCGAGGTGGGCGCGGACCGTGCGGTCGAGGTCCGGTGGCGGGGGGCCGAGCACCGTGGAGGTGATCAGCGTCCGGCCGTGCGGTGCGCGCGAGGGGTCCACCTCGCTCATCACGGCGGTGTGCGCGACCGGACCCGAGCGGTCCGCGTCCAGCAGCAGGTGTGCTCCCGTCGACGGGGGAGCGGGTGCGGTGTGGTGGAGCACCGTCACGGGGTGGAAGGCCGGCATCCGCAGACCGGGCAGCAGTTCCGCGGCGGCGCCCGCCCCGGTGGCCAGCAGCAGGGATCGGCAGCCCAGTTCGCCGTGCTCCTTGGTGCGTACGGACGTGATGTCGGCGGCCGTGACGTGCACCCCGGTGCGTACGGTGCCGGGCGGCAGGGCGGCCGCCAGAAGCCGGGGCAGTGCTGCGGAACCGCCCGACGGTACGCAGAGCCTGCCGCGTGCGTAGCTGCGCAGTGCGAGCTCGGCGCAGCGGCTCGATGTGGTGAGCGTGGGGTCGCTGAGCAGCGCGGTGAGCAGGGGGTGCAGGAAGCCGCTGACCATGCGCGGGGAGAGACCGCGCGCCGACAGGGCCGAGAGCGCGGTCCGGTCGGGCCGGGCCAGGATCCGGGCTGCCGGTGTGGCGGCCAGGCGGCCGAGCCAGGCCCCCAGCCTGGCCTGTTCGATCGTCCCGCCCAGGGGCGCGCGGGGGGCGCTCGATCGGGTGCGCACTGCTCTGAGTGCGCCCTTTGCGCTCCGTACGTCACCGGCGCGGTACCGGCGGCCCCCGCTGTGGACGAGCATCCCGGGGGCGAAGTCCCGCAGCACCAGGCCGTCGAGACCCGGGGTGGTGCTCAGCTCCGGATACGCGGAGCTGAGCAGTGGACCGATGTGGTCGAGCCGGAACCCGTCCACTTCGTGGGTGACCATCCGGCCGCCGACGTGCGGGGCGGCCTCCAGAACGCTGACGTTCACTCCTGCGCTGGTCAGTTGGTGAGCCGCTGACAGGCCGGCGATCCCGGCCCCGATGATGACCACATCCGCGTGGTGTGCCGTGTGTGCCGTAAACACGTACCCCTCCCCGAGTCGGCGCGACTGGTGGGAGGCTCTTGCCCCCAACAGGCCCCCGGAATGCCCGAGTTCGGGTCGAGGCTAGGTGGATGGCTGATGCGGGCACAGTCGCGCGCACCCGGGGTCACCGGTGCACGGGGTCGCACGGGCCCCCGGCGGGGCGGTGCCGGGACGCCCACCGGACAGGGCGCCGAAGGCGCCGAGGAGGCGGGCGGTGACCGCTGAGCTGCACCGCTGCGCGGGGTGGCTGTCCCGGCCGCGCGGCCGGGCGGGCGGGCTCAGCGCAGCGCTGCGCGGATGGCGGCGTCGATTCCGGGGAAGGCGAACGAGAAGCCCGAGTCGAGAAGTTGGCCGGGTAGCACCCGCTGGCTGCCCAGTACGTCCCCGGCGAACTCCCCGAGAGCGATACGCAGCGCGGGCGCCGGGGCCGTGAACAGGGTCGGACGGCGCAACACCCGTCCCATCGCGGCCGTCACCTGTCCGTTGGTGGCGGGGGAGGGGCCGGTCAGATTCACCGGGCCGGACAGCGACTCCGTGTCCAGGATGTGCCGCATCGCCGCGATGTGGTCGTGCAGGGCGATGAAGCTCCAGTACTGCCGCCCGTTCCCGAGCCGTCCGCCGAGTCCGGCCCTGAACAACGGAAAGAGACGGCCCCAGGCCCCGCCCTCCCGGGCGACGACCAGCCCGGTCCGGGCGTGCACCGTCCGCACGCCCGCCTCCTCGGCAGGAGCCGCGGCCTCCTCCCACTCCACGCACAACGACGGCAGGAAGCCCTCGCCCGGCGGCGCGCTCTCGTCGACCGCACGGTCCCCGGTGTCCCCGTAGTAGCCGATGGCGGACCCGGCCAGCAGGACCTTCGGCGGTGCGTCGAGGGAGGCGACGGCCTCGGCGATCGCCGCCGTGCCCAGGACCCGGCTGTCCCGGATCTCCTGCTTGTACGCCGGGGTCCACCGGCGGTCGCCGACCCCGGCACCCGCGAGATGGACCACCGCGTCGCAGCCGACGAGGCCCGCCACGTCCACGTACTGACGCTTCGGGTCCCACTCCACCTCGTCGCCGGTGGCGGCGGGGCGGCGTACCAGGCGCACCACCTCGTGCCCGTCGGCCCGCAGCGAGCGCACGAGCGCCGCTCCGATGAGGCCGGTCGATCCGGTGACGGCGATACGGGAGCGCTGCATGGCCTCCATCCTGCCCCATGGATCGCGCGTCACGCGGAACACGGCGTGGCACAGTGGCACGCATGGCCGAGCCGCGATTCCTTTCCCTCCTGCCCGTCCGACTCGCCGTGCAGGCGGACCGGAGCGCGCTCGGTGAGCTCGACCGGGCCACCTGGTCGACGCTGCACGCCGTCCAGCCGAGGCCCCAGCCCCCTTACGGGCCCTTCTTCGACGAGCGGCACAGGCCCGAGGAATTCCTGGTGGCCGTCGCTGTCACCGATGCGGGCGAGGAGCACATCGCCGGGTACCTCCGGCTCGCTCCGGCGACCCCGCTCGCCTGCAACGCGCACGTGCGGCAGATACAGGGCCTCGCCGTGGCCGAGTGGGCGCGGGGCCACGGCATCGCGCGGGCGCTGCTGCGCGCCTCGTACGCGGAGGCACGGCGGCAGGGAGCGGGGCGGCTCACCCTGCGGGTGCTCGGGCACAACACCCCTGCGCGGGAGCTCTACGCAGCGGAGGGCTTCGCCGTCGAAGGCGTGCTGCCCGGCGAGTTCTTCCTGAACGGGCGGTACGCCGACGACGTCCTGATGGGCCGTTCGCTGATGTCCTGAGCGGTGCCGTGCCCGTCAGGCCGGGCCGAAGCGGCTCCAGAGCGCGGGGAGCCGTTCCTCCAGCGCCGCGTCGTCCTCGAAGTCGATGGGCGCGCCGGCCGGCTCGGCGGCCTGCGGCGGCAGGCCCAGGTCCGGCGCCACCACACCGGTCAGGTGCTCGTACGCCTCGTCGGCGGCATAACCGAGATCCTCGCCGTCCCCGTCGAGTTCCTCGTCGAAGTCGTCGAGCAGCTCGGCGAGGCTGTCGGGATCGTGCACCGCTCCCTCGAAGACCTCCCGGCCCTGCCCGATCAGCCAGCACCTGAAGAAGTCGAACGCGTCGTCGCTCGCCCCGCCGAGCAGCACGGCGGCCGCGCCCCACAGGTCCCAGCCGTACGCGCGGTTGTAGCGGGCCTCGAAGTGCCTGGCGAAATCCAGCACGGAATCGGGATCGAGCTGCACCAGCCGTTCGACGAGCAGGTCGGCATGGTCCTCGGGGTCGCCGTCGGCGGCCTCGCGGGTGCTGTCGATGATCTCCCAGAACTCCGTCTCGTCCATCACTGGTCCAGCATCGGCCTTGGCGGCGGGCGACGCACGCGGAGACACCGAAATGAAGCCTTCAGTCGTAGAGGTCGCGCAGACGTTCGACGGTATCGGCAAAACGTTCGCGCAGGGTGGCAGGTGCCAGGACCTCCAACTCCGGTCCGAGGACGAGCAGCTGGCTGTACGCGACATCCTCGGACTCGACCGGCAGGGTGAGCGTGCGCCACCCTCCTGCGTCCGGCGGATCGGCCGCGGCCAGTGCCTCGTCCGCAGCGGCCCTGTCCACGGTGTGCGGCAGCCGGCGCGCCCCCGCCTCGGACAGCCGTACCGTCACCTCGGTACGCAGGATCGACCGGGCGAACTGTGCGGCGCGCTCCTCCCAGAACCGGGGCAGATCGAAGCCCTCGTCCCGTACGAACCGGGTCGCCGTCACGGCGACCGCGGTGAACCGGTCGATGCGGTACACCCGGAAGTCGTCGGCCACCCGGGCGCAGAGGTACCAGACCCCGGCCTTCAGCACGAGCCCGTACGGGGACATCTCCCGCTCCACCTCGCTCGTGGGGCTGCGGCGGTAGCGGGCCCGGACCATCCGGTCGTCCCAGACCGCCTCCGCGACGGCGGGCAGCAGCTCGGGGGTGACCGGCTCGTGGTACCAGCCGGGCGCATCGAGATGGAAGCGCTGGGCGGCGGTCCGCGAGGCGTCCCGGAGCGAGGGGAGCAGGGCGGCCGAGACCTTCAGCCGGGCAGCGGACGCGGCGTCGTCGAGCCCCATCTCGCGCAGGGCCAGAGGCAGCCCGGACAGGAAGAGCGCCTCGGCCTCGTGGCGGGCCAGGCCCGTGAGCCGGGTCCGGTAACCACCGACGAGCCGGTACCCTCCTGTGCGCCCCCGGTCCGCGTACACGGGCACGCCCGCCTCGGACAGGGCCTGGGCGTCCCTGGTCACGGTGCGCTCCGAGACCTCCAGCTCCGTCGCCAGCTCGGCGGCGGTCATGCTGGGCCGGGACTGCAGGAGCAGGACCATCTTGATGAGCCGGGCAGCACGCATGGAGCCATTGTGGGCGCCGGGCGACGACGGCGGGGCAGGTGCCGGAGACCTGCCCGGCGCCTGCCCCGTCCTCCTGCCTACAGCCCGTACCGCTCCCGGGCTTCCTTGATCGTCGAGGCCGGGACCTCGCCGCGGCGGACCAGCTGGGCCAGGGCCGCGACCACGATCGACTGCGCGTCCACGCCGAAGTGGCGGCGGGCCGCGTCGCGGGTGTCGGAGAGGCCGAAGCCGTCCGTGCCCAGCGAGGACCAGTCCTGATCCACCCACTGGCTGATCTGGTCCGGTACCGCGCGCATCCAGTCGCTCACCGCGAGGACCGGGCCCGGCGCACCGGAGAGCGCCTGGGTCACGTACGGCACCTGCTGCTCACCGCGGAGCAGCGCCTCGTCGGCCTCCAGCGCGTCGCGGCGCAGCTCGCCCCACGAGGTGGCGGACCAGACGTCGGCCGTGACACCCCAGTCGGCGGCCAGGAGTTCCTGGGCCTTCAGCACCCAGTGGATCGCCGTACCGGAGCCCAGAAGCTGCAGGCGCGGCGCGTCCGCCGTGGCGGGCGTTCCCTCCTTGAAGCGGTACAGGCCCTTGACGATGCCCTCCTCGACGCCTTCCGGCATCGCGGGCTGCTGCTTCGGCTCGTTGTAGACCGTCAGGTAGTAGAAGACGTTCTCGGCCTCGGGGCCGTACATCCTCCGCAGACCGTCCTTGACGATCACCGCGATCTCGTACGCGAACGCCGGGTCGTAGTTGAGCGACGCCGGGTTCGTGGACGCGATCAGGTGCGAGTGGCCGTCCGCGTGCTGCAGACCCTCGCCCGTCAGGGTCGTGCGGCCCGCCGTGGCGCCGACGATGAAGCCCTTGCCGAGCTGGTCGGCGAGCTGCCACATCTGGTCGCCGGTCCGCTGCCAGCCGAACATCGAGTAGAAGATGTAGAAGGGGATCATCGTCTCGCCGTGCGTCGCGTACGACGTGGCGGCGGCGATGAAGTCGGCCATGGCGCCGGCCTCGGTGATCCCCTCGTTGAGGATCTGGCCGTCCTTGGCTTCCTTGTAGTACATCAGCTGGTCGCGGTCGACCGGGTCGTACGTCTGGCCGAGCGGCGAGTAGATACCCGCCGACGGGAACAGCGACTCCATGCCGAAGGTACGGGCCTCGTCCGGGACGATCGGCACCCAGCGTCTGCCGGTCTCCTTGTCCCGCATCAGGTCCTTCACCAGGCGGACGAACGCCATGGTGGTGGCCATCTCCTGCTTGCCGGACCCCTTGTACAGGGCCTTGAAGGCGCGCTCCTCGGGCTGCGGCAGAGCCACCGCGTGCACCCGGCGGGCGGGGGCCGGACCACCGAGGGCGGCGCGGCGCTCCTGGAGGTAGCGGACCTCGGGGGAGTCGGCGCCCGGGTGGCCGTAGGGGACCAGTCCGTCCTCGAAGGCGCTGTCCGGGATCGGGAGGCCGAGCAGCTCGCGCATGCTCTTGAACTCGTCGGTCGACAGCTTCTTCATCTGGTGGTTGGCGTTCTTGGACTCGAAGCCCTTGCCGAGCGTGTAGCCCTTGACCGTCTGGGCCAGGATCACGGTCGGCGCGCCCTTGTGCTCCACGGCGGCGCGGTAGGCCGCGTACACCTTGCGGGCCTCGTGACCGCCGCGGGAGCTGTAGAAACACTCGGCGATCTTGGCGTCGCTCAGCAGCTTCGCCAGCTCGGCGAGCGCGGGCTCGGCGCCGAAGAAGTGCTCGCGGATGTAGGCCACGTCGCGGGTCGCGTACGTCTGGAACTGTGCGTCCGGCACCTCGCGGAGGCGGCGGATCAGCGCGCCCGTGGTGTCCAGCTGGAACAGCTCGTCCCAGGCGTTGCCCCAGAGCGTCTTGATGACGTTCCAGCCGGCACCGCGGAACGCGCCCTCCAGCTCCTGGACCACGCGGAAGTTGGCGCGGACCGGGCCGTCGAGGCGCTGCAGGTTGCAGTTGATGACGAAAGTCAGGTTGTCGAGCTGCTCACGGGCCGCGAGGGCCAGGGCTGCGGTCGACTCGGGCTCGTCCATCTCGCCGTCGCCCAGGAAGGCCCAGACGTGCGAGTTCGACGTGTCCTTGATGTTGCGGTTGGCCAGATAGCGGTTGAAGCGCGCCTGGTAGATCGCCGAGAGCGGGCCGAGGCCCATCGACACGGTGGGGAACTCCCACAGCCAGGGCAGCCGCCGCGGGTGCGGGTAGGACGGCAGGCCCTCACCGCCCGACTCCTGGCGGAAGTTGTCGAGCTGCTGCTCGCTGATCCGCCCGTCGAGGAAGGCGCGGGCGTAGATGCCGGGCGAGGCGTGGCCCTGGATGTAGAGCTGGTCGCCCGATCCGTCGCCCTCCTTGCCGCGGAAGAAGTGGTTGAAGCCCGTCTCGTACAGCCAGGCTGCCGAGGCAAAAGTGGCTATGTGGCCGCCGACGCCGTACCGGGCGCCACGGGTGACCATCGCGGCCGCGTTCCAGCGGTTCCAGGCGGTGATCTTCGATTCCATCTCCAGGTCGCCGTCGAAGGCGGGCTCCGCGGAGGTGGGGATGGTGTTGACGTAGTCGGTCTCCAGCAGCTTGGGCAGCGCGATACCGGCGCCCTCCGCGTGCTGGAGCGAACGACGCATCAGGTATGCGGCGCGGTGCGGGCCCGCGGCCTTGGTGACGGCGTCCAGGGAGGCCGCCCATTCGGCAGTCTCCTCGGGGTCGCGGTCCGGGAGCTGGTCGAGCTCGCTCGGAAGTTTTGCTACGGGGTCGGTCATGATCGCCGCCTTCCGGAGTGGAGGGGGGTGGAGAAGGCCCTGGCTGGCAGGACAGGGCGATGGGGCCGGTGGGCCCGCGACTGAACTGTAAGTCGCCGATCGATGATCGATCAAAGGATGAAAGGCAAAACTTCTCGATATGAAGAAAGTGGCATGGGGTGCCTCGAAACGGGGCACGGAGTGACGGGATTTTTGGGGTGAAACGGGCTCTGAGCTGCACAGTCGAGCACCCGGTGCCACAGATGGGTACGCGTCGTCGCGCGGGCTCACGCCGGGGGCGCGCACTCCAGACTCGTACTCGGGGCGCGCACCCCAGGCTCATGCTCGGGGTGCGAACCCAAAGCTCATGCTCGGGGTGCGCACCCCAGGACATGCTCCTTCACCAGTACCGCGATCTGCGGGTCCCGCCGCAGGAACGCGTCGATGAGCGCCTCGTGCTCCTCCGCGTACGACTTCTGCACCGTGCCCAGCCAGCGGATCGACAGGGCCGTGAACACCTCGATGCCCAGCCCCTCCCAGGTGTGCAGCAGTACGGCGTTCCCCGCCGCCCGCACCATCTCCCGGTGGAAGGCCACCGTGTGCCGCACCTGCGCCTCACCGTCGGCCAGCCGGTCCGCCTCGTACAGGGCCGCCACGTGCGGGGTCAGCGCCGAGCAGTCCTCGCCGAGTGCCGGGGCCGCCAGTTCCGCCGCGATCTGCTCGAGCCCGGCCCGTACGGGATAGCTCTCCTCCAGATCGGCCGCGGTCAGGTTCCGTACCCGTACGCCCTTGTTCGGTGCCGACTCGATCAGTCGCAGGGTCTCCAGCTCGCGCAGCGCCTCGCGCACGGGCGTCTGACTGACCTCCAGCTCGGTCGCGATACGGCGCTCCACGATCCGCTCGCCCGGCTTCCAGCGCCCGCTGACGATCCCGTCCACGATGTGCTCGCGGATCTGCTCGCGCAGCGAGTGGACGACGGGCGGGGTCATGACGGGCTCCTTCGGGGCAAACCGGTGCTGCCTACACCGACACGGCGCCCGAGGGCGACCGGTGGTGTCTAGACAATACGGCGGCGCCCCCGTCCGGGAGTGTTCCGGACGGGGGCGCCGCTGGTGAGGCTGGTTACAGCTGCACGGCTCAGAGGCCGAGTTCGACCTCGAACTCGCCGGCCTCAAGGATCGCCTTGACCGTGGTCAGGTAGCGGGCGGCGTCCGCGCCGTCCACCAGACGGTGGTCGTAGGAGAGCGAGAGGTACGTCATGTCGCGGATACCGATGACGGTGCCCTCGGCGGTCTCGATGACCGCCGGACGCTTGACGGTGGCACCGATGCCCAGGATGGCGGCCTGGTTCGGCGGCACGATGACGGTGTCGAACAGCGCACCGCGCGAACCGGTGTTGCTGACGGTGAAGGTGGCACCGGACATGTCGTCCGGGGTGAGGCCGCCACCGCGGGCCTTGCCGGCCAGCTCGGCGGTCTTCTTCGCGATACCGGCGATGTTCAGGTCGCCCGCACCCTTGATGACCGGGGTCATCAGACCCTTCTCGGCGTCCACGGCGATGCCGATGTTCTCCGAGTCGAAGTACGTGATGGTGCCCTCGTCCTCGTTGATCCGGGCGTTGACGACCGGGTGGGCCTTCAGCGCCTGGGCCGCCGCCTTCACGAAGAACGGCATCGGGGACAGCTTGACGCCCTCACGGGCGGCGAAGGACTCCTTCGCCTGGTTGCGCAGCTTCATCAGCTTGGTGATGTCGACCTCGAGGACCGAGGTCAGCTGGGCCTGCGAGTGCAGCGCCTTCATCATGTTGTCGCCGATGACCTTGCGCATGCGGGTCATCTTGACCGTCTGACCGCGCAGCGGGGACGCCTCGAGCTTCGGCGCGGCCTTGGCTGCCGGGGCAGCGGCGGCCGGAGCCGGAGCGGCAGCGGCGGCCTTGGCGGCCTCCGCGGCGGCAACGACGTCCTGCTTGCGGATACGGCCACCGACGCCGGTGCCCTTGACCGCGCCCAGGTCGACGCCGTTCTCGGCGGCGAGCTTGCGGACCAGCGGCGTGACGTACGCGCCGTCGTCACCGGAAGGCGCGGCCGGAGCGGCCGGTGCCGGGGTGACGGGTGCCGGAGCGGCGGCCACGGGCGCCGGGGCGGCCGGAGCCGCAACCGGGGCGGCGGGCGCCACCGGCGCCGGCGCTGCCGGCGCTG